>NZ_JADIJM010000002.1:0-509701 GCF_017355315.1 Achromobacter sp. SD115 | reverse complement strand
CGGCGGCGGTCATCACGACCAAGGTAAACAGCAGCAGCGGCCAGATGCTGGGCCACAGGTCCCACCAGCCGTTGCCCTTGAGCAGGATGCCGCGGATCAGCCGGTTGAAATGGGTCAGGGGCAGCAGGTTGCCCAGGTATTGCGCCCACAGCGGCATGCCCTGGAACGGGAACATGAAGCCGGACAGCAGCATATTGGGCAGGAAATAAAACATGGTCAGCTGCATGGCCTGCAACTGGTTCTGCGCCAGCGACGACAGCGTGATGCCCACCGTCAGGTTGGCGGCGACGAACACCAGCGCGGACAGGTACACGGCCAGCAGCGACCCCAGGAACGGCACGTGGAACACGAAGTGCGCGGCCAGCAGGATGATGCTGGACTGGATCAGGCCGATCGCGATGTAAGGCACGATCTTGCCCGTCATCACTTCGAGCGGCCGCACCGGCATCGCCAGCAGGTTTTCCATGGTGCCGCGTTCGCGCTCGCGCGTCATGGCCAGGCCGGTCATCATCACCAGCGTCATGGTCAGGATCACGCCCATCAGTCCGGGCACGGTGTTGTACTGCGAAATCTGCTCCTCGTTGTAGAGCTGGTGCACCAATACGTCGAAGGGCGGCTGGCCGCCCGCCAGGCTGGCCAGCGGGCCGGTCAGGTCCTTGGTCGCCACCGCCTGCGACAGCTGCGTGGCCGCGCCCAGAGCCAAGCCGGTCGCCATGGGGTCGGTGGCGTCGGCCTCGATCAGCAGCGCGGGACGCTCGCCGCGCAGCAGCTTGCGGCTGAAGTCCGGCGGGATGGTCAACACGAACAGCACGCGGCCCTGGGCCAGCGCCGTGCGTCCGGCCTCTTCGGTGTCCAGTTCCTCGATGATGTGGAAGTAGTCCGACGATTTCATCGCCGCGACGAAACTGCGCGTGAAGGGGCTGTGGTCGGCGGTGATGACCGCCGTCGGCATCTGCTTGGGATTGGTGTTGATGGCGTAGCCGAACAGCGCCAGTTGCATGATGGGCAGGCCCACTATCATGCCGAAGGTGATGCGGTCGCGGCGCAGCTGCAGGAACTCCTTGAGCACCATGCTCCACCAGCGCGACCAGGAAAAGCCTTGCAGATGGCGCATCATGGCGGGCTCGCGAAATTGTCGGTGGAACGCTTCATCAGGTAGATGAAGACGTCTTCCAGGCTGGTGTCGATGCGTTCCAGGCTCAGGTCCTGGCCGGCGATGGCATCCCGTAGCGTGCGTTCCAGCAGCGCCGCGTCGCGGCCGCTGATGTGCAGGGCGGAGCCGAAGGCCACGGTCTGGTCCACGCCTGGCGCGCCGCGCAGCCGCTGCGCCAGCGGCACCAGGTTGTGGCCGTGGATGGCCCAGGTGGTCAGGCCCTGTTCGGCGATGACGTCCTCGGCCGTACCCTGCGTCAGCAGCTTGCCGTAGGAGATGTAGGCCAGCTTGTGGCAGCGCTCGGCCTCGTCCATGTAGTGCGTGCTGACCAGCACCGATATGCCGCGCGCCGCCAGCTCATGCAGCTGCTCCCAGAAGTCGCGACGGGCGGTTGGGTCCACGCCCGCGGTGGGTTCGTCCAGCAGCAGCAGTTTCGGCTGATGCAGCAGGCAGGCCGCCAAGGCCAGCCGCTGCTTCCAGCCGCCGGACAAGGATCCGGTCAGCTGTTTGGCGCGGCTTTGCAGCCCCAGATCTTCCAGCGCGCGGTCCACGGTGGCTTTGCGGTCCGGCATGCCATACATGCGCGCCACGAAATCCAGGTTCTCGCGTATGGTCAGATCGTCCCAATAGGAGAACTTCTGCGTCATGTAGCCGACGTGCCGCTTGATCTGCTCGCTGTCGCGCAGGATGTCGTAGCCCAGGCAAGTGCCGCTGCCCGAGTCCGGCGTCAACAGGCCGCACATCAGGCGGATGCAGGTGGTCTTGCCGCTGCCGTTGGGACCCAGGAAGCCGAAGATCTCGCCCTCGCGCACCTGCAGCGACACGTCGTTGACGACGTGCTTGTCGCCGAAGCGCTTGTTCAGCCCGTGCACGTCGATGACGTATTGTCCGTTGGACGCTTGCGTGGCGGCCGGCGCGTTCATTGCTGCGTAACCTCCACTGGCTGACCTGGGTGCAGCCGCGCGGCGGCCTCGGGCGCGGGCCGGGCCTGCACCATGTACACCAGCTTGCTGCGGCTCTCGCGGCTGTAGATCACGGGCGGCGTGTACTCGGCCTGGGTCGAGATGTAGTCGATGCGCACGGGTATGGGATCGCCGCAGGCGTCGCAGCGCACGGTGGCCTGCTGGCCCATCTTGAGCGCGCCCAGCGCTTCCTCCGGCACGAAGAAGCGCACCTTGATATTGCCCGGCGGCAACAGGCTGACCACCGGACTGCCTGCGGGCACCCATTCGCCCACGCGATAGAGCGTGTCGAACACCAGTCCCGCGGCCGGCGCGGCCAGGCGCTTCTGCGCCAGCGTCCATTCGGCCTGGGCCAGGGCGGCCTTGGCCGCATCGACCTCGGCGGCCTGGGCGCGGCGCTGTTCGTCGCGGCCGGGCAGGCGGGCCACTTCCAGTTGGGCCTGCAGTTCGCGCACCCGTGCCGCGTCCGACTGCGCCTGTTCGCGGCTGTCGTCCAGCTGCGCGCGGGCGATGCCGCCGATGCGGAACTGGTCGGTATCGCGCCGCAGTTGCGCCGCGGAGCGACGGCTGGCGGCCTCGGCCTGCGCCAGCTGGGCGCGGTTGACGTCGACTTCCGCCGGGCGTTTACCGGTGGCGATGTCTTCCTGCTGCGCCACGGCGGCGGCCAATTGCGCGCTGGCCTGGTCGCGCGCCGCGGTTTCGCGCGTGGCTTCCAGCGCGAACAGCGGCGCGTCGGCCGCCACTTGCTGGCCGCGCCGCACCGGCAGCTCGGCCAGCCTGCCGGCCTCGGAGGACGCCACGTAGACGTATTCGCCTTCGGCGTAGCCCTGGAAGAAGGCGTGGTCTTCCTTGCCGCAGCCGCCCAGGGCAAGCAAGACCAGCGCGCTGGCGGGCAGGGGGCGGCGCAAGACGGGAGGGATGCGCATGGTCAGCGTCCTGGAGGAGCGGAAATCGAAACGGACGGCGAGAACAGGCCGCCCGTCAGCATGGCGATTGCGTGCGCCGCGATCGCGCGGGTGTCGATGGATTGCGCCTGGGCGTCGTCCTGCAGCACGCGCCGCCACAGGCTGGAGGTGGCAAGCGGCAGCAAGGTCAGGCCCAGGATGGAAAGAAACACCAGGCGCGGCTCCACGCCCGGCGTGATGGCGCCCACGCGTTGGCTTTCGGCGATCAGGCCAATCAGAGTCTGCAGGCGTTCAACAGGCAGATGGCGCAGCACGCGGTCACGCAATTGGCCGCCTTCATTGACGACCTCATGCAGCCACAAGGCGGGCAGCCAGGGCCGTTCGGCGGCGCTTTGCACCAGGCGGCCGACGACCTCAGTGATGAAGGCCCGCACGGCGGCAGGAGGGTCCGCCGCGGGATCCTGCGCCTGCGGCACGGGCGACCAGACAAAACCGATGACCGGCAGGATCCGCTCCTCCACCACCGCGTCTATGAGTTGGTCGCGGCTCTTGAAGTAGTAGTGCACCATCGCCGTGGTGACGCCGGCGCGCTGCGCGATATGCGTAAGCGTGGTGGCCGCGACGCCCTGGGCCGCGAACAGGCCGGTGGCGACGTCCAGTAGATTGGCGCGCGCGGCGGCGTTGTCGGGGCGCGGCGGACGGCCGGGCCGGCGAGGTGGGGTGGAGGAAGTAGAACGCATGCGGCCTATGTTAATTAAATTATTAATTAATTAAAAGGGGAGCAGCGGCCAGGGTTACGGGCCGGCCGCGCGAGCATCGATGGTGTAATGGCCCGGTACCCATCCCGCCACCCGGGCTGTTCCCGCAAGGCCCGGGCGGCTTCCTTGCAGGAGGCTGGACCGTCATGCCGCAATCGTCTTCCATCAACCGTCGCATCGTGCTCGCCGCGCGCCCGCAGGGCGAGCCGGCCGACAGCGATTTCCGCCTGGAAACCGGCGAAGTTCCACAGCCGGGGCCAGGCCAGGTGCTGCTGCGCACCGTGTACCTGTCGCTCGATCCCTATATGCGCGGCCGCATGAGCGACGCGCCGTCCTATGCCGAACCGGTGCAGGTCGGCGCGGCCATGGTCGGCGGCACGGTGACGCGGGTCGAGGCCTCCAATCACCCTGATTACCGGCCGGGCGAGTGGGTGCTGGCGCAATCCGGCTGGCAGGACTACGCGCTGTCCGACGGCGCCGGCCTGCTGCGGCTGGGGCCCGATCCCGAGCACCCGTCCTATTCGCTGGGCGTGCTGGGCATGCCGGGCTTCACCGGCTACATGGGCTTGCTGGACATCGGCCAGCCCAAGGCGGGCGAGACCGTGGTGGTGGCCGCGGCCAGCGGGGCGGTGGGCGCGGTGGTCGGCCAGATCGCCAAGATCCACGGCTGCAAGGTGGTCGGCATCGCCGGCGGCGCGGACAAATGCCGCTATGCGGTCCAGGAACTGGGCTTTGACGACTGCCTGGACCACAAGGCGCCCGACCTGCCGGGCCGCCTGGCGCGCGCCGTGCCGCAGGGCATCGACGTGTATTTCGAAAACGTGGGCGGGGCGGTTTTCGACGCGGTGCTGCCGCTTTTGAATCCGCGCGCGCGGATACCGGTCTGCGGCCTGATCTCGGCCTACAACGCCACCAGCCAGCCGCAGGGGCCGGACCGCCTGGGCCTGCTGATGCGCACCATCCTCACCAAGCGCCTCAAGATGCAGGGCTTCATCATCTTCAACGAGTACGCTCACCGTTACGGCGAATTCCGCGAGGCGATGGAAGGCTTGATCAAGCAAGGCCGCATCAAGTATCGCGAGGACGTGGTCGATGGGCTGGAAAACGCGCCGCGCGGCCTGATCGGGCTGCTCAAGGGTGAAAACGCCGGCAAGCGCATCGTGCGCGTCGGCCCGGACGAAAGGAGCGCCAAATGAACATCCTGATCGTGCTGACTTCCCACGACACGCTGGGCAACACCGGCCGCAAGACCGGATTCTGGCTGGAGGAATTCGCCGCGCCGTACTATGCGTTCGTCGACGCCGGCGCCCAGGTCACGCTGGCGTCGCCTGCAGGCGGACAACCGCCGCTGGATCCCAAGAGCGACGATCCCGACGCCCAGACCGACGATACGCGGCGCTTTCGCCAGGATCAGGACGCACAGCGGCTACTGGCCACCACGCTGCGGCTTGCGCAGGTGCAGGCGGCCGATTACGACGCCGTGTTCTATCCCGGCGGCCACGGCCCTTTATGGGATCTGGCGGAAGATCCGAATTCGGTCGCGCTGATCGAAACCATGCTGGCGGCGGGCAAGCCGGTGGCGGCCGTGTGCCACGCGCCCGGCGTGCTGCGTCACGCCAAGACGGCCGACGCCAAGCCGCTGGTGCAGGGCAGGCAGGTCACCGGTTTCTCCAATGCGGAAGAGGCCGCGGTGCAGTTGACCGACGTGGTGCCGTTCCTGGTGGAGGATGAACTCAAGCAATTGGGCGGGCTGTACACCAGCGGTCCCGACTGGCAGCCGCATGTGGTCGGCGACGGCCTGCTGGTCACGGGCCAAAATCCGGCGTCTTCCGTGGGCGTGGCGAACGCGCTGCTGGACAGGTTGAAGGGCTGAGGCCTGGCGCAGCCGGCGCCATCGCGCGGCAAGTCCGCGGACGGCCCGGCTCTGCTTTGGTCTGGGGCGCGGCATCTGATCGGCAAGGATTGCTGCGCAATGTGTCAGAATCGCGACCTTTTGATACGGCGCAACGCGGCACGAACCGCCTGCGCGCGATGACCGATGCCTCCAGACGTACCCGAATATCCTGCTGGTTCCTGCGTGGCGGCCTTGTTCGCCGCCATGCGGGCGCGCGACGCTGCCACAGGCCGCCATTCCGAAAGAGTTGTTGCGCTGAGCGTGGCGCTGGCAGGGGCCTGCGGCCTGCCCGCAGCGGAGCAGGAGGCGATCGCGGTTGCCGCCCGCCTGCACGACATCGGCAAGATCGGCACGCCGGACCGCGTGCTGTACTCCCCCAAGCGGCTGGACCCGGACGATTGGGAAATCATGAAGGCGCACGCCGCGGCGGGCGCCGACATCATCATGCACAGCGATATTCCGCAACGCGAGTTGATCGCGCTGGCGGTGCGCCACCACCACGAGCATTTCGACGGTTCGGGCTATCCGGCCGGCTTGTCCGGCGAGGACATCCCGCTGCATTCGCGCATCATTTCGCTGGCTGATTCCTACGACGCGCTAGGCGACGCGCGGCCCTATCACCCGGCGCGCACGCACGCGGAGATCATGCGCATCCTGAACCAGGAGGCCGGCTCCAAGTGCGACCCGGCGCTGCTGCGCACGTTCGAGGCGATGATCCAGAAGAGCCGGCTAAGAGTCCCGTAGGCGATGGGTGCGGCGCGTGAGAGCGAGCGCAAGAAAGCCGCTCGCGAGCACGCGCGACCCATTGCCCACCGCGCTACTTGAGACGGTAATTCGCCGCGACCACTTCAAGGTCCTGCAAGGTGCGCTGCTGCCAGGCGGCATCGTGTCCCAGCTCTTCCGCCAGGATGCGCGCGACTTCCGGCGCGGCCAACATCGCAGCCTCGGCGTCCAGGAACAGGGCGCGGTTGCGGCGTGCCAGCACGTCCTCGGCGCTGCGCGCCAGTTCGTAGCGCGCGGCGAAACGCACGTGCGCCTCCGACAGGCCGCTGCTCTTGACCAGCATGCGCTCGGCGCCAGGCAGCGCCTTCAAGGCCGGCAGGTCGCTGCCGTAGTAGCTGTCCGGCGTACCGGCATGTTCCTGCGAGGGCGCCAGGCCCGCCGCGCCATGCAGCGGCAGCGATTCCGTGCGGCAGCTGGCCTGGGTCAGCAGCTGGTGCTGGATGGCCGTGTCCACCACGTCCTGCGCCATGCGCCGGTAGGTGGTCCACTTGCCACCGGTGACGGTCACCAGCCCGGCCTTGGACACCAGGATGGTGTGCTCGCGCGACAGGGCCTTGGTGGAGGCTTCGCCGGTGGCCTTGACCAGCGGACGCAGCCCCGCCCAGACGCTGGTGACGTCATCACGCGTGGGCTTGCGGCTGAGGTAGCGCGCCGCCGTGCTCAGGATGAAATCCACGTCCTGGGCGCCGGCCTGCGGATCCAGCGGCAGGTCGTCGCGCGGCGTATCGGTGGTGCCGACGATGGTGTGGCCGTTCCATGGCACCACGAACAGCACACGGCCGTCGTCGGTCTTGGGGATCAGGATGGCGCGCTTGCCCGGCAGGAAATCCTGCGGCAAGGTCAGGTGCACGCCCTGGCTGGGCGCGACCATGGTCTGCGCATTCTTGTCTTCCATGCGGCGCACCGCATCTACCCACACGCCGGTGGCGTTGACCACGCAGCGGGCGCGCAGCGTGAAGCTGGCGCCGCCGATCGCGTCCTGCACCGTCACGCCGTCGACCTTGCCGCCCGTCATGGTCAGGCCGGTGGCGCGCATGTAGTTCACCGCCGTGCCGCCCAGGTCGAACAGTGTGCGCATCAGGCTCATTGCCAGGCGCGCGTCGTCGAACTGGCCGTCGTAATACAGCACGCCGCCCTTGAGGTTCTTGCCCTGCACGTTCTCGGCCAGGGTTGGCGCGTTGGCCAGCGTGTCGCGGCGCGACAGCCAGCGGCTCGGCGCCAGGTTCAACTTGCCGGCCAGCATGTCGTACATCTTCAGGCCGACGCCGTAGAAGGGCTGGTCGAACAGGTTGTAGGCCGGCACCACGAAGCCCAGCGGCCACACCAGGTGCGGCGCGTTGCGGTTGAGCAGACCGCGCTCATGCAGCGCTTCGCGCACCAGGCTGACGTTGCCCTGCGCCAGATAGCGCACGCCGCCGTGCACCAGCTTGGTGGCCTTGCTGGAGGTGCCCTTGGCGAAGTCCGCGCCTTCGATAAGCAGGGTGCGATAGCCGCGCGAGGCGGCATCGACGGCCGTGCCCAGGCCGGTGGCGCCGCCACCGATGACGATTACGTCCCAGGAGTGCGTGTTGTCCAGCGTGTTCAGGAGACGGTTGCGGTCGGGCGGGGCGACGGAGGCTAGCGGTTGGTTCATGGCGTTCAAGGTGTTTGCTTCAAGGTATTCGGGGCTGCGGCAACGTCGCAGCGCACGCCGGCGTCCAGCAGGACCTGGGCCAGCGGTTCTTGCGGATGCGCATCGGTGAAGAACCGGTCGATTTGCGAGATATGCGCCAGTTCCACCATGGCCTGGCGCTTGAATTTGCTGCTGTCGGCGGCCAGCCAGACTTCGCGCGATTGTTCGATGATGGTCCGCGCGACCCGCACTTCGCGGAAGTCGTAGTCGCGCAGGGTGCCGTCGGCCTCGATGCCGGAAATGCCGATCAGGCCGATGTCGACCTTGAACTGGCGGATGAAGTCCATGGTGGCTTCGCCGACGATGCCGCGGTCGCGCGAACGCACCACGCCGCCGGCCACGATGACTTCGCAGTCCGGGTTGTCCGAGAGGATGTCGGCGACGTGCAGGTTGTTGGTGATGACGCGCAGGCCGCGGTGGCGCAGCAGGGCGCGCGCGATGGCTTCGGTGGTGGTGCCGATGTTCAGGATCAGCGAACAGCCGTCGGGCACGGCGCGCGCCACGGCTTCGGCGATGCGCTGCTTGCCGGCGGCGTGCAGGCCCTGGCGCTTGCGGTAGGCGATGTTCTCGATGGTGGACGCCTCGATGCGCACACCGCCATGAAAGCGCGACAGCAGGCCCGCTTCGGAAAGAATGTTGACGTCGCGCCGCACCGTCTGCAGCGTGACGTCAAAGCGTTTGGCGAGTTCCTCGATCGAAGCCGAGCCTTGGGCCCGCACCATTTCGATCAGGGCGCTCTGTCTGGGGTTCAGTGTCATGTTCGTATAGTAAAACAACAAAAGCGAAAAATAATGACGCGCCGCAAGATTGTTTTTTGTTCGCTTCTTGAGTAAAACGCACAATAAACGAAAGCTATCTGAAAGAGTATGCTCATCCTGTTGTTCGATTGAATGCAGGCCGAGCCGCTGTACCGAATACCGAAGTCCGCCGTAAAAACAGGGACGTATTAGTAGGTAGAGGAGACCAGATGCAGCTGAACTTGGACAGGATAGGTTTGCGGGCCGGCTCGCAGACGCACCTGTATCCCATGAGCCTGGCCCCCGTCGCGGGCGCCATGACGGTATTGCTGGGGGCCACCCTGGCGGGCAAGACCTCGCTGATGCGCATCATGGCCGGACTGGACCGGCCCACCGAAGGCCGCGTGCTGGCCGATGGCGCCGACGTGACCGGCGTGCCGGTGCGGCAGCGCAACGTCGCCATGGTCTACCAGCAGTTCATCAATTACCCGTCCATGTCGGTCTACGACAACATCGCCTCGCCGCTCAAGCTGCGCGGGGCGGGCGACATTGCCGAAAAGGTCCGCGCCATGGCGGCGCGGCTGCATATCGACCATCTGCTGGAACGCTATCCCTCGGAACTGTCCGGCGGACAGCAGCAGCGGGTGGCGCTGGCGCGGGCCCTGGCCAAGGACGCGCCGCTGATCCTGCTGGACGAGCCCCTGGTCAATCTGGACTACAAGCTGCGCGAGGAATTGCGCGACGAACTTTCCGAATTGTTCGCCGAAGGGCGTTCCACGGTGGTCTACGCCACCACCGAACCGGGCGAAGCCCTGTTACTGGGCGGCCACACCGCGGTGCTCGACGCCGGCGAATTGCTGCAATACGGCCCCACGGCCGAAGTCTTCCACCGGCCCAACTCCATACGCGTGGCGCGCGCCTTCAGCGATCCGCCCATGAACCTGTTCTCCGCCAAGCGCACGGCTACCGGCTTCGTCCTGCAAGGAGACGTGGCGGTCGAACGGGCGCTGCCGTCAGGCGCCGATGCGGACATCACCGCCGGCCTGCGCGCCGGCGCGCTGGACGTGGAAGCGCGGCCGGGCCACATCGTGCTGCCGGGCGTGGTGAAACTGGCCGAGATCTCCGGGTCGGACACCTTCGTGCACGCGCAGACGCCCGCGGGCGACGTGGTGGCGCAATTGCCTGGCGTCCATCGCTATACCCTGGACCACCGCGTACAGCTGTACTTCGACCCGGCGCAGACCTATGCCTTCGGCGCGGGCGGCGCGCTGCTGGCCGCGCCCCGGCAGCCGGTGGGCGCGGGGGAGACGGCCTGATGGCGCAGATCGAGTTGGACCTGTCCCATTCCTACGTGGCCGATCCCAAGACCGACGAGGACTACGCCCTGTTGCCGCTGGCCTTCACCTTCAGGGATGGTGGCGCCTATGCCTTGCTGGGGCCGTCGGGCTGCGGCAAGACCACCTTGCTCAATTGCGTGTCTGGCCTGCTGCGGCCGTCGCACGGGCGCATCCTGTTCGACGGCCAGGACGTCACGGACAAGACGCCGCAGGCGCGCAACATCGCCCAGGTGTTCCAGTTCCCGGTGGTGTACGACACCATGACGGTGGCCGAGAACCTGGCGTTTCCGCTGCGCAACCGCGGCATGGCGCCGAAACTCATCCGCGAGCGCGTCGGGCGCATCGCCGAGATGCTGGAAATGTCCAATGTGCTGGACCGGCGCGCCAGCGGCCTCACCGCCGATGCCAAGCAGAAGATCTCGCTGGGGCGCGGACTGGTGCGCAGCGACGTGTCGGCGATCCTGTTCGATGAGCCGCTGACCGTGATCGATCCGCAGCTCAAATGGGAGTTGCGCCGCAAGCTCAAGGAAATCCACCACGAGTTCAAGCTGACGCTGATCTACGTGACGCACGACCAGACCGAGGCGCTGACCTTCGCCGACGAGGTCATGGTGATGGCGCGCGGCCGGGCGGTGCAGGTGGGCAGTGCGGATGACCTGTTCCAGCGGCCGGCGCACACCTTCGTGGGCCATTTCATCGGCTCGCCGGGCATGAACTTCCTGCCGGCGCAATGGCGCGACGGCGGCCTGGAAGTGGGCAAGAGCCGCGTCGCCGGGATCCCGGCGGAGATGGCGGCCAAGCTGGACGGCGCGGGTCCCGTGAAACTGGGCGTGCGTCCGGAGTACCTGCGCATCACGGAGCCGGGCGCGCCCGGCGCCGTGGCCATGCGCGTGGAGCGGGTACAGGACGTAGGCACGTACACGCTGCTGGTGGCGGACTTCGAGGGCACCCCGGTGCGGGCCAGGCTGGGCAGCAACATCGTTCCGGCCGCCGCCGGCGGCACGGTCTGGCTGTCGGTCGTGAATCCGCACACCTGCTTCTACCGCAACGAGGAGCTGATCCGATGAAACCCATAGATCACCGGGCCTGGTTCCTGGTCCTGCCCGTGGTGCTGTGCGTGGCGTTCTCGGCCATCCTGCCGCTGATGACCATCGTCAACTACTCGGTGCAGGACATCATTTCGCCCGAGCGCCGCGTCTTCGTCGGCACCGAGTGGTATGCCGCCGTGTTGCAGGACGAAGAGTTGCACGGCGCGCTGTTCCGCCAGATCGGCTTTTCGCTGGCGGTGCTGGCCATCGAGATTCCGCTGGGCATCCTGCTGGCCTTGTCCATGCCGGCCAGCGGTTGGCGCGCGTCCGCCGTGCTGGTGATCATCGCGCTGTCGCTGCTGATCCCGTGGAACGTGGTGGGCACCATCTGGCAGGTGTTCGGGCGCACCGACATCGGCCTGCTGGGCGCCACGCTGTCCTGGCTGGGGGTGGACTACAACTACACCGGCAACGATTTCGATGCCTGGATCACGGTGCTGATCATGGACGTCTGGCACTGGACGCCGCTGGTGGCGCTGCTGTGCTACGCCGGCCTGCGCGCCATCCCGGACGCCTATTACCAGGCCGCCCGCATCGACGGCGCGTCGCGCCTGGCGGTGTTCCGCTACATCCAGCTGCCCAAGATGCGCGGGGTGCTCATGATTGCGGTGCTGCTGCGCTTCATGGACAGCTTCATGATCTATACCGAGCCCTTCGTGCTGACGGGCGGCGGGCCCGGCAACGCCACCACTTTCCTGTCGCAGTACCTGACGCAGAAGGCGGTGGGCCAGTTCGACCTGGGGCCGGCGGCCGCCTTCTCGATCGTCTATTTCCTGATCATCCTGCTCTTGTGTTTCATCCTCTACAACTGGATGCAGCGCGCCGGAACCACCGGTGGCTTCGACGAGGAGCGCGCAAATGCGTGAGAAAAATTCCCGCTGGCGCGGCGTCTTCCTGACCTTGTACCTGGTGTTCGCCATCCTGCCGCTGTACTGGATGCTGAACATGTCGTTCAAGACCAATACCGAAATCGTCAGCTCCCTGACCTTGTGGCCGCGCGACTTCACCTTCGAGCACTACCGCACCATCTTCACGGACCCGGCCTGGTACTCCGGCTACATCAACTCGCTGATCTACGTGGTCATCAATACCGTGATCTCGCTGGCGGTGGCGCTGCCCGCGGCCTACGCGTTCTCGCGCTACCGCTTCATCGGCGACAAGCATGTGTTCTTCTGGCTGCTGACCAACCGCATGACGCCGCCCGCGGTGTTTCTGCTGCCGTTCTTCCAGCTGTACAGCTCGTTCGGCCTGATGGATACGCACCTGGCGGTGGCGCTGGCGCACCTGGTGTTCAACGTGCCGCTGGCGGTATGGATCCTGGAGGGCTTCATGTCGGGCGTGCCGCGCGAAATCGACGAGACCGCCTATGTCGACGGGTATTCCTTCCCGCGATTTTTCCTGACCATTTTCCTGCCCTTGATCAAGTCGGGCGTGGGCGTGGCCGCGTTCTTCTGTTTCATGTTCAGCTGGGTGGAGCTGCTGCTGGCGCGCACGCTGACCTCGGTCAACGCCAAGCCCATCGTCGCCACCATGACCCGCACCGTGTCGGCTTCCGGCATGGACTGGGGCGTGCTGGCGGCGGCCGGCGTGCTGACCATCGTGCCGGGCGGCATCGTGATCTGGTTCGTGCGGCACTACATCGCGAAGGGCTTCGCGATGGGCCGGGTGTAGGTGCAAGGAATACCAGGAGAACTCGATCATGTTCAGCTGGATGGTATGGACCACGCCCGTCGCCGTGTTCTTTTCCTGCATCGTTTTGATGCTGGTCGGCATGACGGTCTGGGAATTGAAATCGCCCACGACGGAGCGCAAGGGTTTCCTGCCCCTGCGTACCACGCGCGGTGACCGCCTGTTCATCGGCCTGATGGCCGCGGCCTGGCTCAACCTGGCATTCCTGGGGCTCGGCCAGAAGGCGGCGGAATGGTTTTCACTGGACGAGCCGCCATCGGTGTGGATCAGCTTCATCGCGTCCATGCTGCTGCTGGCCTTCGTCATGCGGAAAGGCTGAAGAGGGGCGCCAGACCCCTCGGATATTCAAGAGGTAGTGGAAGGACTATCGGCCAGCATCTTCCCCGGCCAGCGGTCCGCAGCAAACGATGGGGAAGATTTATCGAGGAGACAGGTCATGAAATTGCGCATGCACGCCATGGCGGCCGCTATCGCCCTGATCGGGACTTCGGCGGCCTGGGCCGGCGAACCGGAAGCGAAGAAGTGGGTCGATTCGGAGTTCCAGCCTTCATCGCTGTCCAAGGACCAGCAGATGGCCGAGATGAAATGGTTCATCGACGCCGCCGCCAAGCTCAAGGCTAAAGGGGTGAACGAAATCAGCGTGGTGTCCGAAACCATCACCACGCACGAGTACGAGTCCAAGACTTTGGCGAAGGCCTTCGCCGAGATCACCGGCATCAAGGTCAATCACGACCTGATCCAGGAAGGCGACGTGGTCGAGAAGCTGCAGACCTCCATGCAGTCTGGCAAATCCATCTATGACGGCTGGATCTCCGATTCCGACCTGATCGGCACGCACTACCGTTACGGCGCCATCCTGCCGCTGTCCGACTACATGGCGGGCGCGGGCAAGGAATGGACCAATCCCAACCTGGACCTCAAGGATTTCATCGGCACCAAGTTCACCACCGCGCCCGACGGCAAGCTCTATCAGCTGCCCGACCAGCAGTTCGCCAACGTCTACTGGTTCCGCGCCGACTGGTTCGCGCGCCAGGACTTGAAGGACAAGTTCAAGGCCAAGTACGGCTACGAGCTGGGCGTCCCCACCAACTGGTCCGCCTACGAGGACATCGCCGACTTCTTCTCCAACGACGTCAAGGAACTGGACGGCAAGAAGGTCTATGGCCACATGGACTACGGCAAGAAGGATCCGTCGCTGGGCTGGCGCTTCACCGACGCGTGGCTGTCCATGGCCGGCGCCGCCGACAAGGGCCTGCCCAACGGCATGCCGGTGGACGAGTGGGGCATCCGCGTGGCCGACGACAAGTGCACGCCGGTAGGCGCGTCGGTTTCACGCGGCGGCGCCACCAACAGCCCGGCCGCCGTCTATGCCCTGACCAAGTACGTGGACTGGATGAAGAAGTACGCGCCGCAGCAGGCCATGGGCATGACCTTCTCGGAATCCGGCCCCGTACCCGCCCAGGGCCAGATCGCCCAGCAGATCTTCTGGTACACCGCGTTTACGGCCGACATGACCAAGAAGGGCCTGCCGGTGGTGAACGACGACGGCACGCCGAAGTGGCGCATGGCGCCGTCGCCGTATGGACCGTACTGGAAGGACGGCATGCAGAACGGCTACCAGGACGTGGGCTCCTGGACCTTCTTCAAGTCCACCAACCCGGACAAGATGGCCGCGGCCTGGCTGTACGCGCAGTTCGTCACGTCCAAGTCGGTGTCGCTGAAGAAGTCCATCACCGGCCTGACTTTCATCCGCGACAGCGACATCAACAGCGAGTTCTTCACCAAGAACGCGGCGAACTACGGCGGCCTGATCGAGTTCTACCGCAGCCCGGCGCGCGTGGCGTGGACGCCTACCGGCAACAACGTGCCTGACTATCCCAAGCTGGCGCAGCTGTGGTGGAAGAACGTCGCCACCGCGGTCACCGGCGAAAAGACCCCGCAGGCCGCCATGGACAACCTGGCCAATGAGATGGACCAGGTCATGGCGCGTTTGGAACGGGCTGGCATGGCGCAGTGCGCGCCCAAGCTCAACGCCAAGAGCGATCCCAGCAAGTGGCTGTCGGACCAGCACGCGCCGTGGAAGAAGCTGGCCAACGAAAAGCCCAAGGGCGAGACGATCGCTTATGAGAAGCTGCTGGATGCTTGGAAGCAGGGCAAGGTGAGGTAAGACGCTGCCAGTCCCGGAATAAAGCGTCGCTGGAAGGCGGCGCTTTTTTTTTGGCTTGGAATGTTGCGGCCATCGTGCGCACAGCAGACTCTCGAGGCGGCTTGTGGCGAAGGATCTAATTTGATAGATTTATTTACTATTAGTTACTTCAACCTTCAGGCATAGATGGACCCGGCCGTACCTTTGCACAGTTTTCCGGCGCTAGCTGCTGTCCTTGCCACTCTATTGGCCTTGATGGGTGGATTCCTGGCGACAGGTGGCGGCGTTTTCTTGATCTGGAGCGTGAAGCTCTTGCTAAGTGCGCTTTTTTCGATCCCGGATCAGTGCATGTACGTGTTCAAGCATCGCCGCGCCATCCTGTTTTCCGTCGGTAGCCGATTCCGCAATTTTGCGTATCGGCGCACGGGGCAGGAAATGGAGGCCGCAAGTATCCGCCTATTGAGTGAGATGTCCTGCGGCCAATCTTTCCAAAGTCATGAGCGACTTCGGACAGCCCTCATTATTCCCGGCACTTGGAGCGGGCCCAGGTACGACTGGGCGCGGTGGGATCAATGCCGAAAGGGCCTTGAGTCCGCTGGCTTGACGGTGTACGGCCTGTGCTGGGAGTCTGGAAACAAGCAGCTATCGCGAAGCGTCGCTGCGGAGAACGTCAGAAAGTGGCTTGATGAGGCCAAGTTTCCACTGAATACGGTGGTGCTGATCGGCCATTCGTATGGCGGCCAAGTGGCGGCAATGGCGGCCGACCATCCCGCGGTTGAAAGGGCGGTCACGATTGCTGCGCCATTTGTCTCGTTGAGG
This sequence comes from Achromobacter sp. SD115, assembly GCF_017355315.1. NCBI lineage: Bacteria > Pseudomonadati > Pseudomonadota > Betaproteobacteria > Burkholderiales > Alcaligenaceae > Achromobacter > Achromobacter sp. SD115. The sequence continues at coordinate 493,758 of NZ_JADIJM010000002.1, read as the reverse complement.
AAGTTGACGATTGAAGAAATCGCCTCTGGAGGGATGGCGGTATTCAGTCGCTTCGTCCTGTTGATAATTGTGTTCTTTGGCTTGTTGGTCAGCGCGCCGTATACGGGTTTGGACGCGCTGTGGCCAACCATTTCCTGGAGTACATGGGAATCAGTGACGATCGCTGTCGGTGTGGCGGTTCTTGATTTCGTCCGCACGGTTGTCGGCATTGTGGGGGCTTGGTCACGGTGGCGGCCCATAGCGGACGAGCTGCCTGGGGCGCGCAGGGTGATAGCTTTGAGGGTGGACGAAGATGAAATCCTGGACGAAATGCTGGACGCATCCGTTAACGCAGGTGTCGAACCTGGAAGCAGCCCGGCTTTTGTGGAGCAAAAGTCGCTGCGCAGGGAGCAGTTCAGGAAGTGGTCTCTGCCCCTGTATGTTTGGTGTGTTGTTTTGGAACTAATTTGGCTAGCCGCCACAACCAAAGGAAAGGCCCTTTGGATGGAATCGGTCTTGCTCTATGGACTGACCGCGTTTTTGCGCGGGTTTTTCTACGTCATCGCTTTCATCATCCTGCTCGCATGCGCAAAGAGCATCAGCAAGATGGCTCGGGATATTCATGCCTTGATGCGCGATCTGCTCGGTTTGGTGGATTACGCTGCGCTGCTCCGATTCAATCGCCGAAAAGTGGTGGCGCGGATCGCAGGCCTCACCAGCCAAGAACTGCTGGTTCACGGCGCGAGCATCGAAGCTAGCCACGGGCCCGGTTGCGAACAGCGCAGAGTCCACATGCCCAATGGGCGTTGGACCCTGCGAGATGGCAGGCGATCCTTGATGAACGGTCGGCATTCGAAAGCGATTGAAGATGCCACGATGGCAAAGGCGGTAGTGGACGCGCTCGGTCTGGCATCGACGGCCGGATCAGGCGAGTCCTGATCTGGGGGCCGCCGCTCAAACATCCTGCCGCTCGCCGACCCTGGCCGCCAGCAGGTCATAGAACAGCTTGGCAACCGGGTTGATCGCCTTGCCCCGGCTATGGATCAATCCTATGGTCCGCGTGATGGCCGGCTCGCGCAGCGGCACGCTCACCAAGTCGGCGTGTTCGCCGGCCGGCATGGCCAGCCGTGGCACGACGCCTACGCCCAGCCCCGCCTCGACCATGCTCACCAGCGCCGGCACATGCTGGACCTCGCAGAAATGGCGAGGCCGCACGCCGCTGTGCGCCAGCGCCTGATCTATCAGGAAGCGGTTGCCGCTACCCTGGGCCAGGCTGATGTAGGGATGGGTGTCCAGTTCGGCCCAGGTGACCGATTCTCTTTGCGCGAAAGGGTGCTGGCGGCTGACCGCGGCCACGAAGGGCTCTTCCAGCAAGGGTTTGAATTCGATGTCGGCGTCGTTCGCGCCTATGTAGGTCAGGCCGAAATCGGCATCGCCGCGCGCGACGGCGGTCAGGATCTGCGACGAGGACTCATCGATGATCCGGATGCGTATGCGCGGGTATTGCTCGTGGTAGCTGCGGATCACGCCGGGCAGGAAGTAGGCGACCGCGGACGGCACGCAAGCGATGGTGACCAGGCCCGACAGGCGTTCGGCCACGTCCTGTATGCCGACCAGGGCGCTTTCAAGCTCGTTGAGCACGTTGCGCGCGCGCGGCACGAAGCCGCGGCCTATGGTCGTCAGTTCGACCTTGCGGGTGGTGCGCGTCAGCAACTGCACGCCTAGCGCGGCCTCCAGCTTGTCGGCGCGTCGCGACAGGGCGGATTGAGAAAGATGCAGGGCTTCGGAGGCGGCGCGGAAGCTGCCCAGGTCGGCGACCGCCAGGAAGGCGCGCAAATCGGCCAAATCGAATTTCATGCGTTTTCGTCAAGAATTGATCTAATTTTTGCACTTTACTCTATTGTGCGTGCTGCGCATCATGTCTTCCAAGCCGCCCCGAGCGCGGCACATACCAGGAGACAAGCTCATGATTCGCGTCCGCCGCCTACGCCGGCAATTCGCCCTTGCACTGGCCTGCGTGCCATTGATGGCGCTTTTGGCGCCGGCCTCGCGCGCCGAGAGCGGGGACTGGCCGCAACGTCCGATCCGCCTGCTGGTGCCCTACGGTCCCGGCGGCAGTTCGGATGTGGTGGCACGCGCGGTGGCGGTAGAGATGTCGCGCAATCTGGGCAAGCAGGTCATCGTGGAAAACAAGGGCGGCGGGCAGGGGATGATCGCCACCGTGGAAGCGGCGCGCGCCGCTCCCGATGGCTACACCCTCATCCTGGGCCATGTGGGCACGCTGGCCGTGAACCCGTCCATGGTGGCCAAGCTGCCGTATGACCCGCGCCGCGACTTCGCGCCCATCGTGCTGCTGGCGAAGCTGCCCATGGTGTTCGCGGTGGGCGGCAAAGTCCAGGCGTCGACGCTGCCGGAGTTCGTGGCATTGGCGCGCGCCCGGCCGGGAGCCTTGAACTACGGGTCCGCCGGCAACGGCAGCGCGGGCCATCTGGCGTTCGAAATGCTCAAGACGGCGACTGGCATCGACGTGGTGCATGTGCCTTACAAGGGGACCGGCGCGCAGGTGACCGATCTGCTGGCGGGCAACATCGACGCTGCGGCGGCCGGCACGCCCGGACTGCTGCCGCATGCCCAGGCGGGCAAGATCCGCATCGTGGCGGTGGGATCGGAACGGCGCCTGCCCGTGCTCCCTGATGTGCCCACCGTGGCAGAGCAGGGCTATCCGGGCTTTGAAAGTTCGCAGTGGTTCGGCCTGTTGGCGCCTGCGGGCACGCCGGCCCCCGTCATCGAGCGCCTGCACCAGGCCGCGCTCAAGGCGCTGCAGACCGATTCCGTGCGCGAACGCCTGGCGCACGACGCCAGCGAGGCGTCCGGCGCGGGACCGGCCGAATTTGCCGCCTTCATCGACGCCGAAGAGAAGCGCTGGGGGCAGGTGGTGCGCAGCGCCCGCCTGTCCGCCGAATGATCCATCTTTCACGAATCCCCATTCTTTTTCGAGAAGCATTGCCATGAGTAGCCAAAAGCAAGACCCGATTCTTATCGCCGAAGAGGAGCTGACCCAGCTCGGCGTACGCGCGTTCGAAAGCCTGGGGCTGCCTGCCCAGGATGCCGCCGATGTTGTCCAGGTGTTGGTGTTGGCGGACCTGTTCGGCTTGTCCACCCATGGCCTGAGCCGCATTGAATCGTACGGCGAGCGCCTGCAGGTGGGCGGCATCAATCCCCGCGCCCGGATTCAAGTCGAGCGCCCCGCGCCCGGCCTGTGCCTGGTCGATGGCGACAACGGCGTCGGGCCGCTGGTCGGCATGCACGCGCTGCGCGCCGCCATGCAGGCCGCCAGCGAGTGCGGGGTAGGCATGGCGTTCGCTCGCCAGAGCAATCATTTCGGTCCCATTTCTCCCTATGGCCTGATCGCGGCGCAAGCGGGTTATGCCAGCATCATCGGCAGCAACGCCACCACTACCATCGCGCCCTGGGGCGGCACCGACGCCCGGGTCGGCAACAGTCCGATCGGCTTCGCCGTGCCCAATCCGGAGGGCGCGCACTTTCTGCTGGACATGGCGATGAGCGTGGTCGCGCGCGCCAAGATCCGCAACGCCCTGAAAGCCGGGCAGGAGATTCCCGACAGCTGGGCCACCGACGCGGCCGGACAGCCGACGACCAGTCCCAAGGATGCGCTTGACGGCTTTCTGCTTCCGATCGGCGGGCACAAGGGCTACGGCCTGGCGCTGATGGTCGACCTGTTCGCCGGGCTGCTGTCGAACGCGGCTTATCTGACGCATGTGAAGTCATGGGTGGATGCGCCCGATCAGCCGCAGAACCTTGGCCACTTTTTCCTGCTGATAGACACCCGCAGGCTGGGTTCGACGCAATGGCTCGCCCAACGCATGGCCGACTTCGCGCAGATCCTGCACGGCAGCGCGCCGGCCGATCCCGCGCGGCCGGTGATTCAGCCCGGCGAGATCGAACTGGCCAAGATGGCGCGCCAGAAGGAGCAGGGGATTGCACTGGACGCGGATGTCCTGGCGTTGTTGCGCCGCCATGCGGATTCCCTACCGGCCTGACCTGCACTGGCGGCAGCATTTCGGAGACAGACATGAAATACACAGCCATGGCTACGGCAATGATGGCGGGCGCGTTGGGCATAATGGCGGCCGGCGCGGCGCTGGCGTCGGGCTATCCCAGCAAACCGGTGCGCCTGATCGTGCCCTATGTCGCGGGCGGCGCAGCGGACATCACCGCCCGTGTGATCGCGCAAAAGCTGTCGGTCAGCATGGGCGCAACCTTCGTCGTCGAGAACAAGCCGGGCGCCAACGGCATGATAGGCACTGATTTTGTCGCCAAGGCCGCGCCTGACGGCTACACGCTGCTGCTGGATGCGAGCGGGCCGCTGGTGGTGAATCCCTCGCTGTACAAGAAGACGCCATATGATCCGGTGGCCGACTTGGCGCCGATCAGCCAGATCACCAGCTATCAGTACGTGCTGGTCGTGCCGCAGCAATCGCCGATACGCAGCGTGGATGACCTGATCGCGGCGGCGCGGGCCAAGCCGGGCCAGATAAGCTACGGCTCCGCGGGCGTGGGGGCGGGCGGGCATCTGGCGGGCGAACTGTTGGCGGTCATGACGCAGACGCAGCTCACGCATATTCCCTACAAGGGCAATGCCCAGGCCCTGACCGACGTGCTGGGCGGGCAGCTCAGCTTCACGTTCGACACGGTGGTGACGGCCACGCCACATCTGCGTTCCGGCAAGCTGCGCGGGTATGCGGTGTCGGGGCCGAACCGCGCGCAAGGCCTGCCCGATATCCCGACGATGGAGGAACTGGGCTTCAAGGATTTCGTGGTCACGCAATTCCAGGGTTTGCTGGCGCCGGCTGGCACCGATCCCAAGATCCTGTCGCGCCTGCATGAAGAGGTGGTCAAGGCCGCACGCGAACCCGACGTGATCCAGAAGCTCCAGACCGAAGGCGGCAACGAGATCGTTGCGGGCACGCCGCAGGAGTTCGCGCGCCTGATCCAGGAAGACCTGCAACGCTACCGCAAGCTGATCGCGGATGCTCATGTGCAAGCGGAGTAGGCCATGTATGACATCGAGGTATTGATACAAGGCTATCCAGGGCGTTCGCTGTGCCATGGCGGACTGGGCTGGAGCACCACCACGCTTTTGCGGGGCGGCGGGCGCAACATACTGGTGGACGTGGGCGCGTTCGGTGTGCGCCATCTGCTGGGCCAGCACCTGAGGCGTTGCGGCGTGGCTGCGGCCGACATCACCGACGTGGTGCTGACGCACGCCCACTATGATCACGCCGTCAATTTCACGCTGTTTCCCAACGCCACCGTCTGGATCGGCGAACTGGAGTTGGCCTGGGCGGCCGCCCAGCCGCCCGGGTTCAATCCGCTGCCGGAGCTCTACGTGCGCGAACTGGCGTCGTCGGAGCGTGTCCGGCGCATACGCGATGGCGACGAATTCCTGCCGTACCTGCGCGCGATTGCGTCGCCGGGGCACACGCCGGGCCACTTGCTGTTCTACGTCGACGATGGCCGGCAAACGGTTCTGTTCACCGGCGATGCCGCGAAGAACCGGGCCGAACTGCTGTCGGGCACGGTCAATGACACCGCCGATATGGACGCCAGCCGCGCTACGCTGGCCCGCATCTGGGAGCTGTGGCGCAAGACGCCCGGAACGCTGCTGGTGCCGGGCCATGACCTGGGCATGAAGCTCGGCACGGACGGGCAGCCGGTGTATGTCGGCGAACGGCGCGCGGCGTTGAACGCCTGGTTCGGCGACACGCTGGAGCCGACGCGCATCGACCTCTGCTGCGGCGGCGTCTTCAGCCGCCATGGTTCATGATCTTCCCACCCTGCACAAACCTATGAAGCTGAAAACGAACATCATTTCCGCCTTCGCGCCCACCGGCCGGCTGCGGGCATCCATCAACCTGGGCAATCCCATCCTGGCGGGGCGCGATGCCGCCGGCGGGCCGGCCGGCGTGTCCGTGGACCTGGCGCGGGCTTTCGCCGAAAGGCTGGGCGTGCCGCTGGACCTGGTCGTGCTGGATAGCGCGGGCGCTTCCGTGGAGACCGTCACGCGGGAGGACGCGGACATCGGCTTCTTCGCCATCGATCCGCTGCGCGCGGCCGGCATTGCCTTTACCGACGCCTATGTCCTGATCCAGGGCGCCTACCTCGTGCGCGAAGATTCTGCGCTACGCGCATTGGACGAGGTCGACCGCGAGGGACATCGCGTCACCGTCGGACAAGGCAGCGCGTACGACCTGTACCTGAGCCGCGAACTGAAGCGGGCGACCATTACGCGTGCGCCTACCTCGCCGGCCGTGGTCGACACTTTTTTGGCAGAGGGCACGGACGTGGCGGCGGGTGTGCTGCAGCAGCTGGAGGTGGACGCCAGGCGGTTGCAGGGCTTGCGCTTGCTGCCCGGCAGCTTCATGACCATACGCCAGGCCATGGGCGCGCCCAAGAGCCGTGGCGCCGAAGCCATGGAAGTCCTGTCGGGGTTTGTCGAAGAGATGAAGGCCAACGGCTTCGTCGCAAACGCGCTGCGCCGCCACGGCATAGAAGGCGCCGCGGTAGCGCCCGCGGCAGCCTGAACAAGGCGCCTTTCTCGCGCTAGTGAATGACGCGCGCCGTCTTGCGCGCCCGCTTGACCTCATACATGCGGGCGTCGGCCAAACGCACGGCGGCTTCCGCGTCCAGGCCGCGCGGGTCCAGCGCTACCACGCCTACGCTCGCGCCCTCGTACGGCACGACATCTGCGCCGAGCTGGTAGCGTCCCACGGTGGCGGCGGTGGCGCGCTCTTCCAGCGACCGGGCGGCTTCTTCGGCCTCGCCGCGCGGCGCGTGCACGCCATGCGGCCCGTCGCCCGCCGCCAGGGCCGGGCCCGGGCCGATCAGCACGAATTCATCGCCGCCCAGCCGGCCCAGCATGTCCGAGCCGCGCAGGGCCGCGGCGATGCGACGCGACACCTCCTGCAGGAACACGTCGCCTTGCTGGTGGCCGTAGACGTCGTTGATGCCCTTGAACCCGTCCAGGTCGACGACGCCGACCAGCACGCTGCCGCCTTCGCGGATGGCGCGCGCCTGCAGCCGGTCCAGTGCCTCGTAGAGGGCGCGGCGGTTGGGCAGGCCGGTCAGCGTGTCGGTCAGCGCATAGGACATGAGCTGGACGTTGGCGGCGTGCAGCTGCTCCATCAGCATTTCGCGTTCCAGGAAGCGGGCGATCACGCTGGAGAAGAGCTTCAGCACCGATTCCGCCTGCGGCTCGATCTGGCGTTGCGTGGCGCTGGCGGCGCACAGGGTGCCGAACAGGACGCCGTCATCCGTGCGCACCGGTGCGCTCAGATAGGTTTGTATGCCCAGTTGGCGGGCCGCGTCGGAATCCGGCCAGCAGCTGGAGACATCGCTGGTGCACAGGCGTCCTTCGTCCAGCGCGCGCTTGCACAGCGTGTCGTCCCAGGGCACGGACAGGCCCTCGGGGATCTGCAGTGCTCCGGCGTTGCGCGCGTAGCGGATGTGCTGGAGATCCGCCTTCAGGTCGATGGAGGTGAGATAGGTGGACTCCAGCCCGGTCACCGCGCCCAGCATGTCCAGCAGCGGGCGCGTCAGCTGTTCGACTGACTTGGCCTCGGGCAGGGTGGTCGACAGTTCTGCAAGTATCGGATCCAGCACGGCGTCTCCAGGAAGCGAGGGCATACGGGTGGGCATATGGACCTGCGGCCCGTCGCTCCAGGAGAAGCGCGGGCCGGCATAGCCGTCATTATGCACGCTGCGCAGTGGGTTGCATGGAACCTGTGCGCGGGACTACCCTGGACTTTCTACACGCGGCGGCCGGCCACGATGGGTAGCGGCCGCCAGGGAGGCAGGCATGCATCACCCGAGTGAACTGCGCGGCCGGGTGGCCGTGGTGACAGGGGCGTCCTCCGGCATAGGCCGCGCCACCGCGATCGGGCTGGCCGCGGCTGGCGCGCGGGTGGTGGTGAATCATCGCGCGGGCGGCGATTCCCAGGGGCGCGCGGCGGCAGTCGCCGAAGCGATACAGCGCCAGGGAGGTTCGGCCGTCACGGCGGCCGGCGATGTCAGCAAAGAGACCGAGGTGGAGCACCTGTTCGCGCAGGCGCTGCAGCACTACGGACGGCTGGACATCCTGGTCAACAATGCGGGCATAGAGCATCCAGCGCCGGTCGCCGACATGACGCTGGCCGATTGGCAACGCGTCATCGACGTGAACCTGACGGGGCAGTTCCTGTGCGCGCGCGCCGCGGCCCGGCTGTTCCAGTCGCAGCCGGCCGACCCGGCGCGGCAGGGGCTGGCGACGGGCAACATCCTCTTCATCAGTTCCGTGCACGAGGTCATCCCCTGGGCCTTCCAGGTGAATTACGCAGCCTCCAAGGGCGGCGTGTCCATGCTGATGAAATCGCTGGCGCAGGAACTGGCACCGGCCCGGATACGGGTCAATTCCATCGCGCCGGGGGCCATACGCACCGCCATCAACCAGCCGGCCTGGGATACGCCGGAAAGCCTGGCCAGGCTGCTGAAGCTGATTCCCTACGGCCGCATCGGCGAACCCGAAGACGTGGCGCGCGCGGCGGTATGGCTGGCCAGCGACGCGTCGGACTACGTCACCGGCACGACCTTGTTCGTCGACGGCGGCATGACGCTGTATCCCGAGTTCCGGGGCGCGGGCTAGACCATGTCCAAGCCCCTGGAAGACTACGGGTTGATCGGCAACATGTTGTCGGCCGCCCTGGTGGCACGCGATGGCTCCATCGACTGGCTGTGCCTGCCGCACTTCGATTCGCCGGCGTGCTTCGCGGCGTTGCTGGGGGATGAACGGCACGGTCATTGGCGCATCGCCCCGCATGCGCGGAAATACACGGTATCGCGCCGCTACGTGCCCGATACCGCGGTGCTGGAAACGCGCTACGAGACCAGCTCGGGCGCGGCGCTGCTATACGACTTCATGCCCCTGAGCGACGACGATGAGCGCGCCGATGTGGTGCGCATCGTGCGCGGCGAATCCGGGCACGTGCAGATGGACATGGAGATGGCGCTGCGCTTCAACTATGGGCAGGCCGTTCCCTGGGTGCGCCGGCGCGACTATGGCCTGAGCGCCATTGCCGGCCCGGACGCGGTGGAGCTGCATACGCCGGTGGACCTGGCGGGGCATGAACTCACGACCACGGCGCGTTTCACCGTGCACCCGGGGCGGGTGGTGCCGTTCACGCTGTCCTATCACCGTTCGCACCGCACGCCGCACTTCGTGCCGGACCGCGTGGAAAGCATGGATCGCACCATCTCCTGGTGGCAGGAGTGGGCCAAGCGCTGCCGCTGGGAGGGCAGCGATGAAGGGCGCGATGCCGTGGTGCGCTCGCTGATCACGCTCAAGCTGCTGACCTTCCAGCCCACCGGCGGCATCATCGCCGCGCCCACCACCTCGTTGCCGGAAGCCTTGGGCGGCAGCCGCAACTGGGACTACCGGCATTGCTGGCTGCGCGATTCGGCGCTGACCTTATACGCCTTGCTCAATGCCGGCTACCGCGAAGAGGCCGAGGCCTGGCGCCAATGGCTGCTGCGCGCCGTGGCCGGGCATCCGGACCAATTGCAGATCATGTACGGCATCGCCGGCGAACGCTGGCTGCCTGAACTGGAAATCCCCTGGCTACCGGGCTATGAGGCCAGCCTGCCGGTGCGGCGCGGCAACGGCGCCGCTGGCCAGAGCCAGCTGGACATCTATGGCGAGCTCATCGAAACCCTGTACGCCGCACGCGCGGCCGACCTGGCGCCGCTGGCCGAGGCCTGGCGCCTGCAGAAGGTGCTGCTGGAGCCGCTGAAGGACCGTTGGCAGGACCTGGACCATGGCATCTGGGAAGTGCGGGGCGAGCGCCGCGCCTTCACGCATTCACGGCTGATGTGCTGGGTCGCCTTCGACCGCGCGGTGCAGTCCTGCGAGCGCTTCGGCCTGCGCGGACCGAAGGACGAATGGCAGCGCCTCGCCGACCGCATCCGCGCGGACATCTGCAAGCATGGCTACAACCCGGCGCGCGGCAGCTTCGTGCAGAGCTACGGATCGGACGAACTGGATGCCAGCCTGCTGCTCATTCCCCAAGTGGGCTTCCTGCCCGCGGACGATCCGCGGGTGACGGGAACGGTGCGCGCCATCGAACGCGAACTGCTGCGCGACGGCCTGCTGTTGCGTTATTCCACCCAGCACGCCAGCGACGGCCTGCCGGGCGAGGAGGGCGTGTTCCTGGCCTGCAGCTTCTGGCTGGCCGACGCCTATGTCATGCAGGGGCGTATCGACGATGCCGAACGTCTGTTCGAGCATCTGCTGGCGCTGCGCAATGACCTGGGCCTGCTGGCGGAGGAGTACGACGTCGGCCGGCGCCGCCTGGTCGGCAATTTTCCGCAAGGGTTCTCGCACATCGGACTGGTGAATACCGCGTACAACCTGAGCCGCGCGAGCGGCCCGGCGCGTCAGCGCGCCGAGCAGGATGCGCCGCGCGAATAGGCCGGCGCGCAGCGTGGCCGGAGGCGTGCCCGCCGCAGTGTATTCTGGCGGTCATGCGGCGCCCGCCTGGCGGGCCCGACCTTGCAGAACAGAGCAGGCCGTGTATCGGCCGCCACCGCACCCAGGAGAGACAAACATGCTTTTGACGGAAGAACAGCTCAGCGTCCAGGAAATGGCGCGCCGCTTCGCGCAGGAGCGCCTGGCGCCCAACTCGGAGCACTGGGACCGCGACCACGGCTATCCCGCCGACGCCATCGCCGAAATGGCGCAGCTGGGCTTTTTCGGCATGCTGGTGCCCGAAGCCTGGGACGGCAATGACAGCGGCTATATCTCGTATGCGGTTGCGCTGGAGGAAATCGCGGCCGGCAACGGCGCTTGCTCCACCATCATGAGCGTGCACAATTCGGTCGCCTGCATGCCCATCCTGAAATTCGGCACCGACGCGCAGAAAGAGCAGTTCCTGCGGCCATTGGCAACCGGCGAGCATATCGGCGGATTCGCGCTGACCGAGCCGCAGGCCGGGTCGGACGCCAGCAGCCTGCACACCCGGGCGCGCCGCGACGGCGAGGACTACATCCTGAACGGCGCCAAGCAGTTCATCACGTCGGGGCGCAGCGGCCAGGTCGTGATCGTGTTCGCGGTGACCGACCCCGAGGCCGGCAAGCGCGGCATCTCCGCCTTCATCGTGCCCACCGACACTCCGGGCTACAAGGTGCTGCGGGTGGAGGACAAGCTGGGCCAGCATGCTTCGGACACCTGCCAGATCGCGTTCGAGGATATGCGTATCCCGGCCGCCTACCGCCTTGGCGCGGAAGGCGAGGGCTACAAGATTGCGCTGTCCAACCTGGAAGGCGGGCGTATCGGCATCGCATCCCAATCCGTGGGCATGGCGCGGGCGGCATTCGAGTGCGCGCGCGACTACGCGCGCGATCGGCAGGCCTTCGGCAAGCCGATCATGGAGCATCAGGCCGTCGCGTTCCGCCTGGCAGACATGGCCACCCAGATCCACGCGGCGCGGCAAATGGTGCTGCACGCTGCGGCGCTGCGCGAAGCCGGCAGGCCCGCGCTGATGGAAGCCTCCATGGCCAAGCTGTTCGCCTCTGAAATGGCCGAGAAAGTATGCTCCGCCGCCATCCAGACCCTGGGCGGCTACGGCTATCTGAAGGATTTCCCGGTTGAACGGATCTATCGCGACGTGCGCGTCTGCCAGATCTACGAGGGCACCAGCGATATCCAGCGCCTGGTGATCGCCCGAGGCTTGTAAACGGTGCGGCCTAGGCGGCCGGCTGGCGCCGGCCGCGCCGTGCCCACATCGTGTAGACGATGATATTGCCCACGATCAGCAAGGTCGCCAGCACGATCTGCGTCGCGCGGGTGATGCCCTCGGGGTAGATCAGTGCCAGTACGTAGTGTTCGATGAAGCCGCCGCCATAGCCTTGCTGGCCGGCCTGCTGCCGCAGCGAAATCTCCAGCGGCGTCAGCGGGCAGATCCAGCCCATGCCTATTACCAGCGCGCCCCAGGCCAGCGCCGGCAGGTGCAGGTAGGCGATCCAGCGTTTCCACAACGCCAGCAGTCCGCCGAACACCACGAAGGCGACGAAGAGGCCGTGCACGATGAGCACGAGGTCGGCAAGCAGGCGGTAGCTCATTGCCGCATCGAGGTCAGGGCTTGAGGTCTCGCAGCAGCTTGGCCAGCTCGGGCGCCATCATCAGCGACACCCCCTGCGACTTGGCGTATTGCAGCGCATTGTCCGAAACCTCGCCCAGCGCGATGTAGATGGCTTCGCGCGCGCCGCGTTTCTCGCGCGCCGCCTGCAGCTCGCGCAAGGGCTCGACGCCGACGCGGGCGGCTTTCCAGCGTTTGGCGCTGACCAGGGCGACGTGGCCGTCCTTGGTGAGCGCGAAATCGGCGCCGGGCAATTGCAGGCGCTGCACTTCACAGCCGTCGCGGCGAAAGCCTGCTTCGACGGTCTTGGAGAAGTCGGCCCAGGACATGCCGGCGGCGGCCTCGGCCACGGCCTGCACCCGCGCGCCCGAGGGCGAGCGCAGCTGCTTGTAGGCCGCCATGATGGCGATGACCGCGAACGGCACCGCCGCGAACACGCCCATCGCGGCGTACTCCAGCGGCAGCGCGGCAAAGCCGGCGGCCGACAGCAGCACGGCCACGCCGGCGCTCATCCACCAGGGCGAGCGCAGCAGCACGGCAAAGATGGAGTTCTGGGACATCTTGAATTTCATGGCGGCTCGCGGTGATGCTTGGGGAGGGTGGGCTTCAGGCGTCCTGGCCACCGGCGTCGGCGGCGCGCACGACGATGCGCACGTCGCCGCAGGTGACGATCTGGCCGGCGCGGATCTTCGCCGTCTTGCGGCTTTCCACCGCGCCGCCCACGCTGACGTGGCCTTCGGCCACCAGCATCTTGCCCGCGCCGCCGCTGTCGCACACGCCGGTGGCCTTGAGCAGCTGGTTCACTTCAATATAGGGGCTGCCTTCGGCCAGCGTGAATTCGATGATGGGCATGTCTGGTCTGTCGTGGAGGTAAGGGTGGGGCGCTCAGGCCTGGCCGCTGCCGTTGGCGCCGCCCGGGGCTTCGGCGGGAGGCTCCTGCGCGGTGGGGCGGCTGTTGTTGTTCTCGGCGCGCGCCATCCAGGCGATCAGGGACGAACGCATGGCTTCCTCGACCGACATCTGGATGGGCTGGACCCATTCCTGCGGCACGAACACGGTATAGCCGCCGATCATGTAGCCCATCGGCAGGTACACGGCCACGCGCTCACCCTGGGTGAAGCCTTCAGGCAGGCCTTCCATGTTGCGGCGGGTGACCAGGCCCACCAGTTCCAGCTGCTGGCCCGGCACGCGCAGGATCACGACCTGCTGGGCGGTGTTCTTGGAGCTGGGCGAAAAATAATCCGCGAAGCTCTTCAGGGACGAGTAGATGCTCTTGACCACCGGCAGGTTGGTGAAGGGCATTTCCAGCAACACCAGCACCCGCTGCACGCGCTCCTTGGACACCAGGTAGCCGATGGCCAGGATGCCCAGGATGCCCAGCGCCAGGCCCATGCCCGGCACGTAGAACCCGCCGATGAAGGGGCGCAGGAAGGTCAGCGCCACGGCTTCGGTCCAGGCCAGGAAGATATAGAGCAGGTAGATCGTCAGGGCCAGCGGCAGGACCGTGATCAGGCCGCGGAAGAAATACTTGTAGAGACGGGTCATAGACATAGGCAAATAAATTAGGGTCGGATTACGCGGCATAGGCACGCGCCGAAGGGCCGCCAGCATAGCAGCCAGCGCGGACCCGACCGGTAACAATCGGCGTGCAATCCGCGCAGGCGGCGCGCGCCTAGCGGTCCACAGGCAGGTACAGGGTCTCCTTGATCTCCTCCATGACCACGTAGCTGCGCGATTCGGCGGACGCGGGCAGGCGTTTGAGGATTTCGCCGAGGAGACGGCGGTATTCGTTCATTTCAGTCAGGCGGGCCTTGACCAGGTAGTCGAAGTCGCCGGATACCAGGTGGCATTCCATGACTTCGGGCACATATAGCAGCTCTTTCTTGACCTTGTCGAACACGTCGCCGGACTTGGCCGACAACTTGATCTCCAGGAATACGAGCAGGTTCTTGCCCAGCGCCGCCGGATTGACGCGCGCATGGTAACCCGTGATCACGCCTTCGCGCTCCATGCGCTTGACGCGGTCGGAGCACGGGGTGGCCGACAGGCTGATCCGGTCGGCCAGTTCGGTCACGGAAATCCGGCCTTCCCGCTGCAGGATATCCAGGATTTTCAGGTCGATACGGTCTAGCTCGCGCATTTCACTTTTGGCGATCGAAAAACAGAAGGGGGCCGGGAAAAAGCACTGCCAAAGAAAAATCTTCAGTGCTTTTCACTACTGAGAGGCCCATAGACTACCGAAATTCCTGAACAAAACCAATCATCGGAAAGAATCATGCACGTCATCGTCCTCGGCAGCGGCGTCATCGGCACCACCACCGCCTATTACCTGGCCCGTCAGGGAGCCAAAGTCACGGTGCTGGACCGCCAGCCCGCGGCGGCGCAGGAGACCAGCTACGCCAACGCCGGACAGGTGTCGCCGGGCTATTCCACGCCTTGGGCGGCGCCCGGCATTCCGCTGAAGGCCATCAAGTGGCTGTTCCAGAAGCACGCCCCGCTGGCCATCCGCCTGGACGGCAGCCTGTTCCAGCTCAAGTGGATGGCGGCCATGCTGGCCAACTGTTCCGCCGAACGCTACTCGGTCAACAAGGAACGCATGCTGCGTCTGTCGGAATACAGCCGCGATTGCCTGCGCGAATTGCGTACATCCACTGGCATCCACTACGAAGAGCGCACCCGCGGCACCCTGCAGCTGTTCCGCACCGAGGCCCAGCTGGAAGCCGCCCGCCGCGACATCGCCGTGCTGGAAGAAGTGGGCGTGCCCTACGAACTGCTGGACCGCAACCGCCTGGTGACGGCCGAGCCGGCCCTGGCGCGTTCGCTGCACAAGCTGTCGGGCGGCCTGCGCCTGCCCAATGACGAAACCGGCGACTGCCAGCTGTTCACCACGCGCCTGGCCGAACTGGCCAAGGGCCTGGGCGTGGAGTTCCGCTTCGGCCAGACGGTGTCGGGCCTGAACACGGCTGGCGGCCAGATCACCGGCGTGCGCGTGGGCAACGAAGTGCTGACCGCCGACCGCTACGTCGCCGCCTTCGGCAGCTACACGCGCGATTTCCTCGCGCCGCTGGGCCTGGACCTGCCGGTGTATCCGCTCAAGGGCTATTCGCTCACCATCCCCATGGCCGACGAATCGGCCGCGCCGGTGTCGACCATCCTGGACGAAACCTACAAGATCGCCGTCACGCGCTTCGACCAGCGCATCCGCGTCGGCGGCATGGCCGAGATCACGGGCTTCGACCTGCGTCTGAAGGAGGCCCGCCGCAAGACGCTGGAACTGGTCGTCAACGACCTGTTCCCGGGCAGCGGCCACGTGGCGCAGGCGGAGTTCTGGACCGGCCTGCGTCCGATGACCCCGGACGGCACGCCGGTGGTCGGCGCGACCCGCTACGGCAATCTGTACCTGAACACGGGCCACGGCACGCTGGGCTGGACCATGGCCTGCGGCTCCGGCAAGCTGGTGGCCGACCAGGTCATGGGCCAGCGTCCCGCCATCCGCACGGACGGTCTGGACCTGTCGCGCTACGACCGCAAGGCGGCGTCCAACCAGTCGCTGGTGCTGGACGGCAAGAGCGCCTGATTCCTGTTTTTCTCTGGCCCGGGCCGCAAGCCTGGCCCTGTGGAGGCCCCGCCAGCACAGAACGTCGGCGGGGCCTCTGGCTTCATGGGTGTTGCGGTTGCGCCAATTGCTCCAGCATCGCCAGCACGGCAGGCTGCGTTTCGTCGTGGCGCCAGATGCCGCGCAGGTCCGACGGGGTCGAGGCATGCGTCAGGGGACGGCAGGCCAGGTTCGGCAATTGCACCTTGCCCAGCGAGGCCGGGACCAGGGACACGCCGAACTCATGTGAGACCAAGGTCGCGATCGTCAACATGTTGCGCACCTTGTGCCGGATATGCGGCGTGAAACCGGCCTGCAGGCATAGCGCCAATATCTTGTCGTAGTAGCCCGGCGAAAAGTCCCGCGGAAACAGCACGAAGTCATCGTGCTGCAACTGCTGCGCGTCTATCGTTTCGAGCGCTGCCAGCGGATGCGTGGCCGGGAGCAGGCAGACGAAGTCTTCGCGGTGCAGCACGCGCGACGAGACGCCGGATGGCATGACCCGCGGATGCACGATCCCGATATCGATCTGGCCGCGTTGCAGCGCGTCGATCTGTTCGTAGCTGCTGAGTTCATAGAGGACGACCTCGACCTCGGGACGCGCCACGGCGTAGGCCCGCACATCCGAGGCCAGCCGGGTCAGGAACGACGAGCCCACGAATCCGATATGCACGGCGCCGGCTTCGCCATTGGCCGCGCGCCGCGCTTGTTCCTCTGCATCGCGCGCCAGCGCCAGCAGCTTCAACGCTTCCCGATAGATCACCTTGCCCGCCTCGGTCAACGCCACTTCGCGGGTAGTTCGGCGTAGCAGTTCCATGCCCAGCGAGGCTTCCAGCTGGCGGATGTTGAAGCTGAGGGGAGGCTGGCTGATGGCCAGGCGCTTGGCGGCCCTGCCGAAATGCAGCTCCTCGGCGACGGCCACGAAGTAGCGGAGTTGGCGCAGATCCATGGGAAGGCTCGCGGATGGGAAGGACGCCGGATCGCTCGGGCAGCTTGGAAAAGATTGATCCAATATCGGTATGAATAGCACAAAAAAATATATTGGACGAGAAAAATCACGCTGCCAATAATGGGTTTCACCGCAGAGACATGCGGCAATGAATCCGGGCACAGACCCGCGATCCCCCAAGGAGACTCTCGTGCGTATTTCCATCCTCACCGCGTTGGCCGCCAGCGCATTGCTAGCCGCCAGCGCCGCAAAAGCCCAGGACTATCCCCGCATGCCGATCCGCCTGATCGTGCCGTACTCGGCGGGCGGCATGACCGACGTGGTGGCCCGCGTCATCGGCCAGAAATTGGGAGAACGGCTGGGCCAGCCCGTGATCGTGGAAAACCGCGCGGGCGCGGCCACCATCATCGGCGCGGAAATGGTCGCCAATGCCAAGCCGGACGGCTACACCTTGCTGGCGGCGACCAACACCACGCTGACCATCAATCCCTGGCTGTACCCGAAGCTGCCTTATGACGCGGTCAAGAGCTTTGCGCCGATCGCCTTGATCGCGAGCACGCCCAGCGTCATCGTCGTCAACCCCAAGGTTCCCGCGCAGACGCTGGAACAGTTCGTGACCCTGGCCCAGGCCAAGCCGGGCGAATTCAGCTACGCGTCCTACGGGGCCGGTTCGACCGCGCACCTGGCGGGCGAAATGCTGCGGTCCAGGGCCAAGATCAATCTGCTGCATGTGCCGTACAAGGGCAGCGCGCCGGCCAAGGCGGCGGTGATGGGCGGGGAAGTCTCCGTCACGTTCGAGCCCGCGTTCACCGGCTTGCCGCAGATCCTGGCCGGCAAGCTGACCGCCTTGGCCGTCATGAGCGACAAGCGCTCCGCGGTGCTGCCGCAACTGTCGACCACGGCGGAGCTGGGCTATCCCGACATGAAGATGTCCGCGTGGGTCGGCATCCTGGCGCCGGCGGGCACGCCGCCCGCCATCGTCAAGTCGCTGAGCGGCACGATCGAGCAGGTCATGGCCCAGGCCGATGTGCGCGAAGCCCTGCTGCGTTCGGGGGGCGAGCCGGTGGGCTACTTCGGCGAGGCCTTCAGCGCCTACATGCGCGAGGAAAGCGCGCGCTACGGGCAGGTCATCAAGGACGCCAACATCCGCATCGATTGACTGCGCCGCAACGGCATCGAGACCCAAGACACATACATGACCATCAAACCGCTATCCCATATCCGCGTGCTGGACCTGACCCGCGTGTTGGCAGGCCCCTGGTGCACCCAGAACCTTGCCGACCTGGGCGCCGACGTGACCAAGATCGAACGCCCGGGCGCGGGCGACGATACCCGCGGCTGGGGGCCGCCCTGGATGCCGGATGCCGGCGGCCAGCCGCGCGAGGATTCCGGCTACTACGCTTCGACCAACCGCGGCAAGAAATCCGTGACCGTGGATATCTCCACCGCCGAAGGCCAGGACATCATCCGCCGCCTGGCCGCCGATTCGGACGTGCTGGTGGAGAACTACAAGGTCGGCACGCTGGCGCGCTATGGCTTGGGCTACGAAGACCTGCGCGCGGATAACCCCGGCCTGGTCTATTGCTCGATCACCGGCTTCGGGCAGACCGGGCCGTATCGCCACCGGCCGGGCTACGACTTCATTTTCCAGGGCATGGGCGGCCTGATGAGCATCACCGGCGAGGCCGATGGTTTGCCGGGCGCGGGTCCCCAGAAGGTGGGAGTCGCGGTGGCGGACATCACCACCGGCATGTACGCCAGCCTGGCGATTGCGGCCGCGTTGGCGTGGCGCGAACGCAGCGGGCAGGGGCAGCACATCGACATGGCCTTGCTGGACTGCGTGCTGGCGTTCGGCAGCAACCCCGCGGTCAACTACCTGGTGTCCGGCAAGACGCCCCGGCGCTACGGCAACGCGCATGCCAACGCGGTGCCTTATCAGGTCTTCGACACGCAGGATGGGCGCCTGATCGTGGCGGTGGGCAATGACAGCCAGTTCGCGGCCTATTGCCAGGAGATCCAGCGGCCGGACCTGGCGCAGGATCCGCGCTACGCCAAGGTCAGCGGACGCCTGACCCATCGCGACACGCTGCTGCCCTTGCTGGCTGAAATCATGGCGACGGATACCAGCGCGGCATGGCAGAGCCGGCTGGAAGGCGCGGGGGTTCCTTGCGGACCTATCAACACCTTTGCCGAAACGTTCACCGATCCGCAGGTCATGCATCGGGGCTTGCGGGTCGATCTGCCGCTATCCACGGGCGGGACCTGCCCAAGTATCGCCAGCCCCATGCGCTTTTCGGCGACGCCGCTGGACCATCGCGCGGGTCCGCCGGTGCTGGGCGAGCATACCCGCGAGGTGCTGGCGCAGCGTCTCGGGCTGTCGGAATCCACCCTGACCGAATTGCGCGCGGCCGGCGTCATCTGACTTTCCATTTTCGAATCACGCGTCCGCGCCGATTGGGGGCGCGGTGTCGAACCACGACCTTCAGGAGCTGCTTATGCCTTTTCTCGCCAGATACGACGAATACGTCCGCCCGCGTCCCGAGCGGTCCTCGCAGAGTTCGCATTTCCTTGCGCCCGATTGCGCGGGCCAGGATTTCTACGCGCTGGACCGGGGCTTGCAGGATCTGCTGAGGCTTTACGTGCCAGAGGCCGCGCATGCCCAGTTGCTGCCGCAGTTCCAGCGCATGGGGCAATTGGCTGGGGGGCGCCTGAATGCGCTGGCCACCGTGGCGGACAAGTTCCCGCCGGTGCTGCATCCGCGCACGCGCTGGGGCGAAGACGAAGACTGGATCGAGTACCACCCGGCCTACCAGGAAATGGAACACATCGCCTTCGCCGATTTCCAGTTCCATGCCATGAGCCATCGCGCCGGCGTGCTGGGTTGCGACGCGCCGCTGCCGCCCGTGGCCAAGTACGCCTTGCAGTACCTGTTCGTCCAGGCCGAATTCGGCCAGATGTGTCCCATCAGCGTATCGGACACCTCGATCCATCTGATCCGGAAGTTCGGCAGTCCGGCCCTGCAGGAAAAGCTGCTGCCCCGCATGCTGTCCAGCGACCCGGACACGCTCTGGAAGGGCACGCAGTTCATGACGGAGAAAGCTGGAGGATCGGACGTGGGCGCGTTGGAGACCGTTGCGCGCCAGGTCGACGGCACCTGGCGTCTGCACGGCGAAAAGTGGTTCTGCTCGCACACGGACGCGGATGTGGCCTTGTTGCTGGCCCGCCCGGAAGGCGCGCCCGCAGGCACGCGCGGGCTGGCGCTGTTTGCGATGCCGCGCCGCCTCGAAGACGGCAGCCGCAACGCCTATCGCATCGTCCGCCTGAAGGACAAGTTGGGCACGCGGTCGATGGCCAGCGGAGAAATCCGGCTGGAAGGCGCGCAGGCGTACCTGGTGGGGCAGGTGGATCAGGGGCTCAAGCACATGATGGAGCAGGTCAACCTGTCGCGTCTGTCGCATGGCGTGCGCGCGGCGGCGATGATGCGCCGCTGCCTCAACGAGGCCATGCTGGCGGCGCGGCATCGGCACGCGTTCGGACGCGATGTCATGGCCTATCCGCTGCTGCGCCGCCAATTGCTGAAACTGCTGACGCCGACGGAAGCGGCCTTGTCCATGGTCATGGCCACCGCCGACATCATGCGCCGCGCACAAGAGGGCGATACGGCCGCGGCGCCGGTGCTGCGCCTGCTGACGCCGCTGTTGAAGCTGCGGACTTGCCGCGACAACGTCAGCGTGGCGACCGGCGCGATGGAGGTACGCGGCGGCAACGGCTACATCGAGGACTTCATCAATGCCCGGCTGGTGCGCGACGCGCATATCGGCGTGCTGTGGGAGGGCACCAGCAACATCAATGCGCTCGACGCCATCCAGCGCGCCGTGCGCAAGGAGCGGGCGCACGAGGCGTTGTCTGCGTTGCTGGAAAGCCGGATCGAGCAAGCGGCGGCCCTGCCTGCCGCGTGGCGCGCCACCTTGCGGGCTTGCCTGCGCCGGGCCGTCGGCCTGGCCGAGGCTGTGGGGGCGGACGAAAAGCACGAGGCGCAGGTGCGGCGCGCGGCGTCGGCGCTCTATTACGTGTCGGCCGCGGCATTCATGGCCTGGGAGAGCTGCCAGCCTGGCGTGGATGCGAGGCGCCTGCTGCTTGCCGACACCGTGTTGCGCCATTACCTGCTGCCGGCCGATCCCTTGCGTGACGCGGCCCAGGACGGCGAGACGCAGGGCGACAGGCTGATGCTGCAAGAAACGCCCTTGACGTTGGCGCAGGTCTTGCCGTTGCTGGCTTCGCCTGCCTGAAGGGGAACTCCGCCACAAGCTGGGTCTTGCTCTTACAATTCCGCGCATGACCCATTTCCTGCATACCGCCGATTGGCAGATCGGGCGGCAATACGGCCAATTTGAAACCGACGACGCCGCCATGCTGGCCGAGGCCCGCTTCGACGTTGTCGCCCGCATCGCGGCGCTGGCCGCCGAGCGCGGCGTGGACGCCGTGCTGGTGGCGGGCGACGTGTTCGATACGCAAGGCGTGTCGGACCGCACGATACGCCGGCTGTTCGCCGCCATGGCGGCTTACGCCGGACCCTGGGTCATGATCGCCGGCAACCACGACGCGGCGCTGGCCGACAGCGTCTGGAGCCGGGCGATGCAGCTGGACTGCATACCTTCCAACGTGCACGTGCCGCTGCGCACCGGCGCGGTCGATCTGGCGGCGATCAATCTTGCCGTGCTGGCCGCGCCCTTGACGCAGCGCCATACCTATGACGACGTGACCCAGGCCTTTGACGCGCTGGAAACCGAAGCCGGCCGCATCCGCGTGGGCCTGGCGCACGGCAGCGTGGCGGGCCGCCTGCCGGACACCATAGACGCTACCAATCCCATCGCCCCGGACCGCGCGGCGCGGGCGCGCCTGGACTACTTGGCGCTGGGCGATTGGCATGGCTGCCTGTCCATCGACGAGCGCACCTGGTATGCCGGCACGCCGGAGCAGGACCGCTTCCGCGGCAACGAGCCCGGCTACACGCTGCACGTGCGTATAGCCGCGCCGGGTGCCGTGCCCGTCGTGGAACGCGTGGCCACGGGCAAGTACCGCTGGTCGGCCTGGTCGGAAACGCTGAGCCTGCCCACCGATGCGCAGGCGCTGGCCGGGCGCATGGCAGAGCTCCGCGCCGAGGACGTGTTGCGGTTGGAGGTGCAAGGGCACGTCAACATGGAAACCTGGGAGGCGCTGCAACGCGCCGTGGACCAGGCCGCGGCGCAGGTGCGCGCGCTGCTGCCGGACTTGTCCGGCCTGTTGCTTGAACCAGACGAAGCCGACCTGGCCGAACTGCGCGCCAACGGCTATGTGGGCGAAGTGGCGACGCAATTGCAGGCATTGCAGTCGGACCCGGACCAAGCCGCGGTCGCCGGCGAGGCCTTGCGGCTATTGCTGCGGTTCCAGCGCGAAAGCGCCGCGCCGGGAGCCGCCAAATGAAGCTCTCGCGCATCGCCCTGGAAGAATTCCGCAAGTTCCGCCAGCCCATGGCGCTGGAAGGACTGCAAGACGGCCTGAACCTGTTCGTGGGTCCGAATGAAGCTGGCAAGAGCACCGTGGCGGCGGCCATCCGTTCCGCCTTCCTCGAACGCTACAGCACCAGCAAGGTCGCCGACCTGGCGCCGCACGGCGAGTCCGGCGCGCGGCCCAGCGTGGAACTGGAATTCACGCATGCTGGCCACAGCTATGTGCTGAAGAAGCAATTTCTGTCGCGCGCCCGCTGCGAACTGCTGATCGACGGCGGCGCGCAGCGCCTGGACGGCGAAGAAGCCGAGAACGCGCTGGCCGCGCTGCTGGGCTTTGAATTGCCCGGACGCGGCCAAAGCAAGCCGGACCTGGCGGGCATCCCCGGCCTGTTGTGGATTCAGCAGGGCGATGGCCACAACCTGCAGGAAGCCGCCGGTCATGCCGGCGCGCATCTGCGCGACGCCTTGACGCAGCTGTCGGGCGAACTGGCTTCCGGCGATGGCGACCGCCTGTATGAACGCGTGGCCGCCGAGCGCGGCGCGCTGCTGGACGCACGCAACGGCCGTCCCAAGGGCGCCTACAAGGAAGCCGAGGACGCGCTCGCGCGCGCCGCGGCCGAACGCGACGAGTGCGCGCAAGCCATGGCGCAGCTGAACGCCGACGTGGATCGCCTGGCCGAATTGCGTCGTGACCATGAACGCGCCCAGGCTGGCGAACCCTGGAAGGACTTCGAGGCCAAGGCGGCTGAGGCGCGCTCGCGCCTGGCGGCCCTGGCCAAGGAACGCGAGGCCTTCGAAGGCCTGCGCCGTGAACAGGCGCAAGCCGCGCAGACGCTGGCGCTGTTGCAGGACCAGGTCCGGCGCGACCAGCAGGACGAGGCCGAACTCCAGTCCCTGGTCAACGAGGCCCGCGCCGCGCGCGCCCGGGTCGAAGCCGCGCGCGAGCCGCTGGCGCGCGCGCAGCAGCAGCGCCAGACCCACGCCGCCGCGGTGGACGCGGCGCGCTTGCGCGTGACCTCGGTGCAGGCTGTGGCCGACCGGCGCGACCTGCAGCATCAACTGGTCCAGTTGGGCGCGGAGATCGAACGCCTGGACGGCGCCTTGAAGGAAGTGACCGCATTGATCGAGCAGGGCTCCGCGCTCAAGGCCGAGACCATGCGGATCGAAATCGCCGATGCCGATATCGAGGCGCTGCGCAAGCGCGAGCGCGAACTGGCCAATCTGCAGTTGCGGCAACAGGCCAGCGCCACGCGCCTGTCCTACCAGCTGGATGCGGGCGCACAAGCGCGGCTGGACGGCCGCATCCTGAGCGGCGCCGATGAGGTCTTGTTGACGGCCGCGGCCGAACTGGATCTGCCGGGCGTGGGGCGCTTGCGCATCGAACCGGGCGGCCAGGACCTGCCCGCGCTCAAGCGCGAAGTCGACGCGGCCCAAGCGGCCTGCGCGGCCCTGTTCAAGCGCCTGGACGTCGAGACCCTGGCGCAGGCCGAGCAGCGCTACGCCCGCCATGGCGCCTTGCTGCGCGAATTGGACGGCATGCGCAAGACGCTGGGCATCCATGCGCCCAAGGGCGTGGACGTCCTGCGTGGCCAGCGCGACGACGCGCTGGCGCGCCGTGCGCAGTTGCAGGAACGGTTGAGCAAGCTGCCTCCCGTGCAGGACGCGGATGGCGGCGATCTGCCCGCCGCGCTCCAGGCCCTGCGGGAAGCGGAGACGGTCGCGGCGCAAGCCGAGACCGCGCTGGCCGCCGCGCAGCGCGCCCTGGACGCGGACGGCGCGCGCGCCCAATTGCTGGAAAACCAGGCCGCCGCCCGCGGCGCCGAACTCCAGTCGTCCGAGCGCGGCGCGCAACGCCAAGCCCGCGCCGGCAGGCTCGCCGAAGCGCGCAGCAGCCACGACGACTTGGAGCGCCGCGTGCGCGAAGCGCAGGCCGCATTGGCCGGCCATCGCCCCGAACTGGTCGAGCAGGATGTCCAGCGCTACGAGAAGTCCGCCGCCATCGAGCGCGATGCGCAGCACAAGCGCCACGGCGAAATCCTGCAGCTGCAAGGCAAGTTGGACCAGGCGGGCGCGCAAGGGCTGGGCGAGCGCCTGTCCGAAGCCGAGGCCGCCTGCGAACGCCTGGAACGGCGGCGCGGCGACTTCGCCCGGCGTGCGGCCGCCCTGGAGCTTTTGCAGAAGCTGCTGGCGGACAAGCGCGCCGCCGCGACCCAGCGCCTGCAGGCGCCGCTGGCCCGCAGGCTGAACCACTACCTGGCCTTGCTGTTCCCCGAGGCCGACCTGCGGCTGGACGAAGCCTTGCTGCCCATGGCGCTGCGGCGCGCCGGCGGCGAGGACCTGCTGTCCGCGCTCAGCTTCGGCACGCGCGAGCAACTGGGCATCCTGGCCCGCTTCGCCTACGCGGACCTGCTGCGCGAAGCAGGGCGCCCGACGCTGCTGCTGCTGGACGACGCACTGGTCCATACGGACGACGCGCGCCGCGACTTCATGAAGCGCGCGCTGTTCGACGCGGCCACGCGGCACCAGATCCTGATGTTCACCTGCCATGGCGAAGCGTGGCGCGACATGGGCGTGGAGCAGCGGCGCATCGCTTGACCGCGTTGCGCGCAGACGGTAGGCTACGCCCCATGCCTGATCACACGTTCCTCGCCGACTTCGCATCCGCTGCCTCCGCAGCCGATCGGCGTGCGCGCGTGTCGTCGCGGCACTCCGCAGTTTCCCCCGGTTTTTCTCCTGTCGTGCCCACGGTGGTATCGCCGCCGGTCGCGCCGCCTTGCGGCGTGGTCTCGGGCGCTTACCCGCCTTGCGCGGTCGTCGTCGGCTGACGCCGTCCGCAACGCGACTCCAGTCTCTTTCCCAGCAGATTTGCCAGACGTCTTGATGCGTATTGCATCCGTCTAGCGCACGCTTGCGTGCGCCTGCGCGGACGGGACCGGAGCCTGTTAATACCCCGACAGGTAGAAACCTCATGTCTTTCGATAGAAACGCGTGGACCTCCTATGGCTCCACTTCCTTGTTCGTGCTGCTGTGGAGCGGCGGCGCGATTTTCGCCAAATGGGGGCTGTCCCATGCCTCCGCCTTCGGCTTCCTGCTGCTGCGCTTCATCCTGGCCCTGGCCGTATTGCTGCTGATCTGCGTATGGCGGCGGCGCTGGCTGCCCGAGCGCGGCACGCGCGCGACGGTGGCGGCGACGGGCTTGCTGCTGATCGGCGGGTATTCCATCTGCTATCTGCTGGCGTTGGACCACGGCATCACGCCGGGAGTGCTGGCCACGCTGCTGGGCGCACAGCCCATCCTGACGCTGGCGCTGATGGAGCGGCGTTATTCACTGCCGCGCTTGGCCGGCCTGTTCCTGGCGCTGTGCGGGCTGGTGATGGTGGTCTACCAGAGCATAGGCATGGCGCGCTTTTCCGCGGCCGGCATGGTCTTCGCGCTGGCCGCGTTGGTCTGCATGACGACGGGCGCCATCCTGCAGAAGCGCGTGCGTCAGGCGCCCATGGACGTCATGCCGCTGCAGTACCTCGTCAGCCTGGCGCTGTGCCTGCTGTTCGTGCCGTTTCAGCCTATGCATGTGGAGTGGGTGACGGGCTTCGTCCTGCCGTTGATCTGGATGGGGCTGGTGATATCCGTCGGCGCGACCCTGCTGTTCTACCGCATGATCCAGGCCGGCAATCTCGTCAACGTCACCAGCCTGTTCTATCTGGTCCCGGCCGGCACCGCTGCCCTGGATTACCTGATCCTGGGCAACCGCCTGTCGGCGCTGAGCCTGGGCGGAATGGGCGCGATCCTGCTGGGACTGATGCTGGTGTTGCGCAACCCGGCGCCGCAGGCGAAAGCCGCATAGCTGCGGCCGTCAGCGGTTGATGGAACACCCCACGGGCGAACTGGCGTTCGCCTGTGGGGCCTCGTTCGCATACGCCGGGTTTTCCCCAGGTATCTAAGAAAAATACCAAGTAGTATGTTCTCGTTCAACTCACTAAATACTGATTAGTATGTTGCTGGAGACAAGCATGTCCGTGATCTGGAACCCCTCACTCAACCCGGAAGCGTGTGCCTGGCGGGACAAGGCCGCCGACCTGACGTCGCGGGCGTTTGCGCCCGCCGCCGCCGCCATCGACCGGGACCAGCGCTACCCCGTCGAACACCTCGCGCCTTTGCGGGAAAGCGGGATTTCCGGGCTTTTCATTCCGGCCGAATACGGTGGCGCAGGCGCATCGCTGACCTCGCTGGTGGCGGTGGTGGAGACCGTGGCCCAGGGCTGCGCCTCCACGGCCGCCATCCTGGCGGCACTGTCGCTGGGCGCGTTTCCGGTCATCCTGGGAGGTTCCGCCGAACAGAAAATGGTGCTGCTGGGCGGCCTGGCGCGCGACGGCCATGCGGTCAATTTCGCCCTGAGCGAGCGCGGCGCGGGTTCGGATGCGGCGGCCCTGTCGACCACGGCGGTGCCGGAAGGCGATGGATGGCGCATCCGGGGTGAAAAATGCTGGTTGGGTAACGGCGGGCATTCGCGTTACTTCATTGTGTTCGCACGCACGGGAGAACCCGGCGCGCGCAACAACATCAGCGCATTCGTGGTGGACCGCGATGCGCCGGGCGTGGTGGTGGACCATTACGAAGACAAGATGGGCATACGTGGCACCACCACTACCAACTTGAAAGTGGACACCTGGGTCGGCGCGGAAAGCGTGGTCGGGGCGTTGGGAGAAGGGCTGAAGCTCGCCCTGGCGACGCTGAGCATCGGCCGCGTGGTGGTGGCCGCCCAGGCCAACGGCATTGCCCTGTGCAGCTATGCCGAAGCGCGGGACTTCGCGGTGCAGCGCCAGACCTTCGGGCGCAGCATCATCGACCACCAGGGTGTGGGCTTCAAGCTGGCCGATGCGGCCACCGCGTTGTCGTCGTCGCGGATGATGACCTATGAGGCCGCGCGCGCCTACGACGCCGGGCAGGACATCGGCACGCTGGGCGCGATGGCTAAGTTGCTGGCCAGCGAGACCTCCCACAGCGTGGTGGACGACGCGATGCAGATCCTGGCCGGGCGCGGCTATGTGAAGCCCAGCGCGGTGGAGCGCTGCTACCGCGACCAGCGCATCACCGAAATCTACGAAGGCACCTCCGAAATCCAGCGCGTGGTCCTGGCCCGCGCCATCAAGAAAAGCGCCGGCGCAGCCGCGCAACGCTAGGAACGCCATGAAAACCAAGACTGTTGTTCCTTACGACGAGATGCCGCTGCGGCAGGTGGAGCTGCTGGACGCCGCCGCGCAAGCCTTTACCGAAATGGGGTTCGCCGCCACGACGATCGATTCGGTCGCCGACCTGATTGGCGTCACCAAAGGCAGCGTCTATTACTACTACCGCAGCAAGACCGACCTGTTCTTCGCCGTGCACCGGCGCGCCATGCAATTGAACCTGGATACGCTGACGCCGCTGGCAAAGGACGCCGCCGCGTCGCCGCCCCAGCGGCTGTGGAACATGGCCCATGCCCACACGCATCTGATGATGGCGCATCTGCCATACCAGCGCGTCACGGTGCAGGGCGTCGAGCTGCATCTGGCCGGACGCACCACCGCGGGCCAGCGCGCCGAACTGGAAGAGCTGGTGCGGCAACGCGACCGCTACGAGTCGCTGTTTCGTAGTGTGATCGAGGCGGGCATGGCGGCGGGCGATTTCCGGCGCGGCCCCCCGGCCTTGCAGGTCAAGCCGCTGCTGGGCGCATTGAACTGGACCACCATGTGGTATCGCCCGAGAGAGGGCGAATCGGAGGCGGATCGCGAGGCCATCGCGCGCGACATCGCGGATTTCGCCGTCGCGTCGATGCAATCCCTGCTGCCCGGTTCCGTGGCGGCTCCCACCGGAGTGAATGGCCATGCATGACATGCAATCCGAGGAACGCGGTTGGCGCGCGGTTTCCGAGTGGTACCACGCCTATTTCACGGGCATCGTCCTGTCCGCCGTGACTCGCCGCGGTACCGCGCGCGCCGCGGAACTGGTCTACGAGATTTTCTGCCGCCAGCGCAACGAGCGCTTCCTGCCGGGCTTGAAGAAGCTGGGCATCGCGCATCTGCCGCCCGCGGTCGCGGCGGCGCAATATCACTACCTGTCCAACCATATCGGCGGCGTGGCGGTGCAGTACATGCACGAGTCCGACCGCAAGGCCTGGATACGCTATTCCGCGCCGCGCTGGATCTGGTCGGGCACCGCGCTGTGCGCGATACCGTCGGAGGTGTCGCGCGCCATGCTGGCGGGCTGGCACGCGCAGAACGGCGTGTCGCTTAACAATCCGCGGCTGGGCTTCGTGTGCACCAAGCAGGCCGTGGACGGCCAATCCGGCCTTGAGGGCTATTACTACGAGTACGACCGCGATCTGCAGCCGCATGAACGCCTGCGCTTTTGCCGCAATGAGGACGCGCCCGATTTCGATGCCGCGGCCGCGCCCACGCTGCCCACGGCGGATTGGCCCGCGACGCGCCTGGCCAAGGCCAGCCGCAACTACGCGATGGAGTACGTGCGCAGCGCCTTGCCCGTGGCCGTGAACCTGTGGGGCCCCGAGGAAGCGGCCGGCCTGCTGCACCTGACCGGACGGATGATAGGCATGCAGTTCTATCACCAGACGGCGCAGGCGCTGGGCGTGGCGCAGGATGCCTCGGCCTTGCAGTTCGGGCGCTTCATGGTGGCGCTGGCGCAAGCGCAGGGCGATGCCTGCGAGTTGGTCGAAACCCCGGAAGGCGTGCGCGTGACGCAGCGGGGTTGGAACCTGATGGACGGCGTGGCCGATGCGCACCCCTGCGTGGCGCAAGCCTGGAACGGCCTGCTGGAAGGCGCGCTGGACGCGCACAACCACCGGCTCACGCTGCGCACGAGCACACAGGCGGGCGCACAGGGGCGGGAATTCAACTGGCTGATCGCCCGCGCCACGGCCTGAGTCCTGAATCGGAAAGGAGACAGACATGCATAGCAGCGATGCGGGCGGCGCGCTCGCCGGCCTGCGCGTGATCGACGCCTCGCGCGTCCTGGCGGGCCCGTTCTGCGGCCAGATGCTGGGCGACCACGGCGCCGATGTGATCAAGATCGAGTCGCCGGAAGGCGATGAATGCCGCGGTTTCGGCCCGCCGTTCGTGGATGGCAGTTCGGCCTACTTTCGCGCCGTGAACCGCAACAAGCGCAGCATGGTGCTGGACTTGAACAGCGAGGCCGGACGCGAGACCTTCTGGCAATTGCTGGAAACCGCCGACGTGCTGATCGAAAACTTCAAGGCCAGCACGCTGCGCGGCTGGGGCGTGGCCGAACCGTCCGCCATCACCGAGCGCTTTCCGCGGCTGGTCCATTGCCGCATCACGGGTTTCGGCGATGATGGTCCGCTGGGCGAATTGCCGGGCTACGACGCCGCCGTGCAATCCATGGCCGGCCTGCTCAGCATCAACGGCGAGGCGGGCGGCGAACCCTTGAGGCTTGGGGTGCCGGTGGTCGATCTGACCACGGGCATGAATGCCGCGATTGCCGTGTTGCTGGCGCTGCAGGCGCGCCATCGCACCGGACGCGGGCAGATGGCCGACGTGTGCCTCTACGATTCCGCCGTGTCGGTAGCGCATCCGTTCCTGGCCAACTACCTGGCCTCGGGCAATACGCCGCGGCCCAGTGGCAACGGGCATCCGAACATCGTGCCCTACAACGTCTACCAGACCCGGACTTGCCCTCTGTTCATCGCGGTCGCCAACGATCGTCTGTTCGGCAAGTTGTGCGCGCAGCTGGGTATTGCGGAAATGGCGCAGGACGAACGCTACAAGTCCAACGGGCAGCGAGTGGTCAACCGCGAGGCCGTGGATGCCGCGCTGGCCCAGGCTTTCGCGCAAGTGGATGGCGAGACATTCGGCAAGCAGTTGCTGGCGCAGAACGTGCCCGCCGCGCCGATTCTGGACATGGCGTCGGTGGCCGCGGCCGCGCATACCGAGCATCGCCAGATGGTGGTCCGCCGTGACGATTACCACGGGCCAGGCATACCGATAAAGCTGTCCGGCACGCCTGCGGCCATACGCCGGGGCCCGCCGCGCTTGGGCGAAATGAATGCCGCAACACCGCCGTCAGAGCGGTAAGGCAAACCAGGCAGTACCCATAAAACCAGGAGACAAACCATGAAAACGATTCGATTCGCGCTGTTGGCGTGCGCCGTGCTGGGCCTGTCCGCGCAGGGCGCGGCGCAGGCCGATAGCTATCCGGGCGACAAGCCCATCAAGATCGTGGCGGCCTTTTCGCCAGGAAGCGCGACCGACACCAGCGCCCGCATCATTGCGGAAGAATTGCGCCGCGACCTGAACGCCAATGTGATCGTCGAGAACAAGCCCGGCGCCCAAGGCCTGATAGGCACCGAGTACGCGGTGCGTTCGCCAGGCGACGGCTACACGCTGACGATCTCCAGCAGTTCGCTGAACTCCATCAATCCGGGGCTGTTCAAGAAGCTTCCCTACGATGCGCAGAAGGACTTCAGCCACGTGTCGCGCTTGACCACCATGCCCATGCTGCTGCTGGTTCGCGCGGACGGTCCGTACAAGGACCTGCCTTCGTTCGTGAAGAAGGCCGCTTCGGGTTCCTTGAACTACGGTTACGGTTCGCCGGGCGGGCAGGTAGGCGCAGCCGCCTTCAATCGCATTGCCGGCGTGCGCGCGGAAGGCGTGCCATACAAGAGCCAGCCCCCCGCGCTGACGGACTTGGCGGGAGGCCAGGTCGACTATGTGATGGCCGACCTCTCGGTGGCGACGCCGCTGCTGCGCGGCGGCAAGCTGCGGGCGCTTGCCATCAGCACCGAGCGCCGGCTGCCGGATTTGCCGGACGTGCCGACGTTCGCCGAGACCGGCTATCAGGATTTCGACCTGGTGGTCTGGGTCGGCTTGGCCGGTCCCGCCGGCATTCCTCAACCGATCCTGGAGCGTTTGAACAAGGCGGTGAACGACGCATTGGCGCGGCCTGAGGTGCAGCAGAAGTTTGCTGCCCTGGGCATGACGGCGGCGCCGAACACGCAGGCGCAGCAGCAGGCTTTCGTGCAGGCGCAACTGGGCACCTGGGGCCGGCGCATGCAGGAAGCGAACATCCAGGCAGAGTAGGCGAGGCCTGTCGCGCCGGGGCAGCCGCTATGCGTAGGCGGCGCTGTCCTGGCCGTCCCAGTGTCCGCTGACCAGTTGCTCGGGCCGGCTCTGCGCCACGACGCGCGCGCAGGCGGCCCAGGCGTCCAGACGCACGCTCAGGCCGGCGTAGATGCCGTGGCCCGCGCCCGCTTCGATGACGCCTTCGGCCTGCACGCCTTCACCCGCGCGGATCGCCCCGTCGGCGCGGATGTCCTCGCCGGCGATCAGGCCCCAGCCCGAAGCGAGGTGTTCGCCACACTGGATGGAGCCGCCGGCCTGGATGCCGCAGGCCGCGTCTATTTCCTTTTCGGCGCGCACGTCGCCGCCGGCCTTGATGCCTTGGCCGCATTTGATTGCGCCTTGCGTCTGCACGTCCTGTCCGGCATGCAGGTGGCCGGTCACGGCCAGGTCCTGGCCGGCGCAGATGTCCCATTTGGCGCGGACGTTGCCGCCGCAATCCAGGCGGGTGGCGGTCTCGATGCCCCAGTCGGCCATGATGTCGCCGCCCGCGCGGATGTTGCCGGCGCTGGCGATGGTGGCGCCGGCGGTGATGTTCTCGCCCGCCTGGATGGTCTCGCCGGCGCGGATGCCGCCGCCAGTGACGATGCTGCGCCCGGCGCGCACCACGCTATCCACATTGATGCCCATGCGCACTTCGAGAGTGCCGGCAAAGACGATGGCATTGGCGTCGACCGAATCCAGCCGCAGCACGGCGTCGGTGGGGCCGAACTGGTCCAGCAGCCAGCAGGCGTCGCTGACGCGTCCGTCAGCGACCAGGGCGTCAAGCACGGCCTGATAGTCTCCTTGCCCGTTGTGGTCGCGGATGAACCATTTGTAGCCGCCCGCGCAGGGATTCTTGGCTTTGACGAAATTCTTGGTGAGTTGCATGGCGCTTGGAATAGGTCGGTGCGTGGCCTGGCCGCAAGCCTCCGGCGGCTTGCGGATAAAGAGACGAGGCTTGGGGCCCGGCCACGCGGCAGGGCTTGCGCCGGCCGGCGGCGAGGCTGCGGATAGCGCGGATGTGCGCAAGCAGCCGGCGGCGGGCCGGAAAAGGCTCAGGAAGGGGAGAGGCGGGCGATTAGCCGGGCTTGGAGCGGGCGTAGGCGGAGCGCGCGGCGACTTCCTGCGAGCTCAACAGGGTCGAGCGCAGGGCGCAAAGCGCGCAGGCGGCGCAGGGGAGGGGAGAAAAATGGGATCGCACGGTCGCACATGCTACCACCGGGGCGATTGCAGTCAAGGCCGGACCTCGGGAAAGTACGCCTGCCGGAAAAGCGCTGACCCAGCAAAAGAGCCGGTCTGGCTAGACCGGCTCTCGGGCATGGCCGGTCCCGAAGATCGGGCCGGCGCGTCGCAGCGGACGATCAGTTGGTCGACTGGATGTTGCGTTCCTTGGCGATGCGTTGACGCAGTTCCAGCTCGCGCTTGATCTGGGCGGCGTATTCGGCGGGCGTGTTGCCGTCCACCAACGAGCCGCCGTCGGCCAAGCGCTGCACGATCTTGGGATCCTTGAGCGCCTTGACGGCGGCGTCATGGATGCGGTCGATCACGGCCTGCGGCGTGCCGGCAGGCGCGACCAGACCGTACCAGGCCATGTTGTCCATTTCCGGCAGGCCGCCTTCGGAGAAGGTCGGCACGTCCGGCAGCGCCGGCAGGCGCTTGGGCGCGGCCACGGCCAGGGCGCGCAGCTTGCCGGCCTGGATATGGGGCATGGACGAGGGCAGGTTGTCGAACTGGGCATTGACCTGTCCGGCGATCACGTCGTTGAGGGCCGGGCCCGAGCCGCGGTAGGGTACGTGCACCATGTCGGTCTTGGTCAACGACTTGAACAGTTCGCCGTCCAGGTGGCCGATGCCGCCCGCGCCCGAGGACGCGTAAGCGTACTTGCCGGGGTTGGCCTTCAGCAGGGCGATGAACTCGGCCAGGTTCTTGGCCGGCACGGCCGGATTCACGGTCAGCACGTTGGGGACGTTCACCATATTGGTGATGGGTGCGAAGTCCTTCAGCGGGTTGTACGGGTTCTTGGGGTTGGTGGCCGGATTGGTGGCCATGGTGCTGACGGTGGCGACGCCCAGGGTGTAGCCGTCGGGCGTGGAGCGGGCCACGGCGTCGGCGCCGATGGAGCCGCCGCCGCCGCCGCGGTTCTCGACCACCACCGCCTGGCCGAGCTCACGGGTCAGGCCCTCGGCGACGATGCGCGCCACGATGTCGGTGGTGCCGCCGGCGGCGAAGGGAACGATCAGGCGGATGGGCTTGTTGGGGTAGGGGTCGGCGGCCTGCGCGGCGGTGCTAAGGCAGAGGCCGGCGATGGCGGCGGCCAGGACGGCCTTGGCTTGGGACAACATGGTCAAGAGTCTTCTCCAGATTATTTGAATTTCCGACCCGGCCGGCTTCTTGGGCCGGCGTCGGTGAAGCTTGCCGCGCCGGGATGCTGGCGCGGTGGATGCCTCGTGGGCGCCATTCCACACAGTAAATTTGCGCCGGTCAACCCGGATAGACCCTGGCTTGTCCAGGGTTATTTTTCACGGCGCCGTTGCGCGGAGAAGACCGGAATAGATGAAAAAATCCAATGCTGACAACGACATGAATAGCTTCAGGAATATTTCAATTGCGCAAGGATTGCGCATCGAACATGCCGTCATCCGCTCGGTACACACATAAATCTCTGCATAACTTACAAGAATCTGATATTTTTCGTATGAGATTCTTGGCCGGTCTTGCAAGAAAGCTATTGCGTTTGTTTCTGTCTGCGCCGTTCAATGGCGTTGGTTGATGTCCCCCGCGGGGCAACGTGTAGTGCAGCGACGCACCGGGCCAGGGTTCCGTCCGTTTTTCAATCCCCGGTCTGTTCGTCTTTCGCTGCCTTGCGCTGGCGGGAGGGGGCCCGGACACTCTCGGAACGCCATGTCGCTGATCCTGATCCTCGCTCTGCCGTTTGCCGGCAGCCTGTGCGCCGCGCTCCTGCCATCCAACGCCCGCAACGCCGAGGCCTGGCTGGCGGGGCTCATCGCCCTGGCCTGTGTGGTGCTGGTCATCAGCCTGTATCCCGAAGTCACCAACGGCGGCGTGGTCCGCTTCGACATGCCCTGGGCGCCCGCCCTGGGTCTGCAATTCACCTTGCGCATGGACGGCTATGCCTGGCTGTTCGCGCTGATCGTGTCCGGCATGGGCGCGCTGGTGGTGCTGTACGCCCGCTACTACATGTCGCCGGAAGATCCGGTGCCGCGTTTTTTCTCGTTTTTCCAGGCCTTCATGGCCGCGATGCTGGGCGTGGTGCTGTCCGGCAACCTGATCCAGCTGGTCATGTTCTGGGAAATGACCAGCCTGGCGTCCTTCATGCTGATCGCCTACTGGCATCACCGCCTGGACGCGCGCCGCGGCGCCCGCATGGCGCTGACGGTCACGGGCGGGGGCGGGCTGTGCCTGTTGGCCGGCGTGCTGATCCTGGGCCACATCGTCGGCAGCTACGACATGGACCGGGTGCTGGCCGCCGGCGACCTGGTGCGCGCCGATCCCTGGTATCCGGCCGTCCTGATCCTGGTGGCGCTGGGCGCGCTGACCAAGAGCGCCCAGTTTCCCTTCCATTTCTGGCTGCCCAACGCCATGGCGGCGCCCACGCCCGTATCCGCCTACCTGCATTCGGCCACCATGGTGAAGGCCGGTGTGTTCCTGCTGGCGCGGTTCTGGCCGGTGCTGTCCGGCACCGACGAATGGTTCTGGATCATAGGCGGGGCGGGGCTGATCACGCTGGTGCTGGGCGCCTATGCCGCCATCTTCCAGCAGGACATGAAGGGAGTGCTGGCGTATTCCACCATCAGCCACCTGGGGCTGATCACGCTGCTGCTGGGCCTGAACAGCACGCTGGCGCTGGTCGCGGCCATCTTCCACATGATCAACCACGCCACCTTCAAGGCTTCGCTGTTCATGGCGGCCGGCGTGGTGGACCACGAAACCGGCACGCGCGACCTGAGCCGGCTGTCCGGCCTGTACAAGGCCATGCCCATCACGGCGACGCTGGCGATGGTGGCGGCCGCGTCCATGGCGGGGGTGCCGCTGCTCAACGGTTTCCTGTCCAAGGAAATGTTCTTCGCCGAGACCACCTTCGTCAGCGGCGACCGCATCACCGAAATCGGCCTGCCGCTGGTGGCCACCATCGCGGGCGCCTTCAGCGTGGCCTATTCGCTGCGCTTCATTCTGCAAGTGTTCTTCGGCCCGCCGGCGACCGACCTGCCGCGCGCGCCGCATGAGCCGCCGCGCTGGATGCTGTTCCCCAGCGCGTTGCTGGTGGCTATCTGCCTGCTGGTGGGCGTGGTGCCTGGCCTGACCGTCGGCCCGTTCCTGGCGACCGCGGCGCAAAGCATCCTGGGCCAGGACATGCCCGAGTACAGCCTGGCCGTCTGGCACGGTTTGAACCTGCCGCTGGTCATGAGCCTGGTGGCGACCACGGCCGGCATTCTGCTTTACCTGGCCTTGCGCGCGCACCAGCGCGCCAACCCGGGCCGGGTGCCGTTCATCTATCGCCTGGACGGCCGCCGCAGCTTCGAGGCGCTGCTGGACGGCTCCAGCGTGGCCGCGGCCTGGCTGCTGCGCTGGCTGGCGTCCTCGCGCCTGCAGGTGCAGATGCTGCTGATCGTGCTGGGTACGCTGTTCGTGGCCTGGCTGCCGCTGCGCGGGGGCGGTTGGTTGGATGGCGCCGGCCGCATGACGCCGATCGACCCGGCGTTCGCGCTGCTGTGGCTGGTGGGCGCGGGCTGCGCGCTGGCTGCGGCCTTCCAGGCCAAGTACCACCGCCTGGCCTCGCTGGCGCTGGCCGGCGGCGCGGGGCTGATCACCTGCCTGACCTTCGTCTGGTTCTCGGCGCCCGATCTGGCCCTGACCCAGTTGTCGGTCGAGGTGGTGACCCTGGTGCTGTTGCTGCTGGGCCTGCGCTGGCTGCCGCGGCGCATCGAGCAGGACGAGGACGAGGGCCTGAAGGTCACGCTGCGGGCGCGCGGGCGCCGCCTGCGCGACCTGTTGATGGCGGGCGCCGCGGGCACCGGCATGGCCGCGCTGGCCTATGCGGTGCTGGTACGTCCGCAAGGCGACACCATTTCCTCGTATTTCGTCGACCGCGCGCTGCCGGACGGCGGTGGCACCAACGTGGTGAACGTGATCCTGGTGGACTTCCGCGGCTTCGATACCTTTGGCGAGATCACGGTGCTGGGCATCGTGGCGCTGACGGTCTACGCGCTGCTGCGCCGCTTCCGTCCGGCCGCCGAAAGCGCGGATCTGCCGCGCCAGCAGCTCGACCAGGATGGCGGCGTGCCCGATGCGCCGGACATCAAGTCGTTGGTGCCCGCGGGCTCGATGATGGTGCCTACCGTGCTGGTGCGCCTGCTGCTGCCCACCGCCGCGCTGATTTCCGTGTACTTCCTGCTGCGCGGCCACAACCAGCCAGGCGGCGGTTTCGTGGGTGGATTGATCTTCGCCACCGCCGTGATCCTGCAATACATGGTGGGCGGCGTGTACTGGGTGGAGTCGCGCAGCCGCCTCAATCCGCAGAACTGGATCGGCCTGGGTCTGCTGTTCGCCGGCGCCGCGGCGGTGACCGCCTGGCTGGCCTACAAGCCTTTCCTGGCGGCGCTGTCGTGGGACATCGCGCTGCCGCTGATCGGCCACGTGCACCTGTCCAGCGTGCTGCTGTTCGACCTGGGCGTCTATATGCTGGTCGTGGGTTCCACCGTGCTGGTGCTGGTGGCGCTGGCCCACCAATCGCTGCGCGCGCAACGCAAGGCAGCCGCTGAAATCCAGGCGGCCGCCGCACAAACAGGGGAAGCCTGATGGAATTGATATACGCCATCGCTATCGGTGTCTTGGCGGGTTCGGGCGTCTGGCTGCTGCTGCGGCCGCGGACCTTCCAGTTCATCATGGGCCTGTCGCTGGTTTCCTACGCGGTGAACCTGTTCATCTTCGGCATGGGCCGGCTGACCTCGGGCCGTCCGCCCGTGGTGGATCCGGCAGTGGCCCATGATCCTTCCTGGTATGCGGATCCGCTGCCGCAGGCGCTGGTGCTGACGGCCATCGTGATCGGCTTCGCCACCACCGCGCTGTTTCTGGTTGTGCTGCTGGCCTCGCGTGGCCTCACGGGTACCGACCACGTTGATGGACGGGAGTCCCAATCTTGAATTTTTGGCTGCAACACCTGCCCGTATTGCCCATTGTCACGCCGCTCGCGGCCGGCGCGGCAATGCTCCTGCTGGCTGACACCCGCCGCTATACCCGTGGCGCCATCGCGCTCGTCTCCACCCTGGGCCAATTGGCCGCCGCCATCGCGCTGCTGGTGGTGGCGGGCGGCGGCGTACCCGGCGTCTGGCCGGACGGGGTAGGGGTCTATCTGGTGGGCGACTGGCCCGCGCCCTTCGGCATCGTGCTGGTGGTCGACCGCCTGGCCGCCGTCATGCTGACCCTGACCGCGGTGCTGGGCTTGGCCACGCTGGTCTATGCGTTGGCCCGCTGGGACCGCGCCGGCGTGCACTTCCATTCGCTGTTCCAGTTCCTGCTGATGGGGCTGAACGGGGCATTTCTCACGGGAGACCTGTTCAACCTGTTCGTGTTCTTCGAAGTGCTGCTGGCCGCGTCCTATGGCCTGTTGCTGCACGGCTCGGGCGTGGCGCGCGTCAGCGCCGGCCTGCAGTACATCGCGGTCAACCTGGTGGCCTCGTTCCTGCTGCTGATCAGCATCGCGCTGATCTACGGCGTCACCGGCACGCTGAACATGGCGGACCTGGCGGTGCGCGCGGGCAACCTGGCCGGCGCGGACCGCATGCTGTTCGAGGCCGGTGCGGCCATCCTGGGCGTGGCCTTCCTGGTGAAGGCGGGCGCCTGGCCGCTGAACTTCTGGCTGGTCAAGGGCTACGGTTCGGCCGGCGCGCCGGTCGCGGCCATGTTCTCCATCATGACCAAGGTCGGCATCTACGCCTTGCTGCGCATCGGCTCCTTGCTGCTGCCGACAGGCGCGCCGGCGGCCTTCAGCCTGGACTGGATGTTCGCGGCGGGGCTGGCCACACTGCTGTTCGGCGGCCTGGGCTTGCTGGCGACGCAGCAGCTGGAAAAGATGGTGGGCTATTGCGTGATCGTGTCGGCCGGCACGCTGCTGACCGCGCTGGGCATGCCGGGCGTGACGCTGACCGGTCCGGCGCTGTTCTACCTGCTCAGTTCGGTGTTGACCACGGGCGCGTTCTTCCTGTTGGCTGAGCTTATCGAACGCACCCGCAGTTTCGGCGCCAACGTGCTGGCCGTGACGCTGGACGCGTTCGACCTGGACGATCCGGCCTCGGTCAACCGGTCCGACGACGTGGTGGGCGTGGCCATTCCCGCAGCCATGGCCTTCCTGGGCCTGGCCTTCATCTGCTGCGCCTTGCTGGTGACCGGCCTGCCGCCCTTGTCGGGCTTCGTTGCGAAACTTTCGCTGCTGTCGGCGGCGGTGTCGGCCGCGAATGAATCGGCCGTGCCCATGGACGCATGGATACTGGTGGCCGCCGTGCTGCTGTCCGGTTTGGCTGGCCTGATCGGCCTGGGCCGCACCGGCATCCGGGTGTTCTGGGCCAGCGATGACCGCAGCACGCCGCGCCTGCGGCTGATCGAAGCCGGGCCGGTGGCCGTGCTGTTGCTGCTGTGCGTGGGCCTGGCGGCCGGCGCGGGCCCCGTGTCTGCCTACCTGGACGACGCGGCGCGCTCGCTGGACCAGCCCAAGTCCTATATCGACGCCGTCATGTCCGCGCAGACCGTGCGCGGCCTCAAGGGAGGAAGCTGATGCGCCGCCTCTACTTCCTGTTCCTGCCGGTCTACCTGTTCGTCCTGTGGCTGGTGCTCAATGAGAGCGCATCCGCCGGCCAGATCGCGCTGGGCATCGCGCTCGCGCTGTGGTTCACCTGGGCGGCATCCCGCCTGCGGCCGCTGCGGGCGCGGCCGCGCCGCCTGTGGAAGGCGGTGCCGCTGTTCCTGCACGTGACCGCGGACATCATCAAATCCAATATCGCCGTGGCGCGGCTGATCCTGAATCCGCGCCGCAATAACTTTTCGCCTGGGTTCATCATGATCCCGCTGACCATGCGCGACCCGCACGGCCTGGCGATGCTGGCCTGCATCGTCACC
This sequence comes from Achromobacter sp. SD115, assembly GCF_017355315.1. NCBI lineage: Bacteria > Pseudomonadati > Pseudomonadota > Betaproteobacteria > Burkholderiales > Alcaligenaceae > Achromobacter > Achromobacter sp. SD115. The sequence continues at coordinate 454,315 of NZ_JADIJM010000002.1, read as the reverse complement.
TACACGCCGGGCACCGTCTGGGTGGACCTGACCGACGACCATCGCCTCAAGCTGCACGTGCTGGACCTGCAGAACGAGGGCGACTGGATCAAGCTGGTCCAGGAACGCTACGAGCGCCCGCTGATGGAGATTTTCGAATGAACAACATACTTTACTGGGCCGCGTCCTTCGCCTTGCTCTGCTTCGCGCTGGGCATGGTCTTCGCCGCCATCCGGCTGCTGCGCGGTCCCACCGCGCAGGACCGCGTGCTGGCCCTGGACACGCTGTACATCAACGGCATGTTGACCATGCTGGTGTTCGGCATCCGCTCCGGCACGTCCGTGTACTTCGACATCGCGCTGCTGATCGCGCTGTTCGGTTTCGTCGGTTCCACCGCGATGGCGCGCTTCCTGCTGCGCGGCGAGGTGATCGAGCCATGATCGACGCCCAGATCCCGCTGTGGGCCGCCATACCCGCCAGCATCCTGCTGGTGCTCGGTGGCTTGCTGGCGCTGACCGGGTCGGCCGGCCTGTTGCGCTTCCGTACCTTCTATGCCCGCATCCATGCGCCCACCCTGGGCAACACCATGGGCTGCGGCTGCGTGCTGGCCGCTTCCATCCTGGTGTTTTCGGCGCTGTCTGCCCGGCCTGTGTTTCATGAAGTCATCATCACGTTGCTGCTGATCGTGTCTTCGCCCGTGACCGCCATGCTGCTGATGCGCGCGGCGACCTACCGTAACCGCCTGAGCAAAGCCGACGCCGAGCGCGATGCCAGCTAAGCGGGCAGGGCGGGTTTGTTGCGCCGCGTCAATTGAAACGTAGTCTTACGAATTCAAGTCGCTGGACATGTAGCAGAAGCGTCATCGTGGGATAGTGGGTAACGGATCAACCATTCTCAAGGAGCTGACCATGACTACACGTCCCATGCATACCAAACGCCTCGCGGCGACGCTTTGCGCTGCAGGCCTGATGTTGGCCGCGGGAGCGGTCCACGCGGCTGATGCGAGCGGCCGCGGCTCAGCCCAGTCCCAGTACCAGCAGGACGTCGCCGCTTGCAAGAGCGGCGCCACCGGCCAGGACCAGGCCGCCTGCATGCGCGAAGCCGGCGCGGCGCGGCAAGAGAGCGGCCGCAACAATCTCAAGGACGGCGGCACCGACCAGCTGCAGCAGAACATGCTGGACCGCTGCAACCGCCTGCCGGCCGCGTCGCGCCAAGACTGCGTCACGCAGATGACTTCGCCCACCAATGTGCGCGGCAGCGTGCAGGGCGGGGGCGTGCTGCGTGAAACCGTCATCCAGGTGCCGGCCGACACGGTGCCGCCCGCGGCCGGCGCGCCGGGCATGGCGCCCGCGCCCGCCGCGGCGCCCATGACCGCGCCGGTCCGCCAGTAAGCGGACGGGTCGGGCACAGGGCCTGCATCCGGGCCCACAGGGGCGCAGCCGCCGCCACATTCAGGCAAAATGGCGGCTGTCGCCCCTTTTTCACGCATATACATGTCCGACGTCATCGCCCTGATATTCGACTTCGACGACACGCTGGCCTCGGACAGCACGTCCGGCTTCCTGGAAAGCATGGGCGTGGACACGGCATCCTTCTGGAAGGATGAGGTCGATCCCTTGCTGTCGCAGCAGGATTGGGACCCCGTGCCCGCCTATCTGTACCAGATGATCCAGCTGTCGCAATCGGGCAAGCATGGCCTCATCACGCAGCAACGCCTGAAGGACTGGGGCGCGCGGCTGGAACTGCACGATGGCGTGCCCACGCTGTTCCAGCGCCTGCGCGCCGCGGTGCGGGCCGAGCAGCCGCAAGTGCAGCTGGAGTTCTACCTGATCTCCAGCGGCATCGGCGACGTGGTCCGCTCCACGCCCATCGCGCATGAATTCACCGAGATCTGGGCGTCCGAATTCGTCTACGGCGCAGACGGCGGCATCGCCTTTCCGCGCCGCATCGTCAGCTTCACCGACAAGACCCGCTACCTGTTCCATATCCAGAAAGGCATCATCGGCCGCGACTTCCGCAACAAACCCTTCGAGGTCAACCGCAAGGTGCCCGAGGACCGCTTGCGCGTGCCGTTCGACCAGATGGTGTTCGTCGGCGACGGCTACACCGACATTCCGTGCTTTTCGCTGATCCGCCGCGCCGGCGGCTTCGCCTTCGGCGTCTGGGACCCCAAGCATCGTGACAAGCGCAGCCGGGCCTGGGGCTTCATCGAAGAGGGCCGGGTATCGAACCTGAACCAGGCCCGCTACGACGAGCAGGCCGAACTCTACCAATGGCTGGAAGAAGCCGTGACCAGCCTGGCCGGCCGCATCGCACTGAAGTCCCGGGTGTACCGTGGTTGAAGCAGTCCCTTTGGCGGCGGTTCAACCCTGGACCGCGCAGGACGCCAGCTTCATGGAACTGGCGCTGCAAGAGGCCCAGGCTGCCTACGACATCGGCGAGGTGCCCGTGGGCGCGCTGGTGGTGTCGGCCCAGGGCGATATCCTGGGGCGGGGCTACAACCGCACCATCATCGACCACGACCCCACCGCCCACGCCGAGATCGTCGCCTTGCGCGGCGCCGCGCGCGCGCTGGAAAACTACCGCCTGCCGGGCATCACCGTGTATGTGACGCTGGAGCCCTGCGTCATGTGCATTGGCGCCATGCTGCACGCGCGGCTCGCCCGCGTGGTGTTCGGTGCCTACGACCCCAAGACCGGCGCCTGCGGCAGCGTGCTGGACGTAGGCTCGGTCCCCAAACTCAATCATCACACCTCAGTCACCGGCGGCGTGCTGGCGGAACCTTGCGGCGAATTGCTGCGCCGGTTCTTCCGCGAACGCCGCAGCAAGGAATCCGCAGCATGAGCAAATCCCAAGGCGCCAAGGCGCGCGGCGCAAAAGCAGCCGCCGCCCACGAGCATGACCACAACCACGATCATGGCCACGCAGGCCACGAATGTGATGAAGACTGCGGGCATGACCACAGCCACGCCCACGTGCTGCCGGACGCCCGCGGCATCTACCTGATCTCGCCGTCCTCCGCGGTGCGCGACCCGGCCACGGTCGAACTGGCCCGCGAGCGCCTGCAGCAGCAGGGCTTCAAGACCGCTCTGGACCGCACTGCCTTGGCTGAGCACCAGCGCTTCGCCGGCACCGACGCGCAGCGCCTGGCCAGCCTGACGCGCGCCGCCAAGCAGAAGCTGCCCATCGTCATGGTTACGCGCGGCGGCTATGGCATGGGCCGGCTGCTGCCTGCGATCGACTGGAAGGCCATGGCCGACAGCGGCAAGCGCTTCGTCGGCATGAGCGACTTCACCGCCTTCAACCTGGGCCTGCTGGCGCAGACCGGCGCGGTCAGCTATACCGGCGCCTCGGCCATCTATGATTTCGGCGGCAAGAAGGTCGACGACCTGACCGAAGCCCTGTTCGGCGAGATCATGCGCGGCGAACTGGAAATCCTCAGCTTCGAAACCCAGGACGCCGATGCGGTGGACTGCCGCGGCATCCTGTGGGGCGGCAACCTGGCCATGCTGACGTCCTTGCTGGGCACGCCCTACATGCCCAAGGTGCGCGGCGGCATCCTGTTCCTGGAAGACGTGGCCGAGCATCCCTACCGCATCGAACGCATGCTGATCCAGCTGACGCAGGCCGGCATCCTGGGCAAGCAGAAGGCCATCGTGCTGGGCCGCTTCTCGGACTACAAGCTGGCCGCGCACGACAACGGCTACGACCTGCACGAAGTGGTGGCCTGGCTGCGCAAGACGGTCAAGGTGCCGGTGGTGACGGGCCTGCCTTACGGCCACGTCGCGACCAAGGCGACCCTGCCGATCGGGCAGAAGGTGGGCCTGGCCACTGAGAAGGGCATGGCGCACCTGGTGCTGGACGAGCACACGCACTGAGCCTCGGGCCGTTGCGCGACCTCAGCCGCTCCGGGGCGCTGCGCGCGGCCGGCGCGGCTTGTCGGCGGGCGCACCGGCCACAACCTGCCGCGCAAGATCCGGCAAGGCCTTGAACAGCTGCCGGGTGGCCGCGGTGGCGGGCCGCTGGCGGCTAAGGTCCATCAGTACCGTCTGCCGGACAGCGGGATCTGCCAGACCGATCGCAACCAGGCTGCCGTCCGCCAGTTCCGTTGATACCGCGTGGCTGGGCAGGATGCTGTGCAGGCCGCCACGCAGGATCGCGTCCTTGATGACGACGCCGGAGTCGGCTTCCAGCACCACATTCAGTTCGATGCCGGCGCGCAAGGTCAGGCTGTCCAGCACCGCACGCAAGGAGTTCGGACGTACGGGCAGGGCCAGCGGCACCGCGGCCAGATCGGCCAGGCGTAGTTCGCGGCTTGCGGCCAGCGCCGACTTGGCGCTGGTCACGAGCTTCATTTCGGTTTCGAACAATACCTCTTGCGGGCGAGTGGAAGCGGCGCGGTACCGGTTGTAGATGCCGATGTCGATCTTGCCGTTGGCCAGCCAGGCCTCGATCTCCCCGCTGTAACCCTCGAAGACCCGCAGCCGGATGCCCGGATAGCGCGCCTGCGTGTAGGTCAGCAGCATGCCGATGAGCGGCTGCGACAGCGACGGAATCACTCCCAGGTTGACGATACCCGCAGGCTTGCGCTGGGCGGCCTGCGCTTCCTCCAGCAACTGGTCGGCCTCCAGCAGCAAAGCCTGGGCGCGCGGCATCAGGCTTTCGCCCAGTTCGGTCAAGAGCACCCCGCGTCCCGTGCGAAAGAACAGCCTGCCGCCGAACTCCTGTTCCAGCTCGGACAGTTGGCGGCTCAATGCTGACTGCGCGATGCCCAGGGCCGTCGCCGCGCGGGTCAGGCTGCCCGCTTCGGCGATGCGCGTGAATACCCTCAGGTTCTTCAGGTCCATGGCTGCATCCCATCTCGATTGGAGATAACTGATTTATTAAAAATGCCCATTCCGGATGGGAGCATTTCAGCACAGAATTCTCCCAACTTGATGCGTGCGCATGGCGGTACCAGCCGGACAGGTCCGGCCGGAAACAGGGGAGTCAGCAGATGAGTTTCGAGGAAAATGCGGGGCCGCTGAAAGGCGTGCGTATCCTTGATCTGTCCACCGTGGTGGCCGGGCCCTGGGCTGCGACGCTGCTGGCGGACCTGGGCGCCGACGTGTTGAAGGTGGAGATTCCGGGACCGGGCGATCCCTTGCGCGCACTGGCGCCGCACAAGGACGGCGTGCCGCTGTGGTGGAAGGTCGCGAACCGCAATAAGAAGGGTATTTCGGTGGATCTGCGCACCGCCGAAGGCCGCGACATCGTGGCGCGGCTGCTGCCCGATTTCGATGTGCTGGTGGAGAATTTCCGTCCCGGAACGCTGGACGGCTGGGGCATGCCGGGCGAGTGGCTGCGCCAGCAGAACCCGGCGTTGACCATCCTGCGCGTGACCGGTTTCGGCCAGACCGGCCCGTACCGCAACAAACCGGGGTTCGCCCGCGTGTTCGAAGCCATGAGCGGACTGACCAATATCTGCGGCGAACCGGATGGCCGGCCCCTGCACATGGGCTTTCCCATTGCGGATGCGGTGGCTGGCCTGTTTGGGGCGTTGGGCATCGTCGCCGCCTTGTACCGTGAAAAAGCCGCGCCGCTGGGGCAGGGGCAGGAGATCGATTGTTCGCTGATGGAGTCGATGTTCCGGGTCATGGACTTCCTGCCCATCGAATACGACCAGTTGGGCATCGTCCGCGGCCGGCTGGGCAACAGCAGCCAGTACGCCGCGCCAGGCAACGTCTATCGGACCCGTGACGGCCATTGGGCCTCGATCGCCGCATCGACGCAGCGCATCTTCGAACGCTTGTGCGTGGCGCTGGAATTGGACGGCGTGGCGCAGGATCCGCGCTACCTGACAAATCCAGACCGGGTGCGCAACCGCGAGGCGCTGGATGCCCTGGTGGCCGCGGCGATCGCGCGCCATACGCTGGCCGAACTGGGGGCCTTGCTTGACGCGCACTCGGTCGGCTTCAGCCCGATCTATGACATCGCCGACATCTTCCGCGATCCGCATATCGCAGCCCGCCAGGGCATTGTCTCGGTGCAGGATGAAGAGCTGGGGCCGGTACGGATGCAAAGCGTGGTGCCCAGGTTCTCGGCGACGCCGGGCGCGGTGCATCACGCCGGCCCCAGCCTGGGGCAGCACAACGCGGAGGTGTTGGGCGGCCTGGGCATCAGCGGCGAGCAGCAGGCAGCCCTGCGGGAGCAGGGCGTGATCTAGGCAGGATTCGAATAGCCACGGAGCCGCCTCGAGACAGGCTCCGGGCGCCACCAGGAGGAGACAACGATGCGCGCATGGACAGCAGGGTGGATGTTGGCGGCGGGCCTGATCGCGGCGGCGCCGGCGCAGGCCGGGCCCGAGTGGCCCGCCAAGCCGGTCAAGCTGCTGGTGGGCTTCCCGCCCGGCCAGGCGACGGACGCGGTGGCGCGGCTGCTGGCCGAGAGGCTGTCGGCCAGATTGAACCAGCCCGTGATCGTGGAGAACCGGCCCGGGCAGGGCGGCAGCATTGCTTTGGCGGCGCTGGCGAAAGCCGCGCCCGACGGCTACACCATGATGCTGTCGGCGACCGCGTCGCTGGTCAGCAATCCGCACCTCTACAAATCGACCGGCTACGACACTTTGCGGGACTTTGAACCCGTCGGCCTGGTGGCCGACCTGCCCATGGTGCTGGTGGCCAATGCCGCCCAGCCGTTCAGCGACGTGGCGAGCTTGCGGGAGTACGCGCAACGCCATCCCGGCGCGTTGAATTTCTCCTCTTCGGGCAACGGCACCCTGTCGCACCTCGGCATGGTGATGCTGGAGCGCGAGGCCAAGCTGCAGCTGACGCATATCCCTTATCAGGGCAGCGCCAAGGCCATGACCGACATGATCGCCGGCAACGTCGCCATCGGCCTGGACACAGTGGCGGTGACCCTGCCGCATATCCAGTCCGGCCGCCTGAAGGCGCTGGCGGTGGGCGCGAGCCAGCGCCTGCCCATGCTGCCGGATACGCCGACTTTCGCCGAAGCAGGCTACCCCGGGTTCCAGGCCAATCCCTGGCTGGGGATGCTGTTTCCGAAGGGAACGCCCCAGCCGGTCGTGCAGCGCATGAACCAGGAAATCCGCGACGCGGTCGCCACGCCGGCGCTGGCCCAGTCGCTCAAGGCCATCGGCGCGTTCGCGCGCGTCGATACGCCGGAGGAATTCTCGCAGCTGTTGCGCCAGGAGTACCGCAGCTGGGGCGAACTCGTGCAGCTCTCGGGCAGCCGGGTGGACTGACACCCAACCAACTACAAAGGAACGCAGCATGAAGCATGACCACCCATTCAAGGCCCTGGTGCTGACGCAGGAGGGCGGCAAGACGCAGTGCCAGTTGCAGGAGTTGAGCATCGCCCAACTGCCGGCCGGGGACGTGACGGTCAAGGTCGACTACTCCAGCCTGAACTACAAGGATGCGATGGCCGTAACCGGCACGGGCAGGATCGTGCGCGACTTTCCCATGGTGCCCGGGATCGATCTGGCCGGTACCGTGCTTGAGTCCGCCGCGCCGGACTATCCCGTCGGAACGCCGGTCGTGCTGACCGGCTGGAGTGTCGGCGAACGCTATTGGGGCGGCTATGCCCAGGTGCAGCGTGTCAAGTCGGAATGGCTGGTGCCCCTGGCGCCGGGCCTGGACAGCTTCAAGGCCATGGCGATCGGCACCGCGGGTTTGACCGCCATGCTATGCGTCATGGAACTGGAAGCCGCGGGTATCGGTCCAGGAAGCGGCACGGTGCTGGTGACTGGCGCGTCCGGCGGGGTCGGCAGCGTGGCGGTGGCGCTCCTGGCACACCTGGGGTATCGGGTCGCGGCGCTGGTGCAGCCCGGGCGCGAGGCCGTGCATCCCTATCTGATTTCGTTGGGCGCGTCCGAAGTGCTTGCGGGCGCGGAGTGGGCGCAGGCTTGCAAACCCCTGGAGAACCAGCGCTGGGCCGGCGCGGTGGACACGGTGGGATCCGCTGTGCTGGCACGGGTGCTGGCTTCGACGGAGTACGGTGGCGCGGTCGCGGCTTGCGGCCTGGCCGGCGGCGTCGACTTGCCTGCCACGGTCATGCCCTTCATCCTGCGCGGCGTCCGCCTGCTGGGGGTGGACTCGGTGATGTGTCCGGTTGCGCGGCGGCGCGAGGCCTGGGAGCGGCTGGGGCGGGTGTACGGCGATACGCCGTTCGCCGACATCGTGATGACGGCTGGCTTGGGACAGGTGCCGGAGCTTGCCGCAAGAATGATGGCGGGCGGCAATCGCGGCAGGTACGTCATCGACGTCACCCGGTAGCGGCGGGCAGGCGCCTGGGCGGCGGGAAGGCCGCTCCCGGTCCGGCTTCCGAGATGGATTGCGGGGGTGCCAAGCGCAGGGCAGGGCGGGCGTCAAGCGGGCTTGGTACAATGTCAGGTTTCCCGCACGCGTCCCAGACGCCTTTAGCCTCTAAAACACACCGTGATATCCACCGCCAATCTCACCATCCAGTTCGGTCCCAAACCCCTTTTCGAGAACGTCAGCGTCAAGTTCGGGGAAGGCAACCGCTACGGGCTGATCGGGGCCAACGGTTCCGGCAAGTCGACCTTCATGAAGATCATCGGCGGCGACCTGGAATCCACGGCGGGCAACGTGTCGCTGGAGCCGGGCGTGCGCCTGGGCAAGCTGCGCCAGGACCAGTTCGCGTTTGAAGACCTGCGCGTGCTGGACGTGGTCATGATGGGCCACACCGAGATGTGGGCCGCCATGTCCGAGCGTGACGCCATCTACGCCAACCCGGAAGCGACCGAAGACGACTACATGCGCGCGGCCGACCTGGAGGCCAAGTTCGCCGAGTACGACGGCTATACCGCCGAAGCCCGCGCCGGCGAACTGCTGCTGGGCCTGGAAATCGCCGTCGACCAGCACAACCTGCCCATGCGCGAAGTGGCGCCGGGCTGGAAGCTGCGCGTGCTGCTGGCGCAGGCCCTGTTCTCGAATCCCGACGTGCTGCTGCTGGACGAGCCGACCAACAACCTGGACATCAACACCATCCGCTGGCTGGAAAACGTGCTCAACGGCTACCAGAGCACGATGATCATCATCAGCCACGACCGCCACTTCCTGAACCAGGTGTGCACGCACATGGCCGACGTGGACTATGGCGAGATCCGCATCTATGCCGGCAACTACGACGACTACATGCTGGCCTCGACCCAGGCGCGCGAACGCCTGGTGTCCAACAACGCCAAGGCCAAGGAACGCGTCGCCGAACTGCAGGACTTCGTGCGCCGCTTCGCCGCCAACAAGTCCAAGTCGCGCCAGGCCACTTCGCGCCTGAAGCAGATCGACCGCATCAAGGCCGACCAGGTCGTGGTCAAGCCCTCGTCGCGCCAGAACCCGTACATCCGCTTCGAACAGAACAAGGTCATGCACCGCCTGGCGGTCACCGTCGAGAACCTGACCAAGGCCTACGACGCGCCCGTTATCCGCAAGTTCTCGGCCATGGTCGACGCGGGCGAGAAGATCGCCATCATCGGCGCCAACGGCGTCGGCAAGACCACGCTGCTGCGCCTCCTGGCCACCGACCTGCAGCCCGATTCGGGCGACGTGAAGTGGTCCGAAAACGCCGACCTGGGCTACATGGCGCAGGACGTGTCCGACCAGTTCCTGCAGACCGACATCAATCTGCTGGACTGGATGGGCGACCACCGCCAGCCGGGCGACGACGACCAGTCCATCCGTTCGGTGCTGGGCCGCCTGCTGTTCTCGGCCGACGACCTGCCCAAGGCGCCTAAGGTGCTGTCCGGCGGCGAAAAGAACCGCATGACCTTCGGCCGCCTGATGCTGGGCCGGCACAACGTCATGCTGCTCGACGAACCCACCAACCACCTGGACATGGAATCGATCGAGTCGCTGCAGTTCGCGCTGGAAAAGTACGAAGGCACGCTCGTATTCGTGTCGCATGACCGCGAGTTCGTCTCTGGCTTGGCCACGCGCGTGATCGAAATCCTGCCTACGGGCGAGATCGTCGACTACCGCGGCGGCTACGAAGACTACCTGACCTCGCGCGGCATCGACGCCTGAGGACACCGCGGGCCGCCCAATGGGGCGGCCCCGGCGTTGCCTTACATGCCGATGGTCATCCCGCCATTGGCATAAAGATGCTGGCCGGTCATGTACGAGGCGGCATCCGACAGCAGGAAACACACCGGCCACGCCACTTCCTCAGGCTGGCCGAAGCGCCCCAGCGGGATCTGCGACAGATAGGTGTCGCGGAACTTGTCCCCGCGTATGGTTTCCGTCATGGGCGTTTCCACCACGCCGAAGCCGATGGTGTTGACCCGTATCCCGTACTTGCCCCATTCGCGCGCCGCGCTCATGGTAAGCCCCAGCACGCCGGACTTGGCCGCGGCGTAGTTGATCTGGCCGATGGTGCCCCGGCGTCCGGCGTCCGAGGTGATGTTGACCACCGACCCGCCGGGCTTGCCGGTCTCGCGCGCTACCGCCAGCATATGGCGGCCGACGGCCTGCAGGAACTGGAAGGAACCGGTCAGGTGCACGTCGATCACCTTCTGCCAGGCTTCCTGGGTCATCTTTTCTATCATGGCGGTGCGCGTGATGCCGGCGTTGTTGACCAGGCCGTCGACCGTGCCGAAACGCTTGGCGGCCTGCGCCACCGCCGCTTCGGCGAATGCCGGGTCCGACACGTCGCCGGCCAGTGTCAGCAACTGGCCTTGCGGCGCCTCGCGCTCAAACGCGGCGAGCGTATCGGCGTTCATGTCCAGGGCCGTGACGCGTGCGCCCAATTGCATGGCCAGTTCGCTGATGGCGCGGCCTATGCCTTGGGCCGCGCCCGTCACGATGATGCTGCGTTGGTCGAGCAGAAAAGCAGTGCGATTCATGATTTTCCTTGTCGGGTTCAAAGCGTTTCGGCCGTGCCGAGGATCAGGGTGGCCTGGCTGGACAGCTCGCCGCCGTTGCCATGCGCCAGCGCCAGGCGGGCTTGCGGCACTTGGCGCGCGCCGCCCAGGCCCGCCAGCTGCACATAGGCTTCGACCATCGTGAACAGGCCGTACATGCCGGGATGCACGTAGGACAGGCCGCCGCCGTTGGTGTTGACGGGCAACTCGCCGCCCGGCGCGATGCGGCCGTTTTCGACAAAGGCCGCGCCTTCGCCCTTGGCGCAGAACCCCAGGTCTTCGAGGAACAGGATGGGGTTGATGGTGAAAGCGTCGTACAGCTCCAGCACGTCGATGTCCTGAGGACGCACGCCGGCCTGGGCGTAGGCGCGCGCGCCACTGCGCACGGCGGCGGTCACCGTCAGGTCCGGCATGTTGGTGATCTCGCGATGGTCGGTGGCGGCCGCCGCGCCCAGCAGATATGCGGGCCGGGCGCAGTGGTCGCGTGCTCGGTCGGCGCGAGTCATCACCACGGCGGCCGCGCCGTCGGTCACCAGGCAGCAGTCGCGCACGCTCAGGGGCTCGGCCACCATGCGGGCCGACAGGTATTGCGCCATGTCCAGGGGCTCGCGCATGGCGGCCTCGGGATTGAGCATGGCCCATTGGCGGGCGGCGATGGCGACCGCGCCCAGCTGTTCACGCTTCAGTCCGTATTGGTGGGCGTAACGTGAGGTCGCCAGCGCATAGGCACCCACGGGGCGCGCCAGCCGGTAGGGCGCCTCGTTGGGAGAGGGGCGCATGGAACTGACCAGCTTGCCCGCGCCGCTGCGCTGGTTGCTGCCGTAGGCGATCAGCGCCACGTCGCATTGACCGGCCTCCAGCGCCAGCGCGGCCCACATGGCATGGGTCAGGAAGGAGGATCCGCCGGTGCGGTTGTTATCGGTCAGGCGGGGCGAGATGCCCAGGTATTCCGCAAAGCCCAGGCCGGACATGAAGTCGTCGGGCAGGCCGATGAACAGGCCGTCGACCTGGTCGGGGCGCAGGCCAGCCTGGTCCAGGGCCGCCAGGCTGGCCTGGACCGCGAGGTCCATGGAGCTCATGCCGGGCATCTGGCCTATGCCGTAGGTGGCGCCGGCCACAATGGCGGCCTTGCCGCGCGGGAAACGGTCTTGGGTCATGCCTGCTCCGCCGTGGGTTCGAATACCAGCACGCCGCGTCCGGCCTCCTGGATGACGCGGGCGCGCACCCGGGCGCCGATGCGCAGCTCTTGCGCGGGAACGCCGTCCAGCCGCGACATCAGCCGCGGCCCTTCGTCCAGGTCCACCAGCACCACGCCGTAGGGCGTTTCGGGCGGACGTGGATGGATCACGGTCGTGGCGTAGATCCGCCCCAGCCCGCTGGGCGGGGCCCATTCCAGGTCGCGTGAGCCGCTGCGCGGCGCGGCCACGCGCGGATAGAAGAAAAACTCGCCGCTGGCGCGGTCGCGCTGCAGCATGAAACGGCCTTCGTCCAGATAGGCCTCGTAGCGGGCCTGGGGGCCGGGTTCGGCAGCTTGGGTTTCTGTCGGCATGTTGTTCAATCCCTTGTCGTTCAATCCCATTTGTAGGCAGGCGGCAGTTTTTCCACGAAACGCCGGGCGGCATCGCGATGGAACGCGCTGTCGCGGCAGATGGCCTGGGCCATGGCCTCTTGCGCGTAGATGTCCTCGCGGCTGGACTCGAAAGTTCGGTTCATGATGGTCTTGGCCAGGCCCAGCGCCTGAGTCGGCGCCGCGTGGAAGCGTTCCGCCATGGCCAGCGCCTGTTCCAGCGGATCGCCGTCGCACAAGGCCTGCACCAGGCCCAGTTCCAGCGCCTCCTCCGCCTCGCAGACCCGGGCGGTGAACACCAGCTCCTTGGCGCGCGCCAGGCCGACCGCGCGCGGCAGCAAATACATGCCCAGCATGTCGGGCACATAGCCGATACGGGCGAACACCGCGCAGAAGGTGGCGCCGCGCCGCGCGATGGCATAGTCCGCGCAAAGCGCCAGCGACAGGCCGGCGCCGAAGGCAATGCCTTCGACCGCGCTGATGACCGGTTTTTCCAGATCCACCAGCGCGTCGTACCAGCGGTGGATCTTGCGGATGCGTTCCCGTCCTTCGAAGGCGTCCAGGCCCGCCGCATGCGCCTGGGCGATGGACTTGATGTCGCCGCCGGCGCAGAAATGCCCGCCTGAACCCGTCAGCACGACGGCCTTGATGCCGTCGTCCTCGCGCAGTTCCGGCAGGGCCCGCGCGAACGCGTCGCGCATCTCAAGGCTGAGCGCGTTGCGCTGATCGGGCCGGTCCATGGCCAGCACGGCGGTGGCGCCGTGGCGGGTGATCTTCAGTGTCATGCCTGCTCCTTTTGGGCTGGGTGATACGCGATCTGCGTGAGCCAGCGCGCGACTAGCGCGGGCCGTTCCTCGCCGTCGATGTCGATGCGTACGTCCCAGGCGAGACGCGCCTGGCCGTCGGGCAGCTCGTCCACGCCAGCCAGCGCGAATGCGCCCCGGATGCGTGCGCCTACCTTGACCGCCTGCGTGAATCGCACGCGGTCAAAGCCGTAGTTCACCGCGAGCCTGCGGTTGGGAAAACGTATGGCGGATGCGTACAGGCTGGGCAGCAGCGACAACGTCAGCAGGCCGTGCGCAATGGCAGCGCCATAGGGGGATTCGGCCTGCGCGCGTTGCGGATCCATGTGGATCCACTGCGTATCGCCGGTGGCCAGGCCGAAGCGGTTGATGGTGTCCTGGTCTACCGTCTGCCAGGGCGTGAGGGCGGCAGGCTGCCCGGAAAAGACGCGCAGCGCCTCGATGGAGTCCAAGGTGATCATGGCGGACTCCCTCTACTGGGCCTTCAGGCCCAGGTCGCGGGCGACCGGTAACCAGCGGTCGCGCTCCGCCTGCACGAAGGCGGCGAACGCCTGGGCGTCGCCCGGCATGGTCACCGCCCCGATCTGCGTGAGCTTGCGCTGCAGCTCCGGCTGCTGCAGCGCCTGGTTGACGCCGCGGTTCATGCTTTGTACGACAGCAGGTTGCGTGCCGGCGGGCGCCACCAGTCCGAACCAGGCGCTGGCGTCCATGCCGGCGTAGCCCAGCTCGGTGGCGGTGGGCACGTCGGGCAGGCCGGCGAAGCGCTTGTCATCGAGCACGGCGAAGGGGCGGATCTTGCCGGCCTGCGCCTGGGCCATGCTGGAGGGCAGCGCATCGAACATCATGTCGGTGCTGCTGCGCATCAGGCCGACGATGGCGGGCGCGCTGCCCTGGTAGGGCACATGCGTGACCTGGAAGCCCAGCTTGCTGACGGCGTACTCGCCGGCAAGATAGGTGATGTTGCCGGTGCCGGCCGAGCCCATCGTCAGCTTGCCGGGGGACTGCTTGCCCAGGGCGATCAGGGCCTTCACGTCGCGCGCCGGCAAGTCATGGCGCACCACCAGCAGCAGCGGCGACTTGGCCATGCCCGAGACCGGCACGAAGTCCTTGGCCGGGTCGTAGGTCATCTTCGCGTATAGCGCCTGGTTCACCACCAATGGCGCGTTGGAGCCGACGAAGAAGGTCTTGCCGTCCGGCTTGGCGCGGGCGACGTAGTCGGCCGCGATCATGCCGGCGGCGCCGGGCTTGTTCTCGACGATGATGACCGCGGCGCCGTCCTTGCTCATTTCCTGCGCGACCAGGCGCGTGATCTGGTCGGCGGCGCCGCCGGGCGGGTAGGGCACGATGAAGCGGACCGGCCCGTCCTGGGCCAACGCAGGCGCGGCCGCGACGGCCGCCAGTGTCAGGGCGCCGCAGACCGCGGCGGTAATGATGCGCATGGTGGTGTCTCCTGGGGTGTTGTCATGGCCGCCTGTCCGGCGGCTGGGGTCAGATGATTCCGCGGGTTTTAAGCTCCGCGATGCGGCTGTCGTCCAGGCCCAGCCGTTCGCGCAGCACGCTGTCGGTGTGCTGCCCCAGCGTGGGCGCGGCCCGGTCGTAGCGCATGGGGGTGTCGCGCATGCGGATGGGATTGGCCACGGCCGGCGTGTCCACGCCCGCGGCGTGGGGCAGCGACAGCTGCATGCCGCGATGGCGCACGTGCGGGTCCTGGAAGACCTGCTCGATGTTGTAGATGGGGCCGCAGGGTACGTTCACCGCCTGCAGTATCTGCACCCATTCCTGCATGGTGCGCGCCAGCATGGCCTCGGCGATGGGGGGAATCAGCGTGTCGCGGTTGCGGTTGCGCTGGCCGGCCGTGGCGTAGCGTTCGTCTGCGGCCAGGTCATCGCGGCCGATGGCGCCGCAGAATGCGCGGTACTGGCCGTCGTTGCCGACCGCGAGGATGACCGAACCTTCCTTGCAGGCAAACACTTGGTAGGGAACCATGTTGGAATGGGCATTGCCCATGCGCTGCGGTACCCGTCCGGACAGGAAGTAGTTGATGGCCTGGTAGGAAGAGATCGTGATCACGCAGTCCAGCAGCGACATGTCGATGTATTGCCCGACGCCGCTGACGTGGCGGTGTTCGACCGCGGCCAGGATCGCCGTGCTGGCATAGACGCCCGTCAGCAGGTCGCTGATCGCGATGCCGGATTTCATCGGTTCGCCGGCCGGATCGCCGGTGATGCTCATCAGCCCGCCCATGCCTTGGAACACGAAGTCGTAGCCCGGCAGCGGCGCGTAGGGGCCGTCCTGGCCGAAGCCCGTGATCGAGCAATAGATGAGGCGCGGATTGATGGCGCGCAGGCTGTCATAGTCCAGCCCGAAGCGCGCCAGCGTGCCGACTTTGTAGTTCTCGACCAGCACGTCGGAATCCTTCGCCAGTTCCGCAATGAGCGCCTGGCCCTCGGCGGTGGCGAGGTCCACGGTAATCGACTGCTTGCCGCGGTTGGCGCTGAGGAAGTAGGACGAATCCCGGGTTTCGGCGCCGTCGGCGCCGGTCAGGAAGGGAGGCCCCCAGCCGCGCGTGTCGTCACCGTGTTCGGGGCGTTCGACCTTGATGACGTCCGCGCCCATGTCCGCCAGCGTCTGCGTCGCCCATGGGCCGGCCAGCACGCGCGTCAGGTCCAGGATCTTCAAATGGGATAGCGCGCCGCGCGGTTGCGCGGCGGCGGTGTGGTCTCGCTCCATGTCGCTCCGATCGGGGTGGACCCCGTTATGTCTGGGCCCACCTTAATGACGGAGGGGGCAGGGGTCCAATATCGTTTTGAGCGTTATCGATTCGATTTGGCTATTGCGGGTCCCTCTAGGCCCACCGCCCCGCCAGCGCAGCCCCGATCTTTATTACGAAAAGAAGTTAAGACATTCAATATTGATAGTTTGGATTCATATAACGAATTGTTAGATTGGAGGCTCATTTTTTGGCCCGCGACGATACGTTCCATGAACCTGACCTTCGACCATGTCCACAAGCACTTCGGCGAATTGCCCGTGGTGGACGGCTTTACCAGTGAAATCAAGGCCGGCGAACTGGTCGCCCTGGTAGGCCCGTCGGGTTGCGGCAAGTCCACCTTGCTGCATCTGGCGGCGGGTCTGGAAAAGCCCACCGAAGGCAGCGTGCTGGCCGACGGCAAGGCGGTCGCAGGCCCCCATCCCAGCCGTACCCTGGTGTTCCAGGAACATGCGCTGTACCCCTGGCTGACGCTGGAAGACAACGTGGCGCTGGCGCTGGAATTCCAGAACACGCCCAAGGCCCGCGCCCGCGAAGCCGCCCGCCAGTGGTTGGCGCGCGTCAGCCTGGCCGGCTTCGAACACTATTACCCGCATCAGGTTTCCGGCGGCATGCGTCAGCGCGCCGCGCTGGCGCGGGCCTTCATCGCCCAGCCCCAGACCATGCTGATGGACGAGCCTTTCGGCGCGCTGGACGCGCTGACCCGGCTCAGCCTGCAGGACGTGCTGCGCCAGTTGATTGCCCAGGAAAAGCCCACGGTGCTGCTCGTCACTCACGACGTGGACGAGGCCCTGTTCCTGGCCGACCGCATCATCGTCTTCAGCCCGCGACCGGCTCGCGTGCTGCGCGAATTCAACCTGGCGCACCGCGAAAAGACCCATGACCTGTCCGGTCTGGCTACCGAGAAGCGCGAGATCCTGCGCCTGCTCGGCATCGCGGTGGACGGCTCCAGCGAGCACGCCGACCTGGCCTTGGCCGCCTGACACGCCTGACCTGAATCCTTGCTGCCGGCGCCTGCGCGCCGGCCAGCCCTGCATACCCCTGGAGCACTTCCCATGAAATTGAAGCAATGGCTGTCCCTGCCGCTGGCCGCGGCGTTGCTGGCGGCGGCCCCCGCCATGGCCGCCGAGAAATTCCGCGTGGGCTATCTGCGCGTGATGGACGATGCGCAAGCCATCGTTGCGCAAGAGGGTGGCTACTACAAGAAGGCCGGGCTGGATTCCGAGCTGATCGAGTTCAAGTCGGGCACCGACCTGATCAAGGCCATCGTCGGCGGCCAGCTGGACATCGGCGTGCTGGGCTTCACCAACGCCGTGGCCTGGGCGTCCAAGGGCGCGGACCTGAAGGTGGTGGGCGGCGCGCAGCAGGGCTACCACTCGCTGATCGTCCGCGACGACTCCGGCATCAAGGACATTGCGGGGCTGAAGGGCAAGACCCTGGCGTCCCAGGCCGAAGGCAGCACCGCCGACGTGGTCCTGAAGGGCGTAGTGCTCAAGCAGGGCAACCTGTCCGCCGATGACGTCAACGTCATGGGCGTGAGCCCGGCCGTGGCGGTCCAGTCGCTGGTGGGTAAGCGCGTGGACGCGGCCTTCCTGTTCGAACCCTACGACCGCAT
Organism: Achromobacter sp. SD115; assembly: GCF_017355315.1. Taxonomy (NCBI): domain Bacteria; kingdom Pseudomonadati; phylum Pseudomonadota; class Betaproteobacteria; order Burkholderiales; family Alcaligenaceae; genus Achromobacter; species Achromobacter sp. SD115. The sequence goes on along the minus strand of NZ_JADIJM010000002.1, from coordinate 436,702 downwards.
CGCGCAGCTGATCGCGCCGGTCAAGCAGATCTATGAAGTGGGCCAGGCCTGGCCGTTCCCGTGCATGGTGGTGATCACCTCCGGCGAAACGCTGGCCAAGCGCAAGGACGACGTCTGGAAGGCGCTGGACGCGCAGAACCAGGCCATCCAGCTGCTGCAGAAGGAGCCCGCGCAGGCTTCCAAGCTGATCGCGTCGTATTTCATTGCCGAACCCACGCTCAAGACCTTGACACGAGGCGAACTGCCGCGCGAGACCGTCATCGCCGAAGCCATCGGCACGCAGGTCTTCACGCCCAAGCTGACCGACAAGGACACCCGCCGCATGCAGGAAATCGCCGATATCCTGCAAGCCCAGGGTTCGCTGAAGACGCGCGACGGCAAGCCGTATGACGTCTCCAGCATCGTCGACCTGTCCTGGCAAGAGGCTCGCAAGCTTTGAGCGCATCTACCCGAGTCACCGGCGCCCGCAAGCATTTCGCGGGCGTTCTGGGCGTGTTGTTCATCCTGGCCCTGTGGCAACTGGCGGCGTTCGCGCTGCCGGACTTCCTGATGCCGGGCGTGCCGGCGGTCGTCGAACGTCTGTTCGAAGACCTGGGCAAGCAATCGTTCCACCAGAGCCTGCTCGGTACGCTGGGGCGGCTGGGCGCGGGCTACGGCCTGGCGTTGGCCGCCGGCATCGGCTTCGGTCTGGTGGCGGCGGTGCTGTTCTTCTTCCGCGAAGTCCTGCGCAGCGCCATCGTCATCCTGCAGTCGATTCCGTCGATCGCCTGGGTGCCGCTGTTCCTGATCGTGATGGGCTTTGGCAACACGCCCATCATCGTAGTGGTGGCGCTGTCGGCGTTTTTCCCGGCCGCGCTCAGCGTGATGAACGCCACCGAATCCGTGCAGCGCGTGCACGTGTCGGCGGCGCGCGTCATGGGCGCCACGCGCTGGGGCCTCGTCAAGCGGGTCTACCTGCCGGCCGTCATGCCTGAATTGATCACCGGCGCGCAGCTGGCCTTCGGCAATGCCTGGCGCGCGCTGATTTCGGCGGAAATGCTGATCGGCTTCGGCAAGGGCCTGGGCCGTTCGCTGGCCTATTCGGGCGAGATCGCCGACATGACCGGCGTCATGACCAACATCCTGGTCATCGCCGTGCTAGCCGCGCTGATCGACCAGTTTGTGCTTGAAAACCTCAAGCATCGCCTGCTGCGCTATCAGTACGTCTGAGGGCGACAGGAGTCCCGCATGATCGACCGCATCCGTCTCTTCGTCCTTGGCGCCTGCCTGGCTGCGTCCGGCCTCGTGCAGGCGCAGCCGGAAGCCTTCGCGGCGGCGCGGGCGCGCGGTGAACTGGTGGTGGGCGTGCCTTATCTGGCGCCGCCGCCCGCGGCTGGCGCCAAGATCCGCACGCCGGATGGCCTGGATGCCGCCATGACCGACAGGTTGGGGCAAAGCCTGGGACTGCCGGTGCGGTTGCTGCAACTGCCACGGGAACAGGCCGCCGCCGCGCTGGCGGCAGGGCAGGTCGACCTGGTCCTGGCCGATGACGCCTCGGGCTTGCCCGATATGGTCGGTGCGCAAGCCACGGGCTATGCCGCGCGGCCCAAGGCCGTCATCCGCAGCGACACCAGCCTGCGCCGGCCCGCCGACATGCGCGGGCGCAGCGTCTGCATGGCCGAGGCCGCGACCGCTTCCAAGGCCTTGGCCGAGAGCTGGGGCGCAGTGGTGCGTACGTATCGCGTGCCGTCCGATGCGCTGGTCGCCGTGCGCGAAGGCAGCTGCGATATCGGGCTGGTGGACGACGCGGTCTGGGAGCCGCTGGTGCGCTTCCCGGAATGGAAGAAATTCTCCTCGACGCTGGCGGCCGATGGTGCCAGGCGTGAACGCGTGTGGCTGCTGCCGGCGTCCGACTCTGCCAGCCGCAACTGGCTGGGCCAGGAAATGCGCGTCTGGGACCGTGCCGGCGCCTGGAAGGCGATGACGGCGAAATGGGCGCGCGACGTGGCCTTCGACGTGTACCTGGACCAGGAAGTGCCGGACTGCCACGGCTAGGCCGGCCTCCTGTTTGGCTGCGTCCTGGCGCTGCGAGACGCTCGCTGCGGGCCCTCGGCATGGCACTGGGCGACAGTGCCAGCACATACAATGCCGGTCATGACGCACACGCTGACCGCTCCTTGCACTTACCAGGAAGACATCAAGAAAAGCCGCTTCGTCGCGTATGCGGCGCCCGTGTCCGGCGTGGACGAAGCCATGCGCTTCTTTGCCCAGCACAGCGATCCGGAAGCGACACATAACTGCTGGGCCTACCGTATCGGCCAGGAATATCGCTTCAATGACGACGGCGAGCCCGGCGGCACGGCAGGACGTCCCATCCTGCAAGCCATCGAAGGCCAGGACATGGATCGTGTGGCGGTGCTGGTAGTGCGCTGGTACGGGGGCATCAAACTGGGTGCAGGCGGACTGGTGCGCGCCTACGGGGGCTGCGCCGCCAATTGCCTGCGGCTGGGAGAGCGCACGGAGATCGTGGATCTGGCGACGGTCGCCTGCGCTTGCAGCTTCGGCGAACTGGCGTTGCTGAAGTCGCGCCTGGCTCAGGCAGGCGCGGCGATCCTGCAGGAAGACTTCAATGAAGAAGGCGTTGCGCTGCGGTTCACGCTGCCGCGCGCGGCGGTCGCGGACCTGGAGGTAACGGTCGCCAACATCACCCGCGGCCGAGCCGCCTGGGAAGTGGAATCGTAGTACGGGTGCAGCGCGAGAACGCCCAGGCAAGAAGCCAGGTATTCAGCGCGCATGACCCGTCATCATCCGTGCCGGCTCAGGCGTCCTGCCCATTCTGGGCCGCGGCGATTTCCTGGTGGACCTTTTCCATGTCCACTTCCTTGATCTTGGCCAGCAGCTCGTTGAGCTGGCCGCCGGACAGGGCGCCCGGTTGCGAGAACAGCAAGACCTTCTCGCGGAAGACCATCAGGGTCGGGATCGAGCGGATGCCCAGGGCGCCGGCCAGTTCCTGTTCCACATCGGTGTTGACCTTGGCGAATGTGACGTCGGGGTGCTCGGTGGCTGCCTGCTCGAAAACCGGCGCGAAACCGCGGCACGGGCCGCACCAGGGGGCCCAGAAATCAACGATCAGGGTGCCGTCGGGGGTGATGGCTTCCTGGAAGCTGTCTTTGGTGAGTTCAACAATACTCATTTTGAATCCTTGCCGCGGGAGCGGCGCAAAAGGCGGTGTCGGAGGCCCGGGGTGTGCCCGTCCCGGACCCGATAGGGCGATGCGTATTCTCTGCTCTTTGAGTCATAGTAGAGCGGGTGGCTGCTGCATCGCAATGGTTGGCGCCCGGGGGCGAAATCTGCGGCGTTCAGGGCGCCGTGGTGGTCGGGGCGCCGTTTTTCAACGACGCGACGATCTCGAAGGAGCGCAGGCGGTCCGCGATATCGTAGAAATCCGAGACGATCATGACTTCGTCGGCCTCGGTCTCGGCGACCAGGGCTTCCAGCTCGCGCCGGACGGTATCGGGGCCGCCGACGATGGCGGCGCCCAGTCTTTGTTGGACAGCCTCGCGCTCCCATTCGTTCCACAGGCCGTCCATGCTGTCCACGGGCGGCTGCAGCTGCAGCCGGTTGCCGCGCACCAGCGACAGGAACTTCAGTTGCTGGGTGGTGGCCTGGCGTCTTGCGGCTTCGTCGGTTTCGGCGGCCACGACGGGCACGCCTATCATGGCGTAGGGGCGGGCCAGCGTTGCCGATGGCTTGAACAGGTGGCGGTAGAGGCGCATGGCCGCCATGCCTTCGGGCGAGAAATGTCCCGCGAAGGAGAAGGGCAGGCCCAGCTCCGCGGCAAGCCGCGCGCTGAAGTCGCTGGAACCCAGCAGCCAGATCGGAATGTCCAGGCCTTCGCCGGGAATCGCGCGCACCGGTTGCCCGGGGCGCGAGGGCGCCAGGAAGCCGCGCAATTCTTCCACCAGCGCCGGAAACTCCAGTCCGCTGCGAGGACCGCGGCGCAGCGCGTGCTGCGTGGCGCCGTCGCTGCCGGGGGCGCGGCCCAGGCCCAGGTCAATGCGGCCGGGGTAGAGCGTTTCCAGGGTGCCGAACTGCTCTGCGATGATCAGCGGCGCATGGTTGGGCAGCATGATGCCGCCCGAACCCACGCGCAGCGTATTGGTATGCGAAGCCACGTGGCCGATCAGCACGGCCGTGGCGCTGCTGGCCACGCCGTTGATGTTGTGGTGTTCCGCCAGCCAGAAACGTTTGTAGCCCAGGCGTTCCACGTGCTGCGCGACCGCGACCGTGTTGCGGAAGGCGTCAGCCGCGTCGCGGCCTTGCACAATCGGGGCCAGGTCCAATACGGACAAAGGGATGCGGGCCAGGCTGCTCATGCGGACACCTCCGTGCTCGAGGCGGAACAGGACAACAGGGCGGGAACAAAGCGGGTAAGGCGCAAGGCGGACTCCATATGCCGTTATACATGGGGAGTGTATCGGTGAAATCAAGCGGACCCGCCAGCAACCTTATGGTGCGGCGGGTTGATTGAATTCCGCTATCCCTGCGATTGAGCCGCTCTGTCCGATGGTCTTACGTCCGCGCCTAGCCTGGGAAGAAGGCGTAGCGGATCACGAACAGCGCCGCGACCAACCAGGTGGCGGGATGCACGTCGCGGATCTTGCCGGTGGCGGTCTTGAGCACCACGTAGCTGATGAAGCCGAAGGCGATGCCGTTGGCGATCGAGTACGTGAACGGCATGACCAGCGCGGTCAGCGCGGCCGGGGTGGCTTCGCAGACGTCGTTCCAGTCGATGTCGATCAGCTCGCGCATCATCAGGCCGGCTACATAGAGCAGGGCGGGCGCGGTGGCGTAGGCCGGCACGGCGCCGGCCAGCGGCGAGATGAACAGCGCGGCCAGGAACAGCAGCGCCACGACCAGCGCGGTCAGGCCGGTGCGGCCGCCAGCCTGCACGCCGGAGGCGCTTTCCACATAGGCGGTGGTGCTGCTGGTGCCCAGCATCGAGCCCGCGACAATGGCAGTGCTGTCCGCAAACAAGGCGCGGCCCAAGCGGTTGGGGCGGTTCTCGGGCACCAGGCCGGCGCGCTTGGCCACGCCCACCAGCGTGCCGGTGGCATCGAACACTTCGACCAGCACGAACACCAGGATCACATGCACGAAGCCGCTGTGCAGCGCGCCCAGGATGTCCAGCTTCATGAGTGTGGGCGCCAGGCTGGGCGGGGCGGCGAAGATGCCCTTGAACTCGTTGTAGCCCAGTACCATCGACAGCAGCGTGACCACGATGATGCCGATCAGGATGGCGCCGCGCACGCGCAGGGCGTCGAGTGCGGCGATGATGAAAAAGCCCAGGATGGCGAACAGCGGTCCGGGCTGGGTCAGGTCGCCCAGCGTGACCTTGGTGGCCGGGTGCGCGACCACGATGTTGGCGCTGGATAGCGCGATAATGGCAAGGAACAGCCCGATGCCCGCGGCGATGGCGCTGCGCAGCGAATGCGGTATGCCCTTGACCAGCCAGACCCGGATGCCCGAGAACGTCAGGAACAGGAAGATCACGCCCGAGATGAACACGGCGCCCAGCGCCTGCTCCCAGGTATAGCCCATGGTCTTGACCACGGTGAATGCGAAGAAGGCGTTCAGGCCCATGCCCGGCGCCATGCCGATCGGCCAGTTGGCGATCAGCGCCATCACCAGCGAGCCCAGCGCGGCGGCCAGGCAGGTGGCGACGAACACGGCATCGCGGTCCATGCCGGTTGACGACAGGATGTCCGGATTGACGAAGATGATGTACGACATCGTCAGGAAAGTCGTCAGGCCGGCGACCAGTTCCGTGCGCGCTGTCGTGCCGTGTTCACGCAGCTTGAATAGCTTCTCGAGCATTCGAGTCCCCAATGTGTTTGCAGGATTGCGGGTTGTTGTAGGCGGGCCGGGTTGCCCGCCGGTTATTCATAAACGGGCGTATTTTCGCATCAGTTGTAAACTCTGCCGCCATGATTATTCTCGGCTTTGAAAGCTCCTGCGACGAAACCGGTGTCGCAGCCGTCTGTACCGAACGCGGTCTGCTGGCGCACGCGCTGCATACCCAGATCGCCATGCACCAGGAATACGGGGGCGTGGTGCCGGAACTCGCCTCGCGCGACCATATCCGCCGGGTCGTGCCGCTGACGCGGCAGGTCCTGGAAGAAGCCGGCCTGCAGATGTCCGATATCGGCGCGGTCGCCTACACGGCAGGGCCGGGCCTGGCCGGCGCCTTGCTGGTGGGCGCCAGCGTCGCGCAGTCGTTCGCCTGGTCGCGCCATCTGCCCGCCATCGGCATCCATCACCTCGAAGGCCACCTACTGTCGCCGATGCTGGCGGATCCGCGGCCGGAATTCCCCTTCGTGGCGCTGCTGGTTTCCGGCGGGCATACGCAGCTGATGCGGGTGGACGGCGTGGGCCGCTACGAATTGCTGGGCGAAACGCTGGACGACGCGGCGGGCGAGGCCTTCGACAAGTCGGCCAAGCTGATGGGGCTGGGCTATCCGGGCGGGCCGGCGCTGTCCAAGCTGGCCGCCAGCGGGGACGCCGCGCGTTTCGAGCTGCCGCGGCCCATGCTGCACAGCGGCGACCTGGACTTCAGCTTCAGTGGCCTGAAAACGGCCGTGCTGACCCGCGTCAAGGCAGCCGAGGCCGCTGGTGGGCTGGATGAGCAGGCCCGTGCCGACCTGGCCGCGGCCACGCAGGCCGCCATTGTGGAAGTGCTGGCAGCCAAGGCCATCAAAGCCCTGAAACAGACTGGCCTGAAGCGTCTGGTGGTGGCCGGCGGCGTGGGCGCCAATCAATTGCTGCGCGCCAAGCTGGACGCTGCGCTCAAGCCGCTCAAGGCGCGCGCCTATTTCCCGCCGCTGGAACTGTGCACCGACAACGGCGCCATGATCGCCTTTGCGGCCGCCGAGCGGGTCAAGGCGGGCCTGGCGACCCTGGACCCCGATGCGCACAGCTTTACCGTCAAGCCGCGCTGGGACCTGGCCGACATCGCCTGAAATGAAAAGGGCGGCCCTGGGGCCGCCCTGTCACATACGCGTCTTGCTTATTTCTTCTTGCCGCCGCCGATGCGGCTTTCCGTGCCTTGCACCAGGCGCGTGATGTTGGCGCGGTGGCGGTAGAACAACAGCACGCCGATGATTGCCAGCGCGACGCCCATGGGCGGCTGCGCATACCAGGCCAGGCCCGAGCCGAACACGTAGTACACGGGGGCGAAAAAGGCTGCCACCAGGGATGCCAGCGACGAATAGCGGAAGAACACCGCGACGATGAGCCAGGTGGCGGCGGTGGCGACCGCCAGCCAGGGCTGGATCGCCACCAGCACGCCCAGGGCAGTGGCCACGCCCTTGCCGCCCTTGAAGCGCAGGAATATCGGGTACAGATGCCCCAGGAAGGCGGCCAGCGCCACCAGCGCCAGCGCGATCGGGGAGATCCCGGGCGCCAGTTTTTCGGCCAGCCAGATCGCGAACCATCCCTTGGCGGCGTCGCCCAGCAGCGTCAGCGCGGCGGCGGTCTTGTTCCCGGTGCGCAGCACGTTGGTGGCGCCCGGGTTCTTGGAGCCGTAGCTGCGGGGGTCCTGCAGGCCCATGAGCTTGCTGACGACCACGGCGAACGGCACGGAGCCGATCAAGTAGGCCAGCAGGATGAGCGCAGCGCTGAAGACCAGGGAGGGGTCGTTTATCGCCATGAAAGGGGTCCGTTGTTGTTGTGTTGTTACCGTAATGGCTGCGGATTCTACCGCGCCCGGGGCCGGGTCCGGCTACGGGTTATCGAGCGGGATGCCGGCGCCCGTCTGCCAGCAGATCGCACGGATGGCGGCCGCGGACGGTACAATCCGACGCGTTCACCCGCGTTTTATTTTCTTTCGGATGCACAATGCGAATTCTGGTTTCGAACGATGATGGTTACTCCGCCCCCGGGCTCGAGGCGCTGGTTGACGCGCTGCAGGGCCTGGGCGATCTCACCGTCGTCGCGCCCGAGACCAACCATAGCGGCGCGTCCAATTCGCTGACGCTGAACCGGCCGCTGTCGGTGCGCACCGCCTCCAACGGCTACATCGCCGTCAATGGCACCCCCTCCGACTGCGTGCACGTGGCCCTCACCGGTCTTATGGATACCCGGCCCGACCTGGTCGTGTCCGGCATCAACAACGGCGCCAACATGGGCGACGACACCCTCTATTCGGGCACCGTGGCCGCCGCCAGCGAAGGCTATCTGTTCGGCATTCCCGCCATCGCGTTCTCGCTGGCCGAGAAGGGCTGGGCGCACATCGATTCCGCCGCGCGCGCCGCGCGCCTGGTGGTCGAGCGCCACCTGGCCCAACCGCTGGCCGCGCCGGTGCTGCTGAACGTCAACATTCCCAGCCGCCGCTTCGAAGACATGCACGGCTTCGCGGTCACGCGCCTGGGCAAGCGCCATCCCTCGCAGCCGGTGGTGCGCACGACCACGCCGTATGGCGATACCGTCTACTGGATCGGGCCCGTGGGCATGGCGGCCGACGCCACGCCGGGCACGGACTTCCATGCCGTCGAGCAGGGCACCGTGTCGGTCACGCCGCTGCGCCTGGACCTGACCCAGCACAGCCAGCTCGACGAGATCCGGACCTGGGCGGAGCCGCTATGCGCAAACGCGTAAGCCAACCGGATGTGAGCCAGCCCGTGTCCGGGCGCACCGGCCCGGTGCGCTACGACTCGGGCCGACTCAGTCCGGGCGTCACGCCCGCCAACAGCAATACGCGCATTTCCGCGGCCACGCTGCAACGCCAGACGCAGGCGCCGACGCCAGCTTCCGGCAGCAACCTGGGCCTGAACTCCGACCGCCTGCGCCAGGCCATGGTGGAACGCCTGCGGGCGCAGGGCATTACCGACGAACGCGTGCTCAACGCCATGGGCGCCGTGCCGCGCCATCTGTTCGTCGACGAGGCGCTGGCCAGCCGCGCCTACGAAGACGCGGCGCTGCCCATCGGCCATTCGCAAACCATTTCGCAACCCTGGGTGGTGGCGCGCATGATCGCCGCTGCCTGCGACGACCGCACGCCCACCCGCGTGCTGGAAGTCGGCGCGGGTTGCGGCTACCAGGCAGCGGTGCTCGCGCAGTTCGTGCGCGAGGTCCACACCATCGAACGTATCCGCGGACTGTATGAGTTGGCGCGCGAGCATCTGCGCGCCTTGCGGCTCACCACGAGGATCCGTTTGATCTACGGCGACGGCATGCTGGGCCTGCCCGGCGTGGCGCCGTTCGATGCTATCGTTGTGGCTGCCGCTGGCCTTGCCATCCCGCAGGCGCTGCTGTCTCAGCTCGCGCCGGGTGGCCGCCTGATCGCTCCTGAAGGGGGCGCCAACCAGCGCCTGGTTCTCATCGAACGCACAGGCGCGGCCAGCTGGAAACGCACCGAATTAGAGGCCGTGCGCTTTGTGCCGCTACGGGCCGGAATACAATCTTGAGCAAACAGGAGAAACGTATGCTCAACGGGCAGTTGCAACTGACCGATATCACCCTGGGCGCGTCCATGACGCGCCTGCGCCGCCCGCTCTTCATCGCGGGGGCTCTCAGCCTGTCCATTCTGGCGGGCTGCGCTTCGAAAGGTACTCGCGCCCCGGTGGTCGACATGACCGGCGGGCAACCCGCGCCGGCGACCCAACCCGGCGGCAGCTATGTAGTGAAGCCGGGCGACACGCTGTACAAGATCGCCCGCGCCAACAATGTGGACATCGAGAACGTCAAGCGCTGGAATAACCTCAGCGACCCCAACCAGATCTCGGTCGGTCAGGTCCTGAAGATGTCCGGCGGCGCCAGCGGCGGGGCGCAGACCGCGCCGGTCGCAGGCACCAAGCCGCAGCCGCGTCCGCTGGACCAGCCGGAAACCCTGCCGCCGCCCACTACCGAGACCACCACCCCGCCGCCCACGGCGCCGGTCGAAACCAAGCCCGCCACGCGCGCGGCCGATGCGGCCGTCATCAATTGGGCCTGGCCTGCCAGCGGGCAGATCGTGCAGGGCTTCAACAACAGCAGCAAGGGCATCGACATCGCCGGCGCCTTGGGCGATCCCATCACCGCCGCGGCGGACGGCCTGGTCAAGTACAGCGGCAACGGCGTGCGCGGCCTGGGCAACCTGATCATCGTCGAACACCAGAACGGCTTCATCACCGCTTACGCGCATAACCGCGCGGTGCTGGTGAAGACAGGCCAGACGGTCAAGCGCGGCGCCAAGATCGCTGAACTCGGCCAGAGCGACACCACCTCGCCGCGCCTGCATTTCGAGATCCGCCGCCAAGGCCAGCCGGTGGACCCCATGCAGTACCTGCCTGCCAAATGACGCCCACCCTGGTATTCGACCTGGAAACCATCCCCGATGCGGACGGGCTGCGCAAGCTCAATGGCTGGGGACCCGAGGTGCCTGACCAGGAAGTGGTCGAGCGCGCGCTGACCGCGCGGCGCGAGGCCGTGGGCCATGATTTCCTGCCGTTGCATCTGCACAAGGTGGCGGTGGTGGGCTGCGTCTTTCGCGATGACCAGGGTTTTCGCGTCAAGACCCTGGGCCAGCCCGACGATCCCGAAGCCGCCTTGCTGGCGGGCTTCTTCAAGACCATCGAGCGCTACACGCCCAAGCTGGTGAGCTGGAACGGTTCGGGCTTCGACCTGCCGGTGCTGCATTACCGCAGCCTGATCCAGGGCGTGCCCGCGCCGCGCTACTGGGACATGGGCGAGGAAGACCGCGATTTCAAGTTCAACAACTACATCTCGCGCTACCACTCCCGCCACCTGGACCTGATGGACCTGCTGGCCAAGTACAACGGCCGCGCCAACGCGCCGCTGGACGATCTGGCCAAGCTTTGCGGCTTTCCCGGCAAGCTGGGCATGGATGGCAGCAAGGTGTGGGAGGCCTGGAGCCAGGGTCGCGCCGACGAGGTGCGGGCCTATTGCGAAACCGACGTGGTCAACACCTGGCTGGTGTATTGCCGGTTCCGCTTCCTGCGCGGCGAACTCGACCGCACGTCCTACGAGGCCGAAATTGCGCTGGTGCGCGACACCCTCAGCGCCAGCGACGCACCGCACTGGAAGGAATACATGGCGGCCTGGGACGCCAGCTGAACGCCTGAGCGGCCGGAAGATCCGTCTTCCGGCAAGCAAGGATGGAACGGGGTCCGCGCGGCCCCGTTCTTGCGTCTGAAGCCTGCGCAATCGACTGAAACATTGCTTGCGCGGACGAAACCTGGATGAAACCGGGGCAATCGCACAATGGCCTCGCTTTCTTCACTTTCAGGAGACCTACATGTCCCGATTCGCTATCCGCTCCAATTTGGCCGCTCTTGCATTTGTCGCCGCGACGGGCGGCATGGTGGCCGGCTCCGCCATGGCTGCGCCTCCTCCTCCCGCTGACGGCGGTCCCGCCGCCATGCACGATGGCCAGCGCGGCGGCTTCCACAAAGGCATGCGCGACGGCCTCTTCGTTCCCGGCCTGGGTCCCGTGACCAAGGCGCAGGTCGCCGAGCTGAAGCTGGACGACAAACAGCAGGCCTTGTTCAAGACCGCCCAGGACGGCCAACGCAGCCTGCACGAAGCCATGCGCGCCTCCGGCGGCAAGCGCCACGACCTGTTGAAGGCGCAACTGGACAGCGGCAAGCTGGATCCCCGCGCACTGGTTGAACAGTCCGAAAAATCGCGTGAAGCCTTCGGTCCCCAGGCCAAGCAGGTGCGCGACCAATGGCTCGCCGTGTGGGACAGCCTGAACGACACGCAGCGCGGCCAGGTGACCAAGTTCGTCAAGGAGCGCCAGGACCGCATGCAGGAGCGCCACGCCCGCATGGAAGGGCGCCATGGCAAGGGCAGGGCTGAAGCGCCCGCGGCCGCCGCACCGGCCAAGCCCGCCGCCAACTAAACGTCGCGGCCGGCCTTCCTGGCCGGCCCGGTCGTACTACCCCGGACACGCAGTCGCGTGCCGGGGTTTTTCATTTGCGGACACTGCCTGTGGCATGCCCGCCAGCGGCGCCGAACCATGCGGGCGAGGACTCCCCGTTTTGACGCATGAATGCCTGCGCACAGACCTGCGTCTGCACTGTCCTGGTGCGCGGCAGGCGGCGCCGCGGCGCATGCGCGCCGCAATCAGCTTGCGCCGGACCTGGCACGGACATTGCTTGGTGAAGTGGGAACCGGTACGAAATGTTGCCCAGCCGGTCCTGTGGATGCGCTACGGCCATCCCCCCACTCGACAAATCCGATCAGGACTCCGCACCATGAAGAAGACGTTGCTAGCCGTGCCCCTTGCGTTCGCCGCTTGTTTCGCCGCGGCGGCACAGGCCGAACCCACCGATCTGGGCGGCGGATTTTCGCTCAGCGGCAACGCCGCCATCGTCAGCGACTACCGTTTTCGCGGCTACTCGCAGACCGACTTCCGGCCCGCCGTGCAGCTGGGCTTCGACCTGACCCACAGTTCCGGCTTTTATCTGGGCAACTGGAACTCCAACGTCTCGGACTTCGTTTTCACCGACGGCAACCTGGAGATGGATTTCTACGGCGGCTGGAAGGGCGACGTAGGCGGCGGCTTCACGCTGGACGCGGGCGTGCTGCACTACTACTACCCGGGCTCCAGCTCGCCGAAGGGTGGCAACTACAACAACACCGACCTCTACCTGGGCGCGTCCTATGGCAACTACAGCCTCAAGTACTCCTATACGCCCAGCGACTTCTTCAGCACGCCCGACAGCAAGGGCACCTGGTACCTGGACGGCACGGCCAACTTCGACCTGGGCGACGGCTGGGGCCTGGTCGGCCACCTGGGCTACCAGAAGCTCAAGAACCAGACCAATATGGATGGCGACTCCATCGGCCATTACGTCGATTACAAGGTCGGCGTGACCAAGGACCTGAAGGGCTGGATCCTGGGCCTGGCGGCCGTGGGCGCGACCAAGGACAACTGGCTGCCCACGAAGTACGGCCATCCCTCGGGGCGCCTGGGCGCGGTGTTCTCGGTGGCGCGTTCCTTCTGACCTTTATCCGTGGCGGCGCCTGACAGCGCCGGCGTTGGGCTTGCCGTGGGACAGCTGTTGGCGCGCTGTCTACGGCAAGCCTTTTTTTGCCGGACAAGATAAAAAATATACTGTGGGAGTCGAATCAGAACCTCAGGCGTTCCAATGATAGAAACACGCCTATTGCGGCAATTCATCGCGGTGGCCGAAACCCTGCACTTCAACCGCGCCGCGCAGCGCCTGCACATGGCGCAACCGCCGCTGAGCCAGGCCATCCGGCGGCTGGAGGCCGAGATAGGCGCAACGCTGTTCGAGCGCACCAACCGCAGCGTCGCGCTGACGCCCGCAGGCGCGGCGTTCCTCGAGACGGCCCGGCGCATCCTGGACGGGCTGGATGAAGGCGTGGCGCGCACCCGGCGGGTGGCGCAGGGCATGGACGGGCATTTGACGATGACCTTCATCAACATCGCGCCCTATGCCTCGTTGCTGCGGGCCTTGCGTGATTTCCGGCTGACGTGCCCCGCAGTAGCGTTCACCCTGCGCGAAGGCACGACGCGAGAGCAGGTCGAGGCCCTGGAGAACGGGACTGCGGATATCGGATTCCTGCGCACGCCGGGCGGCAGCACGCCGGATCTGCGCTTTCAAGCCCTGCTGCGCGAACCCCTCTGCGTGGCCCTTCCGGCAGGCCATCCCCTGGCCTACCAGCCTTCGATCGAACTCGCCAAACTCAAGGATGAAGCGTTTGTCGCGTCGCCCAGAAGCTTGGGGCAGGGCCTGCACGACCAGCTGATCCAGCTATGCCAGACCGCGGGCTTCCGGCCCATGGTGGCGCAGGAGGCGCGTCAACTGCAGACACTGATTGCACTGGTGGCCGCGGGCTTCGGTATCGCTCTGCTGCCAGGATCGCTGGCCGCGCAACGGCGCGACGACGTCGTCTTTCGCGCCATCGAGAGCGACGCGCCCATGGCGCTGACGCATCTGGACCTGTTGATGGCCTGGAATCCGGAGCGGGCGTCGCCCGCCCGCGACCGTCTGGTCTGCACCATGCAGCAGGCCTTTTCAGACGTTGAAAGTCTTATTTTTTAATAAATAAGATATTTTACGAACCCGCGACACATCCCTAAGCTCAGTCCCAGGATCCGGCCGAGCGCCTCACAGCGCCTCGCGGTTTGCGCCGGACCTTTCCATTTGAGTCCGGGATCGCCATGCCTGTCGCCGTCTACGTCTTTTCCATATGCACTTTTGCATTCGGTCTTTCCGAATTTGTCGCGGCCGGCCTGATATCGGCCATGGCCGCAAGCCTTGGCGCCAGCATCGAGGCGGCGGGCGCCTCAATCGCGGTCTACGCCTTGGGGGCAGCCATAGGCGCACCGCTGGTGACCGCGCTGCTCGCGCCCTGGACGGACCGCCGCATCCTGGCGCTAGCCATGGCCGTGCTGGCCGCGGGCAGCGTGCTGATGAGCCTGTCGCCCACTTTGCCGGTCTTGCTGGGCGTGCGTTTTCTGGTGGGACTGGCGCACGGGGTGTTCATGGCGGTGGCTTCGGATGCGGCCGCCAGGCTGGTGCCGGCGCCGCGGGCCGGGCGGGCGCTGTCGGTGGTGTGGATCGGCCTGACGTTGGCCTTGGCGCTGGGGGTGCCGTTAGGCACATTCCTGGGCAGCATCTGGTCGTGGCGTGCCATTTTCGCCGGTGTGGGCGCGTTGGCGCTGGCCGGCGTCATCGGCCTGCTGCGCTTCATGCCGGTGCGCGGGCCGGGCAAGCCGCAGGCGGGCGTGCGGGCTGGCTTGAAGGCGCTGGCGCATCCGCGCATGCTGGCGACGGCCGGAGTGGGCGCCTTGGTCAGTGTGGCGACGTTCAGTTTCTTCACCTTCATCTCTCCCTATCTGCTACAGGTCACGCGGGCGGATGTGCGGTGGCTCAGCGCGGCTATGCTGCTGTTCGGCCTGTGCTCGATTGCTGGCAATCTGTTGGGCGGCTATCTGGCTGACGCGATGGACGGGGATCGCGCCGCGCTGTATGCGCTCGCGGGGTTGACCGTCAACCTGCTGGGACTATATCTGTTGCGGGGTTCCGGGCTGGCGGTGGTGGCGCTGGCCGGCGCGCTGGGCATGGTGTTCTTCTGCATCGTCACCTTGCTGACGCTCCGGCTGCTGAAGCTGGCGCAGCGCCATGTGCCCGAGTCCACGGCGGTAGCGGCCGGCCTGAACATCGCTTCCTTCAATCTTGGAACCGCGGTGGGCGGCGGGCTGGGCAGCCTGGCCATCGTCCATGCCGGCCTGGCGTGGCTGCCGCTCGTGGGAGCGGTTGCCGCCGTGGCGGCCATGGCCGCGCTGCGCTTGCAGCGGCCGCGCACGCAGGCTCGGGATATCGCCCGACAGCCCAGGGGCTAGGGCCGTCAGCGGCGCGTTCCGGCCCCGCTACCGCCATTTCCAGGATTGGCCCCAGTCCTTCTACAATAGCGGGTTGCGTGTAAATCTTCTGGACTGCGTGAGATGTCTGACGTTTTGAGTATTGAGTCCCTGGACCTGGAAGCCAGGGGTATCGCCCGCCGCGACGGGAAGGTCGTCTTCGTGGAAGGCGCCTTGCCGGGCGAACGGGTTACCACGGTCACGTTGCGCCGCAAGCCGTCCTACGAGATTGCGCGCGTGGACGAGGTGCTGCGGCCTTCGTCGCAGCGGGTGGCGCCACGCTGCCCGCACTTCGGCGTCTGTGGCGGCTGTGCCATGCAGCACCTGGAGCCCAGCACGCAAGTGGCCATCAAGCAGCGTTCGCTGGAAGACACCTTCTGGCACGTCGGCAAGCTGCGCCCGGCGCGCATCCTGGCGCCGCTGCAAGGCCCGACTTGGGGCTACCGCTACCGCGCCCGCTTGTCGGTGCGCGTGGTGCCGAAGAAGGGCGGGGTGCTGGTCGGCTTCCATGAACGCAAGAGCAGCTACGTGGCCGACATGCGTGAATGCCATGTGCTGCCGCGCCACGTCAGCGACTTGCTGATCCCCTTGCGCGAAATGATCGGCTCCATGTCGGCGCCGGACCGCATGCCGCAGATCGAAGTGTCGCTGGGCGAGGGCGTGACCGCCCTGGTCCTGCGCCATCTGTTGCCGCTGACCGACGGCGACATCGCCATCCTGCGCGCCTTCGCCGCCAAGCACAACGTGCAGTGGTGGCTGCAGTCCAAGGGTCCGGAAACCGTGCATCCGCTGGAGCGCGAGCATGGCGACACGCTGGCCTACACCATGCCGGAGTTCGGCCTGCGCATGCCGTACCGGCCCACCGATTTCACGCAGGTCAACCACGCCAT
The DNA here is from genome assembly GCF_017355315.1 of Achromobacter sp. SD115. Classification (NCBI taxonomy): domain Bacteria; kingdom Pseudomonadati; phylum Pseudomonadota; class Betaproteobacteria; order Burkholderiales; family Alcaligenaceae; genus Achromobacter; species Achromobacter sp. SD115. Next base: position 420,439 of record NZ_JADIJM010000002.1, on the reverse strand, counting down.
CAACCGCGCCATGGTCTCGCGCGCGCTGAAGCTGCTGGAAGTGCAGACTACCGACCGCGTGGCCGATCTGTTCTGCGGCCTGGGCAACTTCACGCTGCCGCTGGCGACGCAGGGCAGGGAAGCCGTGGGCGTGGAAGGCAGCAAGGCGCTGACCGACCGCGCTTTCGACGCGGCATCGCGCCATGGCCTGGGCGATCGCACCAGCTTCGCCACCCTGAACCTGTTCGAGGTGGACGTGGACTGGCTGCGCGGGCTGGGTTACTTCGACCGCATGCTGATCGATCCGCCGCGCGAAGGCGCGCATGCGGTGGCGCAGGCCCTGTCGCTGCTGGAGGCGCACGAGCGTCCCGTGCGCATTGTCTACGTGTCCTGTAACCCGGCCACGCTGGCGCGCGATGCGGCCATCATGGTGCATGAAGGCGGTTATCTGTTGAAGAGCGCGGGCGTGATCAACATGTTCCCGCACACGGGCCATGTGGAGTCCATCGCGGTGTTCGAATCGCTGGACGCCGAAGGCATCCAGGTCGTGCGGGAACGCGCCCGCCAGCGCGCCATCCAGGCCGCGGCGGAAGCTGCCGCCGCGGAAGAGGCCAAGGCCGCGGCCGCCGCCGAGAAGGCGGCCGCCAAGCAGGCCGCCACCGACGCCTATCACGCCAAGGTCGCGGCCGAAGCGCAGGACTGACGCCGCAGCAGGAAGGGCCTGGGCCGCTTCAGTGCTTGCAGCCCAGGCCTTCCAGTATCGGGCAGTCCGGCCGCTCATTGCCCTGGCAGTGCTCGGCCAGATGCTTCAAGGTGGCCGCCATGTCGCGCAACGCCTCGGCCTTGCGTTCCAGTTCCTGCACGTGTTCCAGCGCGATGCGCTTGACGTCGGCGCTGGCGCGGCTGCGGTCTTTCCACAGCGCCAGCAGCTCATTCATCTGTTCCACCGAAAAGCCCAGGTCGCGCGCGCGGCGCACGAAGTGCAGCGTATGCAGATCGTGGTCGCTATACACGCGGTAGCCAGAATCCGTGCGCCCGGCGGGGCTGATGAGGCCGATGCTTTCGTAGTAGCGGATCATCTTGGCGGAAATGCCGGAACTCTTGGATGCCTCTCCGATATTCATTGCTCTGCTCCTGTGTAGCCTGACTCCGATTCTACGCTTGACCTTGCCATGATAGGAAGGTTTAAGCTGTTTTCCATGGTGGACGAAACAATGTCCATCACCCTTGAATCCTATGGAGATAACTATGAGCATCGAGTTCCAAGTGGCTGACATGACCTGCGGCCATTGCGCCAAGACCATCACGGCCGCGGTGAACCAGGCCGCGCCGGGCGCAACGGTCGCGATCGACCTGCCGACGCACCGCGTGACGGTGACCGGCGCCGATGACGCCGACAAGATCGAAGACGCGATCCGCGACGCCGGCTACGAGCCTCTGCCGGTGTAATTCCTCCAGGCTCGAGGCCGGGCTATGATAGGTCCGGTCTCGCATCAGTTATTACTTCATTGCTAAAACCTATCGATCTATTGAATTTATTAAATTTGAATAATTGATAGCAAGGATTTATCATTCTTTCCATGGTGGTTAATCAAACAACCCCGCTACCCCAAGGAGAGATTTGAATGCTGCAAAACCGCGAAGGCCAACGTGTTCCGAACGTAACGTTCCCGGTCCGTGAGGACAACACCTGGAAGAAGGTCACGTCCGACGACCTGTTCAAGAACAAGACCGTCGTGGTCTTTTCGCTGCCCGGCGCTTTCACGCCGACCTGCTCGTCGACCCACCTGCCGCGCTACAACGAACTGGCTCCCGCGTTTTTCGCCGCCGGCGTGGACAGCATCGTCTGCGTCTCGGTCAATGACACCTTCGTCATGAACGAATGGGCCAAGGACCAGGAATCGGCCAACATCACGCTGCTGCCCGACGGCAACGGCGCCTTCACCGAAGGCATGGGCATGCTGGTCGACAAGAGCGACCTGGGCTTCGGCAAGCGCAGCTGGCGCTATTCCATGCTGGTCAAGGACGGCGTGGTCCAGAAGATGTTCATCGAGCCGGAAAAGGAAGGCGACCCGTTTGAAGTGTCGGACGCCGACACCATGCTGGCTCACTTCGCTCCGTCGGCCAAGAAGCCCGACCAGGTGGTCGTGTTCTCCAAGCCGGGCTGCCCGTTCTGCGTGGAAGCCAAGGCGCTGCTGGATGCCAAGGGCTACGCTCCGATCGAGATCCCGCTGGAAAACAAGGTCCGCGGTCGTGTGATCGGCGCCGTCTCCGGTAAGGGCACCGCTCCGCAGGTGTTCATCAACGGCGCGCTGATCGGCGGCCTGGAAGACCTGAAGGCGCACTTCGCCTAAGCGTCTGCAACCTGCCCCGTTCCTGGGTTCGCCCCAGGGGCCGGGCAGGGCGGAGGGGCGGTTCGCCGCCCGCCGCAACCCTCGCCAGTTTCCCTTTTTACGCACCTTTGCGCGCGGCCCCTGGCGGGCACTGCGGGACGGCCTACGTCCTGAGGGTGCGCAACAAGGCGGAACCTGCCTTCCTGAATTCCTGCTCCACGCCACATCGGGGGATCCCCAGTCATGAAAACTCTGCATACCGATATCGCCGTCATCGGCGCCGGCACGGCCGGCCTGGCCGCCTATCGCGCCGCCCGCGCCGCGGGCCAGCGCGCGCTGCTGATTGAAGGCGGTCCCTACGGCACCACCTGCGCCCGCGTCGGCTGCATGCCGTCCAAGCTGCTGATCGCCGCTGCCGAAGCGGCTCACAGCGCCGCGCATACCGAGCCCTTCGGCGTGCACGTTGGGGGCGAGATCACGGTGGACGGGGTCGAGGTGATGGACCGCGTCAAGCGCGAGCGCGACCGTTTCGTGGGCTTTGTGCTGGAAGGCGTGGAAAGCATCCCCGCCGAAGACAAGTTGCGCGGCTATGCGCGCTTCGTGTCGGACACGGTGCTGCAGGTGGACGAGCACACGGAAGTGCGCGCGTCCCGCGTGGTGATCGCGACCGGCTCGCGCCCGGCGGTGCCGCCGCCGTTCCGCGCGCTGGGCGACCGGCTGGTGCTGAACGACGACGTGTTCGCCTGGGATGATCTGCCGGGACGCGTGGCCGTGTTCGGTCCAGGCGTGATCGGGCTGGAACTGGGCCAGGCGCTGGCGCGCCTGGGCGTGGAAGTGCGCGTGTTCGGCGTCAGCGGCAGCCTGGCCGGCATCAGCGATCCGCAGGTGCGCAACACCGCCCGCAAGATCTTCCAGCGCGAGTTCTATCTGGATCCGGACGCCCGCGTGCTCGAGACGACTCGCGTCGGCGATGAAGTGGAAGTCCGCTATGTGGCGCTGGACAATACCGAACGCACCGAACGCTTCGACTATGCGCTGGTGGCCACCGGCCGCCGCGCCAACGTGGACGGGCTGGGGCTGGAAAACACCTCGCTGCAACTGGACAAGCATGGCGTGCCGCTGTTTGACCGCGCAACCATGCAGGCGGGCGACGCGCCCATCTTCATCGCCGGCGACGCCAATGCCGACGCGCCGCTGTTGCACGAAGCGGCCGACGAAGGCCGCATCGCTGGCGAGAACGCCGCCCGCTATCCGGAAGTGCGCCAGGGCCTGCGCCGCGCGCCGCTGGCCGTGGTGTTCTCGGACCCGCAGATCGCCATGGCGGGCCAGGGGCATGCGCGGCTGGTGCCGGGTACCTTCGTGACCGGCGAGGTGGACTTCAGTGACCAGGGCCGTTCGCGCGTCATGCTGAAGAACCGCGGCATGCTGCACGTCTACGCCGATATCGAGACGGGCCGTTTCCTGGGCGCCGAAATGGTCGGCCCCAGCGCCGAGCACATCGGCCACCTGCTGGCCTGGGCGGTGCAGCAGGAACTGACCGTGGCGCGCATGCTGGAGATGCCGTTCTATCACCCCGTGATCGAAGAGGGCCTGCGCACCGCGCTGCGCGACGCGGCGGCCAAGCTGGCCCGGGCGCAAGAGGCGCTGCGCCGTGAAGAGCCGGAAAGCGAAGCAGCCTGAGCGCCGCAATAGCGATTGCGCGACCCGGCAGTAAAAAGGCCACGAGTGAATTCGTGGCCTTTTTTTCGCGTGCTGCGCGGAATCAGTCGTCCGACTGCTTCTTCGGCACCGGGAACGGATTCTCGCGGAATTGCAGCGTGAAGCCGGCCCGCTCATCCTGGCCCAGCGTGCGCGCGAGATAAGGCATGGCCTGCTTCAGGGCGTCATGCAGCGTCCAGGGCGGGTTGATCAGGAACATGCCGCTGCCGTGCAGGCCGTAGCCGTCGATGGTGGCCTTCTTGACGGTCAGGGTGGCGTGCAGCCAGCTCTTGACCTTCAGGTTTTCCAGGTGGCGCGCCATTTCGCTGGCCTCGCGGCGTTGCACCAGCGGGTACCAGACGGCGTAGGTGCCGGTGGCGAAGCGCTTGATGCATTCCTTGATGGTGACGAACGTGCGGCGGTAGTCGTTCTTGTCCTCGTACGAGGGATCGATCAGCACCATGCCGCGGCGCGTGGGCGGCGGCAGCAGGGCCTTGACGCCTTCGAAACCGTCGTCGCCGTAGATGGTGGTCTGGCGCTGCGCGGCGCGGCCCTGGTGTTCCAGGTTGGCGACCAGCGTGTCGATTTCGGTCGGGTGCATCTCGAACAGGCGCAGCCGGTCCGACGGGCGCAGCGCGTCCAGCGCCAGCCACGGCGAGCCGGGATAGCGCCGCAGGCGGCCGTTGGTGTTGTAGGCGCGGATCCGGGCGACATAGTCCGCCAGGATAGGCGGCAGGTCTTCGGCTTCCCACAGGCGGCCGATGCCGTCGGCGAACTCTGAAGTCTTGGCCGCCCAGTCGCTGTCCAGGCTGTAGAGCCCGGCGCCTGCGTGGGTGTCGACGACCCAGTAGGGCGCGTCCTTTTTATTGAAGTAATCCAGCGTGTGGATCAGGATGGCGTGCTTAAGCACGTCGGCGTGGTTGCCGGCGTGGAAGGCGTGGCGGTAACTGAACACGGGCGTTCTGCCTCAGGCGGCGGGCCGGATCGCGGCCAGCTCGTCGGTGAAAATGCCGTCTATGCCCCAGTCGAGCAGCAGCCGCGCGCGCTCGGGGTCGTTGACGGTCCAGGCCGCGATGCGGTAGCCGGCGGCGTGCACGGCGTCGATCAGCTCGCGGGTTGCGTCTTTCTGGTTGATGTTCAAGGCCACGCAGTCATATTTGACCAGGCGCTCGCGCCAGTCGGCGGGGACCTTTTCCACCAGCAAGGCGCGCGGCAGTTCGGGGGCGGCTTCCCTTGCGGCCTGCAGCGCCTCTTCGGCGAACGAGGACAACAGCGGTGGTTCGGCTGCGCCTTGCCACAGCTGGCGCGTGGCCAGCGCCACGGCGCGGCCGGTTTCGGCTTCGCGGCCCGGGCAGGGCTTGATCTCGACGTTGCTGGCGATGCCGTTGGCCACCGTATAGCGGGCGACGGCGGCGAAGGTCGGCAGCGGCTCGCCGGCGTAGGCGGCCGAATGCCAGCTGCCGAAGTCCAGCTGGGCCAGCTCCGAGTAGGTCTTGGCGGCGGCCGGACCCTGGCCGTTGGAGGTCCGGTCCACGTTGTCGTCGTGCATCAGCACCAGCACGTTGTCGCTGCTCAGCTTGACGTCGTATTCGAACATCTTGAAGCCGTGCTCGGCGCCCACGCGCATGGCGGCCAGGGTGTTCTCCGGGGCCAGACGGCCGCCGCCGCGGTGCGCGATGTAACGGGAGTAGGGCCAGGAGGGGAGTTTTGCGCTCATTTAGGTGTTGCTTCGGGTTCTTTTGTACAGGGTTGCAAGGATACTCCTTCTGCACGCTGGATCCCGACCCGCCGCGGCGCGCGCGGACGCCGCGGCCTGCCCATGGGCCTACTTCATGGGCGCCTTGTCCTGCGATACGTCCATGATCATCCGCGCCGCCAGGTACAGGCGCGGCACGATGCTGTTGATCTGGATGTACTCGGCGTCGTTGGAGTGCGCGCCGAAACCGCTCAGGCCCATGCCTTCGATCACCGGGCCGCGCGCCTTCAGGGCGGCGAACGCCGCATCGGTGCCGCCGCCGCTGGCGCGATCCACGACTTTCATCGGCAGGTCCAGTTCCTTGTAGATCTGTACGCCGTGCTGGGCCAGGGCGCGCGAGGCCGGGGTGGCTTCCAGCGGCGGGCGGCGCACCTCGAATTTCACGCTGACCTTGGATTCGGGCAGCAGTTTCTTCTGTATGCGCTCTTCCAGCGTGCGCGACAGCGCGTCGAAGTCAGAGACGCGCAATGCGCGGGCGTCGGCCTGGGCGGTGGCCTGGCCCGGGATGACGTTGCGGTTGGTGCCGGCCTGGGCCACGGTCCAGTTCAGCTTCAGTCCTTCCTCGGGCTTGGACAGCTTGTCCAGTTGCAGCAGCTGGTGCGCCAGTTCATAGAGCGCATTGACGCCGCCTTCCGGGCGCGCGCCGGCATGCGAGGTTTTGCCCTGCACGGTCAGGTAGGCCGCGCCGATGCCGCTGGTGGCCAGCGTCAGGCGCGCCTCGGCGCCGCCGCCCTCAAATGAGAACACCGCGTCCTGATCGGCGCCCAGGCGGGTGATGGTGCTGCGCGCGCCGGGCGAGCTGATTTCCTCGTCGCCGTTGATCAGCACGGTAATGGTGCCGTAGTCCTCGAAACCCAGCTTCTGCAGCAGGGTCAGGGTATGGATGATGGCGGCGACGCCATGCTTGTCGTCGGCAATGCCCAGGCCGTAGGCCTTGTCGCCGTCGACGCGGAAGGGCTGGTCCTTGAGCATGCCGTTGCGGTAGACGGTGTCCATGTGGGCGATCAGCATGATCTTCTTCTGGCCCCGGCCCTTGAACTCGGCATGGACCATGGGGCCGACCTTCTCCGGCGTGTCGTCCAGGCGGAAGACGTCGGTGGGCTGGATGATCTCCACCGTGCCGCCCAGCGCCTTGAGCCGGTCCCGGATCAGTACGGCAATGCGCTCCACGCCCTCGACGTCCTTGCTGCCCGACTCGATGCCGACCAGGTCGCGCATGGTGTCCAGCATGGCTTGCTGCTGGGCTTGGGCGGCTTGGTGGACGGCGGCGACGGGCGCGGCCAGCGCGGCGGGGGCGCCGCTTATGAAGGCCAGGGCGATGCAGGTGCGCAGGAGTGGCAGGCGGGGAGATGGGAACGGCATCAGTGTGTACCTCTGAGCGTGCGTGGAGGGGGCCGCGTCCTTGGAGGCGCGGCGTCGGGGTAGTGGGGACTTACCCTGACAGGCCACGATACGGGGGCCACAAGGGCCTGGAAATGGTGGTTCCCCGGGTTGACTCGGTCCCCGGTTCCGTGCCGCCGGAGCCAGGGGACAGCCCCGGACGCCATTCGGAAGAATCCTAGCCTGCGCGGCGAATGAGAAATGCTAAAATCCGCCCGCTGATCCGGTATTGACCGGTATGGGAATAGGGCGAATCGACTTCGCCTTTTTTTATGCGTTTTCTTGCGGCTTCGGGCGTCTGCCTGGAGTGCGGCAACAGGGATTCCATGTTCGAATTTATTCGCAGCCATCGGCGCTGGATGCAGTTCATCCTGCTGCTTCTGATTGTGCCGTCCTTCTTCCTGGTCGGTATTCAAGGCTATGACAGCTTCATGCGCGCCGAGCCTGAACTGGCCACGGTCAATGGTCAGCCCGTTACGCGGGCCGAATTCGACCAGGCGCACCGCAACCAGCTGGAGCAGTTCCGCCAGCGCCTCGGCGCCCAGTTCGACCCGGCCGTGATCGACACGCCGGCGTTGCGCGAAGGCCTGCTCAATCAGCTGATCAATCAGCGCCTGCTGGCCAACGTCGCCGTCGACAACCGTTTCTCGGTGTCGGACGAAACGCTACGCAACACCATCGCCGCGATTCCGGAAGTTCAGGACAATGGCCGCTTCTCGCCCGAGCGCTACCGCCAGGTGCTGGCCGCGCAAGGCATGTCGCCGACTTCGTTCGAAGCCGGCCTGCGCCGCGACCTGGCGGTCGCGCGCGTGCTGGAGCCCGTCGGCCAGTCGGCCCGCGCGCCCGGCGAGGTCGTGGCGTCGCTGGAAACGGCATTGACGCAGCAGCGCACGGTGCAGTTGCGCCGCTTCGCCGCCGCCGATTTCCGCTCGCAGGTCAGCGCCACCCCGGCCGACATCCAGGCCTGGTACGACGCCAACAAGCAGCAGCTGCAGATTCCCGAACAGGTCCAGGTCCAGTACCTGGTGCTGGACGAGGCCGCCGCCACGCAAGGCGTGCAGGTCAAGGACGAGGACCTGGCCTCCTACTACGAGCAGAACAAGAACCGCTTCGGCCAGCCCGAACGCCGCCGCGCCAGCCACATCATGATCAACCTGGCCCCCGGCGCCTCGGAAGACGCCCGCAAGGCCGCCCGCGCCAAGGCCGAGGATCTGGCCAAGCAGGCCGCCGCCGATCCGGCGCAGTTCGCCGAACTGGCGCGCAAGAACTCGCAGGACGCGGGTTCGGCCGCCAATGGCGGCGATCTGGGCTGGCTGGCTCCGGGCATGCTGACCGGCCCGCTGGAAAAGGCCATTTTCGGCCAGGCCAAGGACCAGGTGTCCGGCGTGATCGAAACCCCGTCCGGCCTGCACGTCGTCAAGGTCACCGAGATCCAGCCCGCCGCCATCAAGCCGCTGGCCGAGGTCAAGGACCAGATCACCGCTGAAGTCCGCAAGCAGCTCGCCGCCGTGCGCTTCTCGGAAATGGCCAGCCAGCTGAACAAGCAGGTCTACGACCAGCGCGACAGCCTGCAGCCCGCCGCCGACACCGTCGGCCTGAAGCTGCGTACCGCCTCCGGCGTGACCCGCGAAGGCCTGCTGCCTGCCGACAAGGCCGGCCCGGGTTCGGCTGCCGCCAGCCCCGACGCCGCGCTGCTGGACAACCCGCGCGTGCGCCAGGTGCTGTTCTCGCCCGACGTGCTGCGTGAAAAGCAGAACTCCGGCGTGATCGAGCTGTCGCCCGATACCATGCTGGCCCTGCGCGTCGCCGCGGTCGAGCCGGCCCATGTGCCGCCGCTGGACAAGGTGTCGGAGATCATCCGCGCCAAGCTGCTCGACGAGCGCTCGGCCGAAGCCGCCAAGAAGGCCGGCGAGGCCGCGCTGGCCGCCGACCAGGCCAACCCCGCCGCCACGCCTGAAGGCTTTGGCGCCCCGGTAATCGTGTCGCGCCAGGATCCCAAGGATCTGCCGCGCCCGGTGCTGGATGCCGTCATGCGTCTGCCCGCCACCACGCTGCCGGCCTACGCCGGCGTGCAATCGGGTGCGGACTACACGCTGGCACGCCTGGAGAAGGTCGAGGCCGGCACGGTCGATCCGGCCGACAAGGAACGCCTGGCGCAGCAGTTGTCGGGCGCCTGGGGCCAGGCCGAGAACGAAGCCTTGGTGCGCATGCTGCGCGAAGAATACAAGGTGCAGGTGCTGCCCGCCGCCGCCGCGGTCATCCGCGGCGAGCAGCCGGCAGCCGGCTGATCAGCCCGGAATCAGTTCAACAGTGGCCGCAGCGTCGGCCACACGTTGTCCAGCAAAAGAGGCTGGGCATCCTCGTTCGGATGGATGCCGTCGGCCTGGAACATCGCCCGGTTCGTTGCGATACCTTCCATTAGGAAGGGCACGAGCCGGGCGTTTTCGTCTTTGGCGACCGTGGGGAACACCTGGGCGAATCGCTGGGTGTAGTCCCGGCCGTAATTGGGCGGGATCTGCATGCCGACGATCAGGACTTCGGCGTCGGCCTTGCGGGCGGTCTGGGCCATGGTGCGCAGGTTCTGCTCGGTCATGTTCAGGGGCAGGCCGCGCAGGGCGTCGTTCGAGCCCAGCTCCAGCACTACCACCGCCGGCGCATGCTGGCGCAGCAGGGCAGGCAGGCGGGCCACGCCGCCGCTGGTCGTGTCGCCGCTGATGCTGGCGTTGACGACCTGGTACTTGGGGTATTGTTCCGCTACGCGGGCCGAGAGCAGCGGCACCCAGCCGGTGCCGCGCTTGATGCCGTATTCGGCCGACAGGCTGTCGCCCAGGACCAATACGGTGCGCGGGGCGGAACCCTGGGCCGCGGATGCGGTCTGAGCGTGGGCGGGTGCCATGATGGCGGTCGCCACGGCGGTCATGAGTAGCAGACGGGAAAATAGGCGCATGGATAACAAGAATTCGATCGAGGTGAAAGGGCTGGGCAAGCAGGTGGCCGATGCCGGCGGCACGCTCTCCATCCTGGAAGGTATTGATTTTACGGTCGAGGCGGGCAGCGCCGTGGCCATTACCGGCAGTTCGGGTTCGGGCAAGTCGACTCTGTTGGGACTGCTGGCGGGCCTGGATGTTCCCAGCGCGGGCAGCGTGCGCCTGGCGGGACAGGATTTGTTCTCGCTGGACGAGGACGGCCGCGCGCGCCTGCGCGCCAATCATGTGGGATTCGTGTTCCAGTCGTTCCAGCTGCTGCCCAACCTGACGGCGCTGGAAAACGTGATGCTGCCGCTGGAACTGGCCGGGCAATCCGCCCGCGACGCGGCGCAGGCCATGCTGGAGCGGGTGGGGCTAGGCAAGCGCCTGCATCATTACCCGCGCACCCTGTCGGGCGGCGAACAGCAACGCGTGTCGCTGGCGCGCGCCTTCGTGGTGCAGCCGGATTTGCTGTTCGCGGATGAACCCACCGGCAGCCTGGACGCCGCCACGGGCGTGACGGTCATCGACCTGATGTTCGACCTGCACCGGGAACACGGCACCACGCTGGTGCTGGTGACCCATGATCCGCAGCTGGCGGCCCGTTGCGGGCGCCAGTTGGTGCTGGCTGCGGGGCGGATGGTCAACGGCGCCTGAGGCGCCGGGTCCACCGCCGGACCGCCCCGAAGTGGGCCGGCCCCCTCGGGGTGCAGTTAGCCCCCAAGGGGTGCGGCTTGGGGCCTGCCTATTTGGATTTGGCGACCGCCTGGTTCCAGGCCGCTACCACCGCCTCATACTCCTTCGCCGCCGCATCCTGGCTGACCGGGAAGATCTTGATGGTCTTCAGTTCAGGCAAGGTGGTCAGGCTGGCCACGGCCACGTCGGTGCGGGTCGGGCGGCGGAAGTTCTTCACCAGCTGGGCTTCCTGCGATTCCTTGCTCAAGAGGCCGTCGTACAGCGCCTTCGCGGCGTCCATGTTCTTCGCGCCCTTGATGATGAACATGCCTTCAGGCGCCAGGTAGCTGCCCTCGGTCGGGTAGACCAGCTTGATCTCCTTCTGGCCGCCGGCCACGTATTCCTGCGCGGCGTATTCCAGCGTCATGCCGACGGCATACTCGCCCGCGGCCACGCCCTTGTAGGTGGTGCCCGACGAGGCCGTGACCACCGCGTTGGCCGCGATCTTGTCCAGGCCTTCCTGGCCGAACTGCTTGAAGAGGCCGTACACCAGCATGTAGGCCGTGCCGCTCTTGGACGGATCGGTGATGGCGAACTTGTTCTTCCACTGCGGCTGCATCAGGTCGGACCAGGTGGCCGGGGCCGGCAGGCCCTTGAGCTGGCGTTCGTTGACCATCATCACCATGACGTGCACGTTGGTGCCGACCCACAGGTCGTCCGGACCGCGGAACTCGGTGGGGATCTTGTCCAGGTCGGCCGGGCGGTAAGGCTGCAGGTGCTGGCGGTAGGCGCCCAGCGTGCCGAAGCCGCCGCTCCAGAACAGGTCGCCGCGCGGGTTCTGCGCTTCCGCCTCGATGCGTTTCATCATCGTGCCGGTGCCGCCGGTGACGGGCTGCACGTTCAATTTCGGCGACTTCTGCTTCACCGCGTCCAGGGCGGTTTCGATCGTCTCCGTGTTGTTGGACGAATAGAGCACGACGTTCTGGGCCTGCGCGGCGCCGGTGGCCAGGGCGGCGGCCAGGACGCTGTACTGAAGTAGGTGCTTGAGTTGCATGGTTAGCCTCTGTGCGAGTGGGTTATTTACCGGAGAACAGCTTGATGCGGAACGCCTTGACCGACACGATGATGGGCAGCACGATGACCGTGACCAACGCCGCGCCGTAGGCCGACGCCATGCCCAGCCTGCCGCCGTCGACCTGGCGGAAGATGGCGATGGGCATGGTCTCCAGGCCGCCGCTGTAGGCGACGATGGAGGCCGACAGCTCGGAGATGGTGGTGAGCCACATCAGGATGGCTGCCGAGATGATGGATGCCTTCATCGCGGGCAGGACTACCTTGAAAAACGTCATGAGCGGAGACACGCCCAGGCTGATCGAGGCCTCCTCGATCGATTCGGGGATGTTGAACAGCACCGACGACGCGTTGCGCACCGCGAAGGGCAGGCGCCGCACCGTGTAGCAAAGCACCATGATTCCCGACGTGCCCGCCAGTACCAGCCAGCCGGTGTTGAAGGTCTGCACCAGCGCGATGCCCAGCACCGTGCCGGAAATGGTCAGCGGCAGCACCACGATGTAGTCCAGCACCTGGGTGGATGCGCTGCGCTTCTTGATCGTCAGGTAGCTCACCAGCACCGCGAAGGCCACGCCCAACACCGTGGCCAGGGACGCGAACTTGAGCGAGTTCAGGATGGGCTCCGGCGCGCCATGCAGCGCGCGCTGCATGCTGGCCAAGGACCACTGGCCCCATTGCATCACCGGCCCGCTGGTCTTGGTGAAGGCGGCGATGAACACCACGATGAGCGGCAGCAGCGAAATGAAGATGATCAGCCCGACGCCGCTGGTGTAGAGCAGGGCGGTCCACGACCGCACGCGGGTGGCGGCCGGCGCGCGCCCCTGCGTCATGGTGTAGACCTTGCGTTCGACCACGCGCTTCTGGAAGAACAGCACGATGGCGACGATGGCGATGGACACTACCGACATGGCGCTCTGCAGCGTCGGGCTGCCGCCCATTTCGCTGACGAAGGTGTTGTACGTCATGACCGAGAGCAGCGGCACGCGGCTGCCCAGCAGCATGGCCAGGGCGAAGTTGCCCACCACCAGCGTGAACACCACCAGTGCGTTGACCAGCACCGCCGGCAGCAGCACCGGCACCAGCACGCGCAGCTTGGTCAGCAGCGGCGGCGTGCCCAGGCTCAGGCCGGCTTCTTCCAGCTGGCCGTCGAAGCCGCGCAACGCCGCCAGCACGCCCAGGTAGATGTAGGTGTAGTAGACCAGCGTCATGGAGAACACCATGCCGGTCCAGCCGTAGAACGAAGGCAGCGAGATGCCGGCGTCGCCCAGCAGATTGGTCAGGATGCCGTTGTTGCCCAGGATCAGCAGCCAGGACTGGCCGACGATGATCTCAGGGATCACAATCGTCAGCACCGGCAGGATCGCCACCAGGTTCTTCAGCGGAAAGTCGAAGCGCGCCACCATGTAGGCGAAAGGCACGCCCACCAGCACCGTGCAGGTCGTGACCGCCAGGCCCAGGATCAGGGTGTTGCCGAAGGCCTCCACATACTGCGAATCGGCCAGCAGGGCCTTGAAGCCCTCCAGCGTGAAGCCGCCGTCCTGCCCGGTGACGCTGTTGCTGAACAGCACGCCCAGCGGATAAAGCACGAAGAACAGCAGCAAGGCCAGGCTGATCGCGGTCAGGATGCCCCAGGGCCACCATTTGATTTTCATGGTCGGGGCGTCCTCAGGCGTTGACGACGCGGCTGTCGGCCGGGATCAGCACCTGCACGGCTTCGCCGGGCTGGAACTGCGCCACCATATTGCCGGCATGCAGTTCGACGCGGATCTCGGAACCATTGTCCAGCGCGATGCGGTAGGCCGTCTTGAAGCCCAGGTACTGCCGGCGCAGCACCTTGCCGGGCAAGGTATTGGGCACGTAAGGGGCGGGCGCCATCAGGGCCAGTTCCTCCGGGCGGGCGATGAGCACGCCCTTGCCGTCCAGCTGGTCGCTGCCTTGCACGCCGTCAAAGCCCAGGCCGCAGATCTCGTAGCGCACATGGCCGGCGGGAGCGCCTGTCTGGCCGTTGCGGGCCGGCACCGGGATCACGTTGGCCGAGCCGATGAAGTCCGCCACATAGGCGTTGACCGGCGTGCCGTAGAGTTCTTCCGGCGTGCCCAGCTGGGCGATGTCGCCGCGATCCATGATGGCGATGCGGTCGGACATCGCCAGGGCTTCTTCCTGGTCATGCGTCACGAACACCGTGGTAATGCCGGCCTCGCGCACCAGGTCCAGGATCACGTCGCGCATTTGCAGACGCATCTTGGCGTCCAGGTTGGACAGGGGTTCGTCCATCAGCAGCACGCGCGGGCGGATCACCAGCGCGCGCGCCAGGGCCACGCGCTGGCGCTGCCCGCCGCTCATCTGCGCGGGATAACGTTCCGCCAGGGCCAGCAGCCCGACCTTGTCCAGCGCCTCATTGACGCGCCGCGTGATTTCGGCGCGCGCCACGCCGCGGGCGCGCAGGCCGTAGGCGACGTTGTCGAAGGCGGTCTTGTCGGGGAACAGCGCATAGTCCTGGAACACCATGCCGATGTCGCGGCGGTGCGCGGATACATGGGTCACGTCGTCCTGGTCGAACAGCAGGCGTCCGCCGTCGGGCGCATAGAAGCCGGCAATGCAGCGCAGCAACGTGGTCTTGCCGCAGCCGCTGGGTCCCAGCAGCGTGTAGAACGCGCCGTCGGGTATGTGCAGCGACAGATTGCGCAGCACTTGCTGCCCGCCGAAAGTCTTGACGATGCCGTCTACGGTGATTGATGCCATGTTTCGCTTCCTGCTTGAGGTTGTCGGCATCATAGGAACGCGCTGCGCCCCCGACCAGCGGTGTTTTTTAAGGGTAGTCGTTAGTTTTTCTAAGAGGTCGGCGCGCGGGCTATCACCTAGAATGCGGCTGGATAGCGGAGGCGCGCGCAAGCCGCGCCCATAGAAAAATAGACGACAAGGGAAAACGTGGGAAAGAGCAGCACAGCGCGGCGCCGGGCCGGCGCGCGGGCGGGCCGCAACTGAGATGGCGGGGCAGAGCCTGCCGCCGCTCAAGGCCTTGCGCGTGTTCGAAGCCGCGGCGCGTTTGCGCAGCTTCACCGCGGCCGCCGATGAACTGAGCATCACGCACAGCGCGGTCAGCCAGCAGATCCGCATACTCGAAGAGTACGTGGGGCAGCCCCTGTTCGCGCGCGAGGCGCGCGGCGTGGCGCTGCTGCCTTGCGCCCAGGCCTATTTTCCCGAGATCCAGGCCAGCCTGGAGCGTATCGCGGCCGCGACCGCCAAGCTGAAATCGCCCGCTTATGGCGGCGTGCTGCGCGTCTGCGCCACGCCGTCCCTGACCATGAAATGGCTGATTCCGCGCCTGTCGGCGTTCCAGGCGCGGCATCCGGGCGTGGACGTGCAGCTCACCACGCAGGGGCGCTCTTTCCTGGACCGTGGCGGCGATACGGGCAGCGACGTGCTCATCCGCCATGGCTACATGGCGCATTCGGACCTGGCCTGTGTGCACTGCCTGGACGACTTTCACGTGCCGGTGGCGTCGCCGCGCTTCATCGAGCGCAACCGCCTGGCCGCGCCTGCGGATTGCCTGGGGCATCCGCTGCTGAAGATCGCGGGCGGCATGGACCACTGGCCGCGCTGGTTCGCGCTGGCCAAGGTGGACGTGCCCGCGCAGTTGCCCGGGCCGGTGTTCGACCACCAGTTCTTGTGCATCCAGGCTGCCATGAACGACCTCGGCATCGCGCTGGCGCCCTGGTGCCTGCTGGAAGACGATATCCGCGCCGACCGGCTGCGCCCGCTGTTCGCCGGCCCGCAACTGCCCAACGCCGGCATCCACGCGCTGTACCGGCAGGACGGCCCGGCCGCCGCGTCGGCGCTATTGTTCATCGAGTGGCTGCGCGAACAAGGGCGCGACCCCTCCCACCCCGCATAGACAAGGATCTTTCATGCATTCCGCCTCGACGATACCCGGCCTGCACTGGCGCGGCATTGCGCCTCCGCTGGCGCTGACGGACTACAAGCTCATCGCGTTCGACATGGACTCCACGCTGATCTCGATCGAGACGCTGGACGAGATGGCGGACTTGATGGGCAAGAAGGCCGAGGTGGCGGCGCTGACCGAAGCCGCGATGCGCGGCGAGATCAAGGACTACAAGCAAAGCCTGCGCGAGCGCGTGGCGTTGCTGGCGGGCATGCCCGAGGCGGCGCTGGACGAGGTCTATGAGCAGCGCGTGCGCATCAACCCGGGCGCGGAAACGCTGATCGCCGCGTGCAAGGCCGCGGGCCTCACCTGCCTGCTGGTGACGGGCGGCTTCACCTGCTTCACCGACAGGCTGCGGCTGCGGCTGGGCCTGGACGACGTGCGCGCCAATGTGCTCGAAGTGGAACATGGCCGCCTGACGGGCCGGCTGCTGCCCCAGGCCTGGGGCGATATCTGCGACGGCGAGGAGAAGCGCCGCAAGCTGCTCGAAGTGTGTGCGGCGCTGGGCGTGGGACCGGAGCGCGCCATCGCCGTGGGCGACGGCGCCAACGATCTGCCGATGATGCGGACGGCAGGCTTGTCGGTGGGTTACCGCGCCAAGCCGGCTGTGCGCGAGGAGGTCAAGGTGGCCATCGATGAAGGCGGCCTGGACCGCCTGCTGGAGCTGATGGCCCGCTAGCGGCGGGGTTTACGCCAGGCCGCGGATTTCCACGGCCGGATCGGTGTCGGCCTCGTAGTCGACGCCATCGATCTCGAAGCCGAACAGACGCAGGAAGTCCTGCTTGTAGCCCGCGAAATCCGTCAGCTGGTAGATGTTGTCGTTGGTGACCTGGCTCCACAGCGCCTGCACGCGGGCCTGTATTTCGGGATCCAGTTCCTTGTAGTCGGCGCGCAGGCGGCCGTCCTGGTCCAGGATGGGCGCTTGGCCGCAGAGGCTGTCGCGGTACAGGCCATAGACCTGTTCGATGCAGCCTTCATGCGTGCCAGCTTCCTTCATGGTCTTGAACAGCAGTGACAGGTAGAGCGGCATCATGGGGATCGCCGAGCTGGCCTGCGTCACCACCGCCTTGAGCACCGACACGCGGGCGTCGCCGCCGCGCGCGGCCAGCTTGGCGCGGATTTCCAGCACCTTCTGGTCCAGGTCCTTCTTGGCGGCGCCGATGGAGCCGTTCCAGTAGATGTCGTGGGTGATCTTCTCGCCCAGGTAGGTGAAGGCCGTGGTGGTGGCGCCTTCGGCCAGCACGCCCGCTTCCAGCAGGGCGTCGATCCACATCTGCCAGTCTTCGCCGCCCATGACAGCGACGGTGGCGTCGATCTCGGCCTGGGTGGCGGGTTCCAGCACGGATTCCTTGACCACTTCACGGTCGGTGTCCAGGCCGCGCAGGTTCACCGCCTGGCCGATGGGCTTGAGCGTGGAATTGAAGACTTCCCCGGTTTTCGGGTGCGTGCGACGCGGCGCGGCCAGGCTGTAGATCACCTGGTCGACCTGGCCGAGGTCCTGCTTGATGAGATCTATGGTCTTGCGCTTGATCTCGTCGGAGAAGGCGTCGCCATTGATGCTTTTGGCGTAGAGCCCGGCGGCATGGGCCTGCTCATGGAAGGCGGCGCTGTTGTACCAGCCCGGGGTGCCGGCCTTGGCGGCGTCGCCGGGCCGTTCGAAGAACACGCCCAGGGTCTGCGCGCCGCAGCCGAAGGCCGCGCTGATCCGCGCCGCCAGGCCATAGCCGGTGGAAGCTCCCAGCACCAGCACGCGTTTCGGCCCGCCAGCGATGGGCCCCTGGGCCTGGACGTAGTCGATCTGGTTGCGGACGTTGGCGGCGCAGCCGGCCGGATGGGTGGTGACGCAGATGAAACCGCGCACGCGGGGCTTGATGATCATGGGAGCCTCGATTCGGGGAAATGCCTGGATCGCCCATGCGCGAAAGCGCAAAAAGCGACCCGCATTGTACGGGAGGAGGCGCCGGCGCGCTGCCGGCTCAGCGCACGCCGGCCCGGGCCAGCGGCGCGGCCTGGGCGCGGCTGCGGCGCCATTCGATCAGGCCGATGCCGATACCGCTGGCGCAGATGATGGCGATGCCCAGCCAGGTCAGCGGATCCGGGAAATGGCCCCAGACCAGCCAACCGACCGAGGTGGCGCTGATGATCTGCAGGTAGACGAAGGGCGCCAGGGTGGATGCGGGCGCGCGGCGGTAGGCGGCGATCTGGAACAGATGGCCCAGGCCGCCGGTGATGCCGGTGGAAATCAGCACGACCCAGTCCAGCGGCGCCAGCGCCTTGAGGATGGGCAGGGCGGGCGGTAGGATGAAGGGCAGGGCCAGCGTCAGGCAGATCGTGCCGACGGCGCCGCTCCAGATCAGCGAGGTGAACGGGTCGTCGCCCGCAACGCGGCGCGTCGCAATGAATTGCACTGCGAAACAACAGGCCGTGAGCAGGCCGAACACCGTGCCGACGGGATCCAGGCCGCCGCCGGGACGGATCACGATGATCACGCCGATGAAAGCGATGCCCGCGGCGACGAAACGCGACAGGCGGGCAGGTTCCTTGAGCACCCAGGGCGCGGCCGACAGCACCAGCAGCGGCGCCAGGAAGTTGATGGCGGTGGCCTCGGCCTGCGGGATGTAGCTCAGCGTGGTGAAGAACATCAGCGTGGCCAGGAACATCGAGCCGCCGCGCAGGATCTGTTCGCGCGGCTTCTTGCTGCGAAAAACGCCCAGGCCGCGCGCAGGCAGCACCAGGGCCAGCACCAGCGCCAAGTGCACGGCATAGCGGAACCACGACAGCACCAGCAGCGGCACGCCCGCGTTCATTACCCACTTGCCGCTGGCGTCCAGGCACGACAACGTCCACATCGACAGCACCAGCAACAGCACCCCCATCATCGGGCCGCCGGAGGCGGGCGCGGTTGAGCGCGTGCGACCGTTATCGGCCGGGGTCATCGACAAACTCCTTATCTGGCTGGGACGCCGGCTTGCGGGTACCGGGCGGCTGACATGATACGCTCATCGCGCCGGGGGAACAGGCTGATGATCGAACTACGCAATATCGAAACTTTTTTCTGGGTAGCCACGCTGGGCAGCTTTCGCGCCGCGTCGGACAAGCTCAACACTACGCAGCCTGCGGTATCGCAGCGCATTGCCTCGCTCGAGGCCGACCTGGGCGTGCGCCTGTTCGAGCGCGAGGCGCGCGGCGTGAAGCTGACCGCCAAGGGGCATGAACTGCTGTCGCACGCCGAACGCATGCTGCAGGTGCGGCGCGACATGTTCGAGGCCGCGCGCGAGCAGAACGTCATGAGCGGCACGGTACGCATCGGCGTGGCCGAGACCATCGTGCAGACCTGGCTGCCCACGCTGATCGAACTGATCCACTCTAACTATCCGGCGCTGGTGCTGGAGATCGAGGTCGACACGACCCATGTGTTGCGTTCGCACCTGATGTCGCGCCAGATCGATCTGGCCTTCCTGATGGGGCCGGTGCTGGAGGCGCGGGTCGAAAATCTGCCACTCTGCACTTATCCGCTGGCCTGGGTCGCGAGCCCGGTGCTGGACCTTGGACCCGAACCGTTGACATTGGAGCAGATCGGCAAGCTGCCCATCATCACCTATCCCTCCAACAGCGCGCCGTACCGCGTGGTGCGCGACATGCTGACGCGTGCGGGGGTGACCGCGCCGCGCATGTACGGTAGCGCGTCGATGTCGATGATGGTGCGCATGACCCAGGATGCCATCGGCACCAGCGTGATCGCGCCTGTTTTCCTTGGCAAGGAATTGGCCCGCGGCGAACTGCGCATCCTGTGCGTGCAGGCCGATCCCTTGCCGGAACTGAATTTCACGGCGACCTGGGTCCAGGGGCCGGATAGCCACGCGGTGCGCGTCATCGCTCAGATGGCCCAGAAGGTGGCCGAGCAGGCAGCGGACGGGGTGCCTATCTAGGTGTTTACCCCAGCAAACGTCGCGAGAGCGGCGCAATCAGTCATTTGGCAGGGCTGCGGCCCGGCGTGGCTAGCTGCCCGCTGAGCCGCGCCACTGCGTCGTCTGCGCGAAACGCAACGCGCCTGTCGGGCGAGACCAAAGAAAAATTTATACCCCCGTATCGCAACATACGATTGGACGCTCCGCGCCCCTGACGCTGCAATGGCGGCACACCAATAACGATCGCCTGGATGCATAGAGCGGGGGAAAGCATGAACCAGTGTATGTCCCATTCCCAGACCCGGGCGGCAAGCCATGCCGCGCAAGTGCGACGCCCGTCGTCGCGCGGCTGATCTCCAGACTCTCCGATTGCCACCGTGCGCTGCCAGGATAACGGGATCCGGCGCGCGGCATACCATCCCGCCAGCTAGGAGTTTTGTCCATGAAGAAGTCGCTAGTTTTCGCCGCTGTCGCCGCCGGCTTGCTGGCCGGCGCCGTCCAGGCGCAGGACCTGCCCAAGACGCAGTTGAAGGTCGTGGGCGGCCTGAGCAACCTGACCGCCTACAACGATTACGAAAAGCCGTTCTGGACCAAGACCATTCCCGAGCTGTCCAAGGGCCAGGTCACGGCAGATATCAAGGGCTTCAACGAAATGGGCCTCAAGGGTCCCGAACTGCTGCGCCTGATGTCGCAAGGCGTGGTCGAGTTCGGCACCGCCACCCTGGCGTACTTCGCCAGCGACAACCCCATCAACGAAGCGATCGACCTGGCCGGCCTGGCGCCTGACGTCAAGACCGCGCGCGCCGTCACCGACGCGTTCGAGCCGGTCTATGCCAAGCTGTATGGCGAAGGCAACAACGTCAAGCTGCTGGGCATTTCCACCTACCCCGCGCAAGTGCTGTTCTGCAACGCCGAAATCAAGAGCCTGGCGGACATCAAGGGCAAGAAGGTCCGCACCAGCAGCCGCACCACCGCCGAGTTCGTCGAGGCGCTGGGCGGTTCCAGCGTGACCATGGCCTTCGGCGAAGTGGTCCCCGCGCTGCAGAACAAGGTGGTCGATTGCGCCATCACGGGTTCGCTGTCGGGCTATTCGGCCAAGTGGTACGAAGTATCGACCCACCTGGTCGCGCTGCCGATCAACTGGAACCAGCAGATCCACGCCGTGAACCAGAAGGCATGGGACAAGCTGGATCCCAAGGTGCGCACGTTCCTGCAGACCAATGTGAAGACCCTGGTCGACAACATTTGGGACGCCGCGGCGCGCCAGACGCAGGAAGGCTATGACTGCAATACGGGCGCTGCCGCTTGCCCGTTCCCGGTCAAGGGCAAGATGGTCCTGGTCCAGCCCTCGGACGCGGACCGCGCGCTGCTGAAGAAGGTCACCGAGGAAGCCGTGCTGCCCAAGTGGGCCGCGCGTTGCTCGGCCCAGTGCGTGAAGGACTTCAACGCCACGATCGGCAAGACGCTGGGCGTGACGGCAATGAAGTAAGACCCCCCCCGAAGCGCTGCGCGCTTCCCCCCCAGGGGGGCATGCCTGCGGACCGGCGGAGCCGGATCCGCAAGGTGGACTCCCCCCGAAGCGCTGCGCGCTTCCCCCCGGGGGGCATGCCTGCGGACCGGCAGAGCCGGATCCGCGGCATCCCGATCGGGGGGGGGAGTCGCTGTAGATCGGCATAGCCGGCTTCGTGGCATCCCTATGGGATCGTTCGTTAATCGCAGAGGCGGCGATGTATGCCTGGCCCTGCAAAGGTTTTACTCATGACTCAAACTGAACACTTTCGCCTGCTGGGCGGGCTTTTGCAGCGCGCTGAGAGCTTCTCCCGCGTGGCCGTGTGGGCCGGCGGCGCACTGACGGTGGCCAGCGTGCTGCTGATCTCGTTTGACGTGCTGGCCCGCAAATTCCTGGGTTTCACGACGGGCGGCGCGGACGAGCTGTCCAGCTACGCTTTCGCCATCAGCACCTCGTGGGCGCTGGCGTTCGCCACGCTGCAACGCGCCAACGTGCGCGTGGACGTGGTCTACCAGTACATGCCGGTGCGCATCGCGGCCGTGCTGGACTGGATCTCCATGGTGGCCCTGGCGGTCTTCATGGTCTACCTGACTTATTACGCGTCCGAGGTGGTGCAGACCTCCTGGGCGCAGAAATCCGCCGCCAACACGCCGCTGGCCACGCCCTTGTGGATTCCGCAGGGCCTGTGGCTGCTGGGCCTGGGCTGGATGTGCATCACGGTCGCGCTGATGTTGGCGCGCGCCTCCGCCGCGCTGGTCACGGGCGACATCGAACTGGTCAAGAACATTTGCGGCGTGCGTTCGGCGCAGGAAGAGGCCGACGAGGAAGCCGCCGCCGGCGAGCGCATGGTGAAGGGAGAGGCCGCATGATTTCCACCGCATTGATACTGCTTCTGGTGCTGATCGGCCTGTCCATTCCGGTGGGCGCGGCGCTGGGCGTGCTGGGCCTGATCCTGGACCCGCTGTTCTCGATGTTGCCGCTGACGCGCGCGATCGGCGAAGTGTCCTGGAGCACCAACAACGAATTCCTGCTGGTGGCGATTCCGCTGTTCATCATGCTGGGCGAGGTGCTGCTGCGCGCTGGTTTCGCCGAACGCATGTATGGCGCGATGAGCCTGTGGCTGTCGTGGCTGCCGGGCGGGCTGATGCACGCCAACATCGGCGCCTCGACGCTGTTCTCGGCCACCTCGGGCTCCAGCGTGGCGACCGCCGCGACCGTGGGCACCGTGGCCATTCCGCAGATCCGCAAGTACGGCTACAACGAGCCGCTGTTCCTGGGCAGCCTGGCTGCCGGCGGCACGCTGGGCATCCTGATCCCGCCGTCGATCAACCTGGTCATCTATGGCGTGCTGACGAACTCCTCGGTGCCCAAGCTGTACCTGGCCGGCATCATCCCGGGCTTCGCGATGGCCGCGCTGTTCATGCTGACGGTGGTCATCGCCTGCGTTGCCAAGCCGTCCTGGGGCGGCAAGAAGATCCAGGCGACCTGGGGCCAGCGCATCGCCAGCCTGGTGCACCTGGCGCCGCCCATGGGGATTTTCTTCCTGGTGGTGGGCTCCATCTACGCCGGCCTGGCCACGCCTACGGAAGCGGCCGCGTTGGGCGTGCTGGGCGCCTTCATCCTGGCTGCCTGGTTCCGCCGCCTGTCGTGGTCGATGCTGCGCGAGGTCATGGAAGGCACCATGCGGTCGACGGCCATGATCATGCTGATCGTGGTGGCCGCCAGCTTCCTGAACTTCGTCATGTCCGCTACCGGTCTGACGGACGCGCTGACCAAGTCGATCACGGGCCTGGGCCTGTCGCCCGGCTGGATGCTGCTGATCGTGGTGGTCTTCTACCTGGTGCTGGGCTGCTTCATGGAAACCTTGTCCATGATGATCACGACCATCCCCATCGTCGCGCCCATCATGATCGGCCTGGGTTTCGATCCCATCTGGCTGGGCATCGTCATCATCATCCTGGTCGAAGCCGCGCTGATCACCCCGCCCGTGGGCCTGAACCTGTTCGTGGTGCAAAGCCTGCGCAAGAGCGGTTCCATGAGCGCGGTCATCGTCGGCAGCCTGCCGTTCGTGCTGGCCATGTTCGTGATGCTGGCGCTGCTGGCTTTCTGGCCGGACGTGGCGCTGTGGCTGCCGCGCGTGTTCGGCTGATATCCATTCCATAGACATCCCGGGCGCGGCAAGCCGCCGCGTTCTTCATCCTCTTATTTCAGCAGGACAGATATGAAAGCCGTATTCCAGATCGAAGATTCGCAACCCCGCCAGGTCGAAGTCGAGTTCGACACCCTGATCGTCGCTGGCTGGGCCGGACGCGACATCGCCGCGATCGAGCACCACATCGAAGAGTTGGCCGCCATCGGCGTGCCGCGTCCCAGCAGCGTGCCGTTGTACTACCGCATCGCCGACAACCAGCTGACCCAGAAGGAAACCGTGCAGGCCCTGGGCGAGGACTCCTCGGGCGAAGTGGAAACCTTCGTGTTCGCGGTGGACGGCGAGATGTACGTCAGCATCGCCTCGGACCACACCGACCGCAAGCTGGAGACCTATAGCGTGGCGATGTCCAAGCAGGTCTGCGTCAAGCCGCTGGCCAATAGCGCCTGGCGCCTGGCCGATGTGGCCGACTACTGGGACGAACTCGTGATCCGTTCCTACATCGTCGAGAACGGCGTGGAAGTGCTGTATCAAGAAGGTCCGCTGGCGTCGCTGCGCACGCCGCAGGACCTGGTGGCCGGCTATACCGGCGGTTCGGCCGTGCTGCCGGCGGGCGCCGGCATGACTTGCGGCACCGTGGGCGCGATCGGCGGCATCCGCCCCTCGGTCGACTTCACGATGGAGTTGCACGACCCGCGCCGGCAGCGCAGCCTGCGTCACCGCTATCATGTCGAGACGCTGCCCGTGGTGGCCTGATTCCGGCCTCCGGCGCCTATCGCCAGGCGCGCCCGCGGGCGCGCCTGTTTGCACTCATGCCGCAAGGCGGCACTAGGATGACTATGGTTTCGACTCTGAATGATCTGACCCTGGCCCTGCAAGAGGGCCGCAGCAGCTCCGTGGAACTGACGCGGGCCGCGCTGGCCCGCGCCCAGGACGTAGCGGGCGAGGGCGCGCGCGCCTACACCCGCTTGTACGCCGATACGGCGCTGGCCCAGGCGCAGGCGTCCGACACGCTGCGCGCGGCCGGCATTGTCCGCTCCGCGATCGAGGGCTTGCCCATCAGCATCAAGGACCTGTTCGACATCGAGGGCGAGACCACGATGGCGGGTTCCGTGGCGCGCGAAGGCGAGCCGGCGGCCGACGCCGACGCCGAAGTCGTGCGTCGTCTGGTGGCGGCGGGCGCGGTCATCATCGGCCGCACCAACATGACCGAATTTGCCTATTCGGGCCTGGGCATCAACCCCCATTACGGCACGCCGCTGAATCCCTACGACCGCGCCACCGGCCGCATTCCCGGCGGCTCGTCCTCGGGCGCCGCCGTCTCGGTCGCCGATGGCATGGCGGCAGCCGCCATCGGTTCGGACACCGGCGGCTCGGTGCGCATCCCCGCAGCGCTTTGCGGCCTGACGGGCTTCAAGCCCAGCGCCTGGCGCGTCTCCATGGAAGGCGTGCTGCCGCTGTCGGCCAATCTGGATTCCATCGGCCCCATCGCCGCCAGCGTGCGCTGCTGCGCCGAGCTGGATGCCATCCTGTCCGGCGACGGCGGCCCGGTGCCGGAAGCGGCGACGCTGCGCGGTTTGCGCCTGGCCATCCCGACCACCTTGGCGCTGGACGCCATGGACAAGCACGTCGCCGACAGCTTTGCGGCCGCGGTCAGCCGCTTGAAGGACGCCGGCGCGCTGGTCGAAGAGATCGCGATTCCGGAGTTCGCGGAACTTGCCGCCATCAATGCCAAGGGCGGCTTCACCGCTGCCGAGGCCTGGGCCTGGCACCGCGATTTGATCGCCCGCGCCGGCAAGCGCTATGACCCGCGCGTGGTGTCGCGCATCATGCGCGGCAAGGACATGAGCGCGGCCGACTACCTGGACCTGCTGGACGCGCGCGAAGCCTGGGTGGCGGCGGTGGACCGCCGCATCGCCGGTTATGACGCCCTGATCATGCCGACCACGCCGATCGTGGCGCCGGCGGTCGCCGACCTGCAGAAGTCGGACGATGCTTACTACGCGGCCAACGGCCTGATCCTGCGCAATCCGACGCTGATCAATTTCCTGGATGGCTGCGCGCTGTCGCTGCCTTGCCATGCGTCCGGCACGGCGCCGGTGGGGCTGATGATCGCCGGCAGCAATGGCGCCGACCGCCGCATCCTGAGCATCGGCCTGGCGGTGGAAGCGCTGTACGCCGGCCAGTGATGCACGGCCGGGGCGGGCGGCGGCCGCCGGCCCGCCCCGGGCGCTAAGATGGCGGCTGCATAGCCGGACGCCGCCGCCATGATCGATCTGCGCAATATCGAGACCTTCTTCTGGGTCGCCACCCTGGGCGGGTTCCGGGCCGCGGCCGAGAAGCTCAACGCCACCCAGCCCGCCATTTCCCAGCGCATCGCGTCGCTGGAATCGGATCTGGGCGTGCGTCTGTTCGACCGCGACACCCGCGGCATCAAGCTGACGGGCAAGGGCCGCGAACTGCTGTCGCATGCGGAGCGCATGCTGCAGATGCGGCGCGACATGCAGGAGGCCGCGCGCGCCAAGAGCGTCATGAGCGGCACGCTCAGGCTGGGCGTCTCGGAAACCATCGTGCATACCTGGCTGCCTACCTTGATGGAGCATCTGCACGACGTCTATCCGGCGCTGATGGTCGAGATCCAGGTGGATACGACCACGGTGCTGAAGACGCAGCTGGCCTCGCGCCAGATCGACCTGGCGTTCCTGCTGGGGCCGATGGAAGAGCCCCGCATCGAGAATCTCTATCTCTGCAACTACCCCCTGTCCTGGGTGGCCAGCCCCAAGCTCAAGGTCGGACGCCAGCCGATCGCCCTGAAGCGGCTGGCCGAATGGCCCGTCATCACCTATCCGTCGACCACCGATCCGCACCGCGCCGTGCGCCAGTTGCTGCAGCAGGCCGGCGTGGAGGCGCCGCGCATGTATGGCAGTTCCGCGCTCAGCGTCATCGTGCGGATGGCGCAGGACGCAATCGGCACCGCCGTCATCGCGCCCGTCATCCTGCACAAAGAGTTGGCGCAGGGCGAATTGCGCATCCTGGAGGTGAAGGCGCCGGCCTTGCCGCCGCTGCACTACACCGCTTGCTGGATGCAGGGGCCGGATAGCCAGATCCCGCGCGCGGTGGCCGAGGCGGCACAGCAGATTGCGCGTGAAGAGGCGCTGCGCCATCCGGCTTAACCCTGATAAGGAATATTGATCGGGGTCTATCGCAACTTGTGATTGGACGCTGGTCCGCGGTTCCTGTGCAATGTCCCCATACCGGAATCATCATTGAAGGGATGGACATGCATACGAACCCTGCCGTGCGCACCAGCGTGGAATTGGCCCGCCAGGCGCGCCTGGATGCGCGCAGCGGCAAGCTCACCGGCCCCACGGCGAACCTCGCGCCGGGCCATGTGCAGGCCAACCTCGCGATCCTGCCGCGCGCGCTGGCCGCGGACTTTCTGCACTTCTGCCAGCGCAATCCCAAACCCTGTCCCTTGCTGGCCATGTCCGAGCCGGGCGATCCCGCCTTGCCGGAACTGGGCCACGACATCGACATCCGCAGCGACATCCCGCGCTATCGCGTCTGGCAGAACGGCGAGCTGGTGGCCGAGCCCACCGACGTGCGGGATCTTTGGCGCGACGACCTGGTGTCGTTCCTGATCGGCTGTTCCTTCTCGTTCGAGGAAGCGATGCTGGATAACGGCCTGCCCGTGCGCCACATCGAGCAGGGCTGCAACGTGCCCATGTACCGCACCAATGTCCCAACCCTGGCCGCAGGCGTGTTCGGCGGCCCGCTGGTCGTGTCCATGCGTCCCCTGAAGGCTGCGGACGCCATCCGCGCCATCCAGGTGACCTCGCGGTTTCCCTCGGTCCACGGCGCGCCGGTGCACATCGGCGACCCCGCGTTGATCGGGATTGCCGACATCAGCCGCCCGGACTATGGTGATCCGGTGGAAATACGCGAAGGCGAAATGCCCGTGTTCTGGGCTTGTGGCGTGACGCCGCAGTCGGTGGTCGCGGCCGTGCGGCCGGAATTCTGCATTACCCACGCGCCGGGCCACATGCTGGTCACGGACCTTATCAACAGCAGGATGGCGGTGTTTTGACCGCTTGCCTGTCGTTTCCCGGCAGCGCGTAAACAGGAAGCGGCAGCAGTCGTACTTGTGCAGCAGTACCCGTTGTGCCACCAGAACGATCCATCATAGGACAAGGGGAAATGGCGACAACGCTTTGAATCTGGGGCCTTCCGGCTGGCCGGAGGGTCTCGTGACGCCGCGAACGGGGCCATTGCCCAGGCGATGCACCCGCCCGCGCAGATGAATTGCTTACACACCTAGCCGGTTCAATCCAGGAGTCCAGTTATGAAGATGAAGCTCATCGCGGGTGTCGCCGCGAGCCTGGCGCTGATGTGCGCCGTGCCCGCTCAGGCCCAGCAGGCCGTGCGCATTGGCGCGATCTATCCCCTGTCGGGCGCCTTGGCCTCCACCGGGGCGGAAATCAAGGCCGCCGTCGAACTGGCGGTCGACATCATCAACAATCCGCATCCCGAACTGGAAGGCATACCGCTGGCCGCGGGCAGCGGCCTGCCGGCGCTGGGCGGCGCCAAGATCGAAGTGGTGTTCGGCGATTCCCAGGGCAAGCCTGAAGTGGGTCTGGCCGACGCCCAGCGCCTGATCGACCAGGAGAAAGTCGTGGCCCTGACTGGCGCCTACCAGTCGGCCGTGACCAAGACCGCCAGCCGCATCGCCGAGCAGCGCGGCATTCCCTATGTGAACGGCGAGTCCAGCAGTCCGGACCTGACCGAACGCGGCTACAAGTGGTTCTTCCGCACCTCGCCCAACGACGACACCTTCGTCGAGAACATGATGCAGTTCCTGGACGGCGTGAAGGCCGTGCCGACCGCCAAGATCGCCGTGGTGTACGAAAACACCGACTTCGGCGTGAACACCTACAAGGCCGTCGAAAAGTTCGCCAAGCAATACAAGCGCCAACTGGTCGCCAACATTGCCTACAGCGCGGGCTCGGCCTCGGTGACGGCCGAAGTGCAGAAGCTGGCCGCCGCCAAGGCCGACGTGGCGATCTTCGCCAGCTATACCTCGGACGCCATGCTGTTCGTGCGCACCATGCGGGAAAGCAAGTACGCGCCGCCGGTGCTGCTGGCCAACGATGCGGGCTTCATCGATTCGCGCTTCGTGCAGGAAGTGGGGCCGCAGGTCCAGGGCGTGCTGACGCGCGACGTCTGGGGCAACGACGTGGCGGCGTCCAAGGCCGGGTTGAAGAAGATCAACGACATGTACAAGGCCAAGACCGGCAAGGATCTCAACGGCAACAACGCCCGTTCGATGCAGGGCGTGCTGGTGCTGGCCGACGCGATCAACCGGGCCGGCTCGACCGATCCCGAGGCGATACGCAAGGCACTGGCCGCCACCGACCTGGGCGAGGCGCAGGTCGCGATGCCCTGGGCCGGGGTGCAATTCGACGCCAAGGGCCAGAACACCAAGGGCTCGGGCCTGATCCTGGAGCTCAAGGGTTCGTCCTACCAGACGGTCTGGCCGGAAAAATACCGCACGGACAAGAGCCTGCCCACGCTGCCGTTCGCCTGGAAGTAACCACAGACGCGGCGGGCCGCGGGGCCCACCGCAGGAGCACTCCATGTTTGAAGCTCTCTCGGCAGGCCTGTTCAACGGCCTGATCTATGCCGCGGTGGCGGTGGGGCTGGCGCTGATCTGGGGCATTACCGACGTCATCAACTTCGCCCACGGCGAGTTCCTGATGCTGGGCATGTATGCCGCCTATTGGCTCTATACGCTGGGCCACATCGATCCCACGCTATCGGCGCCGCTGGTGGCCATCGTGCTCGCCTTCGTCGGCTTTTTGACCTACGCGCTCATCATTCGCCGCTTGCAGAAAGGGCCTGCGATGGCGGTCATTCTGGCCACTTTCGGCCTCGGGCTGGTGTTGCGTCAGGTCGCCTTCATCGCCTTCAGTCCCGATTACCGCAGCCTGCCTGACACCCTGGTGTCAGGCAGCGTCACGGTGGCCGGCATTTCGCTGGGCCGGCCGCAGGTGGTGACGGGCCTGATCGCGCTGGTGGTGGTGGCCGCGCTGTTCATCCTGGTGTACCGCACGCGCTGGGGCCATGCCTTGCAGGCGGTGGCTGAAGATCGGCAGGTCGCCGCCCTGGTGGGCATTTCGCCGGACCGGGTCAACGCCCAGGTCTGGATGCTGGGCAGCGCGGCGGTCGGCCTGGCCGGCGCCTTGCTCACTACCTTCTTCTATGTGTTTCCCTCGGTGGGCACGGTGTTCGGCCTGCTGGCTTTCGTGGCGGTGTGCATGGGCGGCTTCGGGTCGCTGCCGGGCGCCTTCATCGCGGGGATTCTGATCGGGATCATCGAGGCCATGACGGGCTACTTCGTCGCGCCGGCGCTCAAGACGGTGAGCGTCTTCATCCTGTTCATCCTGGTTCTCTGGTATCGGCCGCGCGGCCTGTTCGGGCGGTGGTGAGATGAACAAGACAAACAGAATCGACACCGCGTATGCGGGCGTACCCAAGTGGCCGGTCGCGGCGGCGGCCGTGGCCGCCATCCTGATGGCCCTGGTGCCGCTGGTGGTGAAGGACGCCTTCACCCTGCAGGTGCTGCTGCTGGCCATCATGTTCGGCGCGCTGGGCGCGTGCTGGAACCTCGTCGGCGGCTTTCTGGGACGGATCTCCTTTGGCCACAGCGTGTTCGTGGGGGTAGGGGGCTACACCACCTTGTTGCTGCTGCACCACCTGAAGCTCACGCCGCTGCTGGGCATCCCGCTGGGCGGGCTGATCAGCGCCGGGCTGGCCTGGCTGGTGGGCGGCCCCACCTTGCGGCTGTCCGGCCACTATTTCGCCATGGCCACCATCGCGCTGCTGCAGATCGGGCTGCTGCTGATGATCAACTGGGAATGGGCGGGCGGCGCCGTCGGCCTGGAGGCGCCCATCGGCGATGCCGCGTGGATGCTGCTGTTCCGCAGCAAGGTGCCGTACTACTGGATCGCGGTGGGCCTGGCCTTCCTGACCTTCTGCGCCACCTTCTTCCTGGTGCATTCCAAGACCGGCTTCTACTGGCGCGCCATCAATGGCGACGAGGCCGCCTCGCGCAGCCTGGGCGTGCCCGCGGACCGCTACAAGATGCTGGCTTTCGTGATGTCGGCGGGCATGACCGGCGTGTGGGGCGGCTTCTTCGCGATGTACGTGGGCTTCATCGACCCCGAATCCATGTTCAATCTGACGATGTCGGTGCAGGTCGTGCTGGTGACCATTCTGGGCGGCGTCGGCACGCTGGTCGGCCCCTGGCTGGGCGCGGCGGTGCTGTTGCCGCTGTCCGAGGGTACGCGCGTGCTGTGGGGCAGTTCGGGCATGGGCCTGGACCTGCTGGTTTTCGGCCTGGCCATATTGCTGGTCACCATGTTCCTGCCGGGCGGGCTGGTCACATTGAGGAGGCGCCGTGGCTCTGCTCGACGTTAAGAACCTGACTAAGCAATTCGGCGGCCTGGTCGCGAACAAGGACATCTCGCTGTCGGTCGAGGCGGGCGAGATCGTCGCCATCATCGGCCCTAACGGCGCGGGCAAGAGCACCCTGTTCAACGGCTTGGTGGGGCATCACGAGCCCACCTCCGGCGCGGTGACCTTCGACGGCCAGTCCATGATAGGGCGCCGGCCCGAGCAGGTGGCGGCGATGGGCCTGGTGCGCACGTATCAGATCCCGCGCAGCTTCGGCCAGATGACGGTGCTGGAGAACGCCATGGTCGGCGCGCTGCTGCGCCATCCGCGCCTGCAGGACGCGCGCCGCGAATCGGCCCGCGTGTTGGAACTGGTGGGGCTGGCCGAACGCGCCGACGTGCGGGCGGCAGAGCTCAACGTGGCCGGCCAGAAGCGCGTCGAGCTGGCGCGGGCGCTGGCGACCGAGCCGCGCATGCTGCTGCTCGATGAAGTGGCGGGCGGCCTCAACCCGGCCGAGGCCATCGCCCTGGCCGAGATCCTGCGCGGCATCCACGCGTCGGGCGTCACGCTCATCATCGTGGAACATGTGCTGGAGGTGGTCATGCGGCTGGCCCAGCGGGTGCTGGTGCTGAACTTCGGCCAGATGATCGCCGAGGGCGCGCCGCAGGAAATCGTGCGCAACCCGGCCGTGATTGAAGCCTATCTGGGGAGAAAGCACCGTGCCTGATGCGATGCTGAAAGTGGAAGAGCTGAACGTGGCCTATGGTGGCGTACAGGCAGTGCGCGGCGTGTCGTTGGAAGTCAGGCCGGGCGAGATTGCGGCCTTGCTGGGCGCCAACGGCGCGGGCAAGTCCAGCACCTTGCTGGCCATCGTGGGGGCGGTCAAGCCCAAGGGCGGACGGGTAGTGTTCGAAGGCCGGGACATCACCGGCACGCCGCCGGACAGGCTGGTGACCCAGGGCATCTCCATGATTCCCGAAGGCGCCCGCGTGTTCGCGCGCCAGCCGGTGGAGCAGAACCTGCGCCTGGGCGCCTACACGGTGCGGGACGAGCGCGTGTACGGCGAACGCCTGGAACGGGTGTACGCCTTGTTCCCACGACTGAAGGAGCGCCGCGCGCAGCTTGCCGGCACCATGTCCGGCGGCGAGCGCCAGATGCTGGCGATCGGCCGGGCGCTGATGAGCGGTCCGCGCCTGCTCTTGATCGACGAGCCCAGCCTGGGTCTGTCGCCCTTGCTGGTGGAACAGGTATTCGATGCGTTGGCTGCCCTGAACCGCGACGACGGCCTGTCGGTCCTGTTGGTGGAACAAAACATGGCGCAGGCGCTGGAAGTCGCGGCGCGCGCCTATGTGATGCAGAGCGGGAGGGTGGCGCTGTCGGGCGAAGCGGCGGAACTGGCGGCCTCTGACGAGGTGCGCAAGGCGTATCTGGGGATGTAAATCTGGGGGGGGGGCGATGAAACCGCGCCGGACGCGCAAGGCGTCCGGCGCGGACAGTCATCAGAAGATGTGGCGGAAGCCCACTGCGGCGCCGAGCTGGTTGCTCTTGCCGGTGATTTCGCCGCTGGCGGCATCGCTGACCTTGTTCCAGTCCACGGTGCCGTAGACCTGCGAGCGCTTGGACAGCGAGTACTCGGCCACGGCGACCAGCGCGTAGCGTTTGCCCTTGTCGCCGTCTTCGACCACGTTCTTGCTCTGGTCGTAGTAGGCGGCGCCGGTGAGGGCCCAGCGCGGCGTGGCCTGCCAGGTGACGCCGGCGAAGTAGCCGTTATCCTTGCGGTCCAGGCCGGCGGCCTGGGCGCCGCCCATGACGGCGTTGACCCAGCCGGTTTCGTCGCGGCCGTTGTAGTAGCCGGCGAACACCTTGGCGCCTTCGAACTGATAGGACGCGTTCAGGTTCCAGACGCGCTGGCGCAGATCGGAATCCGTGCCATCGTAGGTCTGCTGGTAGGCCGCGCCCAGGCCCAGGTTGCCGACGGTGTAGCGCAGGCTGGCGCCGTACTGCTGGCCGGCCTTGTGGTCGTTGTAGTCGTCGCCGTTGGCCCACGAGAGCACGAACGCCAGGTCTCCAATGGTGTTGGAGTACTTCGTCATATTGTTGGTGCGCACCCGCGACATGGCGGCGGGCAGCCAGGCGTTCTGGTCGTAGTTGCCGACGGTCAGCGGGTCGAAGTAGTCGGCCAGCAG
The DNA here is from genome assembly GCF_017355315.1 of Achromobacter sp. SD115. Classification (NCBI taxonomy): domain Bacteria; kingdom Pseudomonadati; phylum Pseudomonadota; class Betaproteobacteria; order Burkholderiales; family Alcaligenaceae; genus Achromobacter; species Achromobacter sp. SD115. The sequence goes on along the minus strand of NZ_JADIJM010000002.1, from coordinate 387,433 downwards.
GTCGAACATCGGGGTGTTCTGCAGGCCGAGGGTCAGCGCGCCGATGTTGCCGCCATCCAGGCCGATATAGGCCAGGCGGCTGAAGGTCTTGCTGGGATCCGAGCCGCGGCCGTTCTGCATGTTGAAGCCGTTTTCCAGGCGGAAGAAGGCGCGGTTGCCGTTGCCCAGGTCTTCGGAGCCGCGCAGGCCCCAACGGCTGTTGGAAATGGCGCCGTTCTCCATCGACACGCGGCTGCCGTCCGCGCCGACGCTGCCGGCGCTGGTGCTCAAGTAGCGGATGCTGACGTCGGCAATGCCGTAGAGGGTGACGCTGGTTTCGGCTTGGGCCGTGCCGGCGGCCAAGCCCAGGCCTGCAAGGGCGAGGGAAAGGGTAATGCGTTTCATGCGGGGGCTCCTCCTGGGTAGCGCTATTTTTTAGTGGCGCCGGGCTTGTGGCCCGGCTGGTTGCGCCTGGCGGATCGTCAGGCGCTGGGCTGTCGCACCGACGCTTCGGGTAAGCGCGGGTCCGGGCGATGGCCGCATATGCACATATACGCCGTAATGTTGCAACGTATCAGCGCCTGGGAATTCTAGAAAAGTTGGGGCGCGAACAACACCTGTAGTTTTTTGGAGTTTTCCCTGGTTTACAGAAGAGCAAAACAGGGGGAGCGGGTAGGGTGCGCGAGCAGGGGCCAAAAAAAACCCCGTTCAGGGAACGGGGTTCTGGTTGGCAACGCGCTATAGCGTCATGTGCAGCGGCAGCCACGTCGCTATGCCAGGCACGGCATAGAGCAGCAGCACCGCCAGGATCATCAGGAAGAACATCGGCAGCGAGGCGCGTGCGATGTAGGGCAATTCCCTGCCGCTCATGCCGGACAGCACGAACAGGTTGAACCCGACCGGCGGGGTGATCTGTGCCATTTCCACAACGAATACGATGAAAATGCCGAACCAGATCAGGTCGATGCCGGCGGCCTGCACCGTGGGGAGCAGCACGCCCATGGTCAGCACGACGATGGAAATGCCGTCCAGGAAGCAGCCCAGGATAATGAAGAACACCATCAGCGCCATGATCAGCCAGAACTGCGACAGGCCCAGTCCGCCGATCCATTCGGCCAGCGCGCGCGGCAGGCCGATATAGCCCATGGCCAGCGTCAGGAACTGCGCGCCCGCCAGGATCAGCGCGATCATGCAATACAGCCGGGTAGCGCCCAGCAGCGATTGCATGAAGGTGGAGCGGTTCAGCGACCCCTGCAGCGCGGAGAGGAACAGGGCCCCCACCACGCCGACCGCGGCCGCTTCCGTGGCGGTGGCGATGCCAGTGTAGATCGACCCCAGCACCGCGCCGATCAGCAGCATCACCGGGATCAGGTGGCGCGAACGCGACAGCTTCTGCATCAGCGACAGGCCCGGATCGGCCGCCGGCACCTGGCTGGGGTTGCGGATCGCCCACCAGGCGATGTAACCCATGAACAGCAGGGCCAGCAGGATGCCCGGCACGATGCCCGCGATGAACAGCTTGGCGATGGACACGTCCGCCGCCACGCCGTACACGATCATGATGATGGATGGCGGAATCAGCAGGCCCAGGGTGCCGGCGCCGGACAGCGTGCCGAGGATCTTGTCCTCGGGATAGCCGCGGCGCGTCAGCTCCGGGATGGTCATCTTGCCGACCGTGGCGCAGGTCGCCGCGGACGAGCCCGAGACTGCGGCGAAGATGGCGCAGCCGATCACGTTGGTGTGCAGCAGCCGCCCGGGCAGGCGATTGAGCCAGGGGGCGAGCCCCTTGAACAGGTCTTCGGACAGCCGCGTGCGGAACAGGATTTCGCCCATCCACAAAAAGAGCGGCAGGGCGGTCAGCGTCCAGCTGGAGGACGCGCCCCAGATGGTGACGGCCATGGCATCGCCCGCCGGCCGGCTGGAGAAGATCTCCATGCCGATCCATGCGGTCCCCGCCAGGGTCAGGCCGACCCAGACGCCGCAGCCCAGCAGCGCGAAGATCGAGACGACCAATAGGGTTATGACGAGTAGTTCATTCATGGGTTTGCTGCGAAGTAGCGGCGGCCAGGCCGCGTGAGCGCCGGATCAGTTCGTCGATCAGGGCGACCAGGAACAGCACCGTGCCCACGGCCATGCTGAGCTGGGGAATCCAGAGCGGCGTGGCGTCGTTGGAGGTGGAGATGTCGTTGAACTGCCAGGAGTCGTAAGTCAGCTTGACGCTGAAGAATGCGAAGGCGGCAGCCAGCAGGGAGCCGGCCGCCAGGGCGAAGATATCCAGCCTGCGACCCGCGGCCGGCTGGAGCGAATTGAGCAGCAGCGTGACTCGGATGTGCTCGCCGTGCTTGAACGTGCTGGCTAATGCAAGGAAACCGGCGGCGGCCATGAAGTACCCGGCATAGGCGTCCGTGCCGGGGATGTTCATGCTGAGTTGGCGCGCGATGATCGCGGCCAGCACCGACACCAGGACGCCGATCGTGCACAGGCCGGCCAGCAGGCCGGCCGCGCCGTATAAACCATCTAGAAAGCGGCGCATGGAAATATCACTGCTTCTTGTAGGCGTCGATCATGGCCTGGCCGTCGGCGCCGGCTTTCTTCAGCCAGTCGTCCAGCATGCGCTTGCCGATCACCGACAGGCCTTCCTTCAGCTCGACCGTGGGCTTGATGGTTTCCATGCCGTTCTTGGCCAGTTCTTCCTGGTACCACTTGTTCTTTTCCTGCGACAGCTTCCAGCCGCGTTCCTCGGCCTGCGCGCCGGCCTTCTTCAGGGCAGCCTGGGTCGCGGGGTCGAGCGCGTCGAACGCCTTCTTGTTGACGATGATGGCGTTCTTCGGCAGCCAGGCCTGGGTGTCGTAGAACTTCTTGATGTACTCGTAGGTCTTGGTGTCGTAGCCGGTCGATGCCGAGGACATGTAGGAATCGATCACGCCGGTGGCCATGGCCTGGGCCAGTTCAGCCTGTTGCACCGTGACGGGCTGCGCGCCGACCAGTTCGGCGATCTTGGCGGTTACCGGGCTGTAGGCGCGCCACTTCAGGCCCTTCATGTCGCTGATCTGCTTGATGTCCTTGTTGGCGAAGATGCCCTGGGGCGGCCAGGCCACCGCGTACAGCAGCGTCATGCCGTGCGAATTCAGCTTCTTTTCGAGGAAGGGCTTCTGCGCCTGGTAGAGCTTGAACGAAGCGTCGTAGCCGGTGGCCAGGAAGGGCAGGCCGTCCAGTTCGTAGATCGGGTCTTCGTTCGCAAAGTTGGTCAGCAGGATCTCGCCGATCTGCGCCTGATTGCCTTGCACCGCGCGCTTGATCTCGGGCGCCTTGTACAGCGAGGCGTTGTTGTGCAGCGTGATCTTCAGCTTGCCTTCCGACAGCGTATCCACGTCCTTGACGAAGGTGGTCAGGTTCTCGACGTGGAAGTTGCTGGCCGGATAGGCCGTGGGCAGATCCCATTTCGTTTGCGCCTGTGCGCCTGCGCTGAACGCCAGGACGATGCTGCCGGCGAGCAGGGAAATTTTCTTGTGCATGGGTGGGTCCTTCTTTGCGAATGGTGAAGCCGGGTTGTGCCCGAAAGGCATTGCGAAAGAGTGCGCCGCGGCGATGACGCGCAGCTGAAAAGCCGTGCCATTCTATGTTGCTATGCGGCGGCAGGGCGCGTGAAATCGCGTCTTTACGGGTTATTCCTAACAGCCGCGCGCAGCGTCGATCATTGAGGGTTCAATCTTTGCGCAAACGTAATGCGGCAGCTGTTTTTCTTCTAACATTGCGTATCGAATGCATGGTGCAGAGGCGTGTGTGAATTTCGTTTTCCGTCGTGATGAATTGCTGGTCGAAGAGACGTCCGCCGTCTTGCCGGACACCGCCTTGTGCGTACAGATAGGCGTGGCGGCTGCGGCCTTGCAGCCCATCTGGGCATTGCCCGGTTCGCCGTACCGCACCGTGCACGTGGAGCCGGGCATGGAGCCGCCGCAAGGCTATGCCTTCAGGAAGCTGCGCTCGCTCTTCGGCGTGCTGGACGACGAACGCATGGCGCTGGCCGGCCGCGCCTACCAGATCGCCGAATGGGCGCGCACGCACCGGTTCTGCGGCGTCTGCGGCACGCTGGCGGAGCGCGTGCCCACCGAGTTCTGCCTGCGCTGCCCGTCCTGCGGCTTTTCGGCCTATCCGCGCATTTCGCCGGCCATGATGGTGCTGATCCGCAAGGGCGACAGCATCCTGCTGGCGCGCCACACCACCACGGCCACCTCGCGCTACACCGCGCTGGCCGGCTTCGTCGAACCTGGCGAAAGCATCGAGCAGACCATCCATCGCGAGGTCCACGAGGAAGTCGGCTTGAAGGTCGGCAACCTGCAGTATTTCGGTAGCCAATCCTGGCCGTTTCCGCATTCGCTCATGGTCGCGTTCACGGCGGACTACGTGTCGGGTGATATCCGCGTCCAGGAAGACGAGATCGCCGACGCGCGCTGGTTCGGTCCGGGCGATCCCATGCCCGAGATCGCGCCGCGGATTTCCATCGCCGGCTGGCTGATCCGGGCCAATCTGCCCATGGGGTGGTCGGCGCCTTAAACCGCCTTTCCGGTCTGGAATTTTCTAGGGGTATTCCCTCGAATGAGGGGATTTTCCGCACCTCGTTCGTATTTTTTATTGATGAAATATAGATAAATTATTAGTATTTCGCTCATATAAACTCGGCTTGCGTCTCCCATGACACCTGCTTTGATTGCATCATCAGCCCATCTGGCCGGCGGCAGCGCGCCCGACCTCTCCGAGGTGGAGTTCGGCCTGATGATCGCCAGCCACGCCTTCGACCGCTGGACCGTGCGCTGCATGGCGGCGGCCGGGCTGCCCGACCTGACGCCCACCGACGTGATGGTCTTTCATCATGTCTATCACCGTGAAAGGCCCAAGAAGCTGGCCGACATCTGCTTCACGCTGAACGTCGAGGACACGCACATCGTCAGCTATGCGCTCAAGAAGCTGGACCGCCTCGGCGTGGTCAAGGGCGAGCGCAACAGCAAGGAAGTCTTCTACAGCGTGACCCCGGAAGGCGCGGCCATCCTTAAGCGCTACGCCGAGATCCGCGAACAATGCCTGACCGCCGGCCTGGACGCGCCGGGCGGGGGCGGGCTGGACTACAGCCGCCAATTGGCGCACACCTTGCGCGCGTTGTCCGGCCTGTACGACCAGGCCGCGCGCGCGGCGACCTCTCTCTGATTCCATTTACCCGCGCGCGGCCGCATGCGCCGCGGCGACTCTTTGTTTGCAAGGACAGCTATGAAGTGGCAATTCTGGATTGACCGTGGGGGTACCTTTACCGACATCGTGGCGCGGCGTCCCGATGGCACGACCACCACGGCCAAGATGCTCTCGGAAAACCCGGAGCAGTACCGCGACGCGGCCGTGGCCGGCATCCGCAAGCTGCTGGGCATCGCGCCCGGCCAGCACGTGCCTGCCGATCAGGTCGAGTGCGTGAAGATGGGCACCACGGTGGCCACCAACGCCTTGCTGGAACGCAAGGGCGAGCGCACCTTGCTGGTGACGACCCGCGGCTTTCGCGACGGCCTGCGCATTGCGTACCAGAACCGTCCGCGCCTGTTCGACCGCAACGTCCTCTTGCCCGAGATGCTGTACGAATCCGTGGTGGAAGCGGACGAGCGCGTGGCGGCCGACGGCGAAGTGATCCGCGAGCTGGACCGGGAAGCGCTGCGCGCGGCCATTCAGGCGGCCTACGACAGCGGCATCCGTGCCGTCGCCATCGTCTTCATGCATGCCTGGCATGCGCCGGAACACGAGCGCATCGCTGCCGGCATCGCGCGTGAAGTGGGCTTCCCGCAGGTGTCGGCCTCGCACGAGGTCAGCCCGCTGATCAAGTTCGTGTCGCGCGGCGATACCACGGTGGTGGACGCCTATCTGTCGCCCATCTTGATGCGCTATGTGGACCAGGTGGCTGGCGAACTGCCTGGCATCCGCCTGATGTTCATGCAATCGAGCGGCGGCCTGACCGACGCGCACCGCTTCCGCGGCAAGGACGCCATTCTTTCGGGGCCTGCCGGCGGCATCGTCGGCATGGTGCGCACCAGCGAGATCGCGGGCTTTCCGAAGGTCATCGGCTTCGACATGGGCGGCACCTCCACCGACGTATCTCACTATGCCGGTGAATTCGAACGCGAATTCGAGACCCAGGTGGCCGGCGTGCGCATGCGCGCGCCCATGATGAGTATCCACACGGTGGCGGCGGGCGGCGGTTCGATCCTGCATTTCGACGGCGCGCGGCTGCGCGTGGGTCCGGATTCGGCCGGCGCCAATCCTGGTCCCGCGTGCTATCGCCGCGGCGGCCCGCTGGCGGTGACGGACTGCAACGTCCTGCTGGGCAAGATCCAACCGGATTTCTTCCCCAAGGTCTTCGGCCCCGAGGCCAATGAGCCCCTGGACCGTGACGCGGTCGTGGCGCGCTTTACCGCCATGTCAGACGAAGTGCGTGCCGCCACCGGCCGCGAGATGAGTCCGGAACAGCTCGCCGAGGGTTTCCTGGAAATCGCGGTGGGCAATATGGCCGAGGCCATCAAGCGCATTTCGGTGCAGCGCGGCCACGACGTGACTGAATACGCGTTGACCGTGTTCGGCGGCGCGGGCGGCCAGCACGCCTGCCTGGTCGCAGACGCGCTGGGCATGACGACCGTGTTCGCGCACCCGCTGGGCGGCGTGCTGTCGGCCTATGGCATGGGCCTGGCTGACCAGACCGACATGCGCCAGAAGACGGTCGAAAAGGTGCTGGACGCGGACCTGATGCAGGCGCTCCAGGGCGAACTGGATGAGCTGGCCGGCCAGGCCGTGGGCGAACTGCGCCGCCAGCATGTGGCCGAAAGCGATATCAGCGTGCAGCGCCGCCTGCACCTGAAGTACCGCGGCACGGACACCTCGCTGGAAGTGGCCTACACGGATCTGGAGCAGGCGCGCAAGGATTTCGAGACGGCCTACCGCCTGCGCTATTCCTTCCTGATGCCCAACCGCGAACTGGTGGTAGAGACCATTTCGGTCGAAGCCACGGGCGGCGGCGAGCGCGTCAGCGAAGCGACCGCTGCGCGGCTGCGCGATGGCGCCCTGGCTCCGAGCCGCGTCGTCCGCATGTACAGCGGCGGCGCCTGGCGCGACACGCCCCTGTATGTGCGCGAGGACATGGCGGGTGGCGACGTGGTGGCGGGGCCCGCCATCATTTCCGAGCCCAACCAGACCACGGTGGTCGAAACCGGCTGGCAGGCGGAACTGACGGCGCAGGACCACTTCGTGATCCGCCGGGTCGAAGCCCGTCCGGAACGCCGCGCTATTGGCACGCAGGCCGATCCGGTCATGCTGGAGGTCTTCAACAACCTCTTCATGTCGATCGCCGAGCAGATGGGCTACCGGCTGCAGAACACGGCCTATTCGGTCAACATCAAGGAACGCCTGGACTTCTCCTGCGCAATCTTCGATGCCCAGGCCCGCCTGATCGCCAACGCGCCGCACATGCCGGTGCACCTGGGTTCCATGGGCGAATCCGTGCGCACCGTCATGCACGCCAATGCCGGCAACATGCAGCCTGGCGACGCCTATGTGGTGAACGATCCGTACCATGGCGGCACGCACTTGCCCGACGTCACGGTCATCACCCCGGTGTTCGACCGCGACGGACGCGAGATCCTGTTCTACGTGGGATCACGCGGCCACCACGCCGACATCGGCGGCACCACGCCGGGCTCCATGCCGCCGGATTCCAAGACGGTGGAAGACGAGGGCGTGCTCTTCACCAACTTCCAGCTGGTGAAGAACGGCGAGTTCCGCGAGGCTGCAGCCCGCGGCATCCTGGGATCGGGCCGCTGGCCCGCGCGTAACCCGGACCAGAACATCGCCGACATGCACGCGCAGATCGCCGCCAACGAAAAGGGCGTGCAGGAGCTGCTGCGCATGTGCGACCACTTCGGCCTGGACGTGGTCCGCGCCTATATGGGGCACGTGCAGGACAACGCCGAAGAGGCGGTGCGCCGCGTGATCTCGGTGCTGAAGGACGGCAGCTACGAATACCCGCTGGACAACGGCGCGATGATCCGCGTGGCCGTGAAGGTGGACACCGAAGCGCGCAGCGCCGTGGTGGACTTCACCGGCACGTCCAACCAGCTGGACAACAACTTCAACGCACCCGGCGCCATCGCCGTGGCGGCGGTGCTGTACGTGTTCCGCACGCTGGTCAATGACGACATTCCGCTGAACGACGGCTGCCTGGTGCCGCTGTCCATCATCCTGCCGGAAGGCTCGATGCTGCGCCCGAATCCACCGGCCTCGGTGGTGGCGGGCAACGTGGAAACCTCCATGTGCATCGTCAACGCGTTGTACGGCGCGCTGGGCGTGCTGGCCGCGAGCCAGGGCACGATGAACAACTTCACGTTCGGCAATGCGCGTCATCAGTACTACGAGACCATCTCGGGCGGCACGGGCGCGGGTCCGGTGCGCATCGACGCGGCGGGTCCCCACGACGAAGGCTTCGCGGGGACTTCGCTGGTGCAGGCGCACATGACCAACTCGCGCCTGACGGATCCCGAAGTGCTGGAGTTCCGTTTCCCGGTGCGCCTGGAGTCCTACGAAATCCGCAAGGGTTCGGGCGGCGCCGGCCGCTATCCGGGCGGCGAGGGCGGCGTGCGCCGCATCCGCTTCCTGGAGGACATGACGGCGGCCATCCTGTCGAACAACCGGCGGTATGCGCCGTTCGGCCTGGCAGGCGGACAGCCCGGCGCCATGGGCCGAAATTCGGTCGAGCGTGCGGACGGGTCGATCCAGGAACTGGGCCCGCAAGACAGCGCGCAACTGCATCCGGGCGATATCTTCGTTATCGAAACTCCCGGAGGCGGCGGCTACGGCCAGGCGTAACCCCTGACCGCCCAGCCTATTGCCAACAAAGCGGCCGCGTCAGCAATGACGCGGCCGTTGCTTTTCCGCGTAGCGCTCGCGGGTTACCCGGCATCCGACATGACATCCAAGGCAATGTCCGCCTTCGCCTTCCGGTCATACACCCGCAAGGTCACTTCGCTTTCTCCGATCTCGAACAGCGCGGTCGCCAAGGTGTTCTCGTCATCCGGATCGTCCGCCGCAGTGCGCAATATCGGCAGCTTTCCCTCGGTGTCGTGCAAGGCGGCGATCACATCGTCGCGGCCGGTGCTGCCGGACCAGCCGTCGACGATCCCTTCGATGCGGTTCTGCCGCGCCCGCGACGAGTCCGTGACGAGTTGCGCCACGCCGCCCATGTCCGCATGCACGATGTGATTGGCATGGCCGTAGCGCGTGCCGATCTCCAGGATGGAGACTGAGCCCGGCGTGACTTCGGCGCTGAGCAGGCGCGCGTCGCCGGCCGCGCCCAGGGTGTGATGGAAGCCGCCGGAATGCGGCAGTTCGCGCAACAGCCCGACGGCCTCGTCCAGGGTGGCACAATCCAGCAGCGCGCGCGCCATGAGCATGCGCGGCACGCCCGGATGCCGTTGCCGGATGCGCAGGTTGTTGATGGTCTGGACCAGCCCGGCGCGGTTGGCGCCGAAGGTGTGGCCGGGCAGGGAACCGGGGTAATAGAAGCTGACATAGCCGGGCGCATCGTCCAGCGCCACGTCGACCAGATGGCAGCGCCCATGCAGGTAGGGATCGCCGTCCTCGTTGTGGCCGATCCAGCGCGTGCCGTCCGCCGCCCTCAGCGCGACCGAGGTGCAGCCGTCGGTGGTGCTGTGCAGCAGGTCGCCGCGGCAGTTCCACAGCAGCACGTCCTCGATTGGCATGCGCAGGCCTTCCGCCATGCCTTCCAGCTCTTCCCAGACGGCCGGCAGAGCCGTTTGCGCCTGTTGCGCCAGCGTGTCCAGGAAGGCGTGGCTGCGCCACGGCCGCAGCGCGTCCCAGCTGCGGCTTTGCTCCAGATAGGTTGCCATCAGGGGGCGCGCCAGCTTGCCCAGCGCCAGGCCGGCCTGACGCCGGTTGCCGGCAATGCGCACGTATTTGTAGGGCATGGGAATCCTCCGGGTGTCATGCGGATTGTAAATTTTCCGGCCGCTGCCGGGTGGGGACGTATGCGTTAAGATCGGCGGTAAGCTGTGCCGGAGACCCCGGCGCGGCCCAGGAATCATGCCCCTACAACAACCCCGGGGTGCCGACTGGTCCCCAAGAGGAGAGTTTCATGATCAAACGCAAAGTCGCCGCCGCGCTGGTCGGCCTGTCCGTGGCCATGTTCGGCGCCGCCTCCGGCGCGCAGGCCCAAGGCAAGGAATTGGTGGTGGCCACCGATACCGCTTTCGTGCCGTTCGAGTTCAAGCAGGGTAATACCTATGTGGGCTTCGACGTTGATCTCTGGGCGGCCATCGCCAAGGAACTCAACCTCAAGTACAAGCTGCAGCCCATGGACTTCGCTGGCATCATCCCGGGCCTGCAGACCAAGAACATCGACGCAGCGCTGGCGGGCATCACGATCCGCGACGACCGCAAGAAGGTCATCGACTTCTCCGATCCTTATTACGAAAGCGGTTTGGCCATCCTGGTCGGCGAAAAGAACACCGACATCAAGGATGCCAAGTCCCTGGCCGGCAAGACCGTCGCCGTCAAGACCGGCACCGCCACCGTGGACTTCCTGAAGGCCCAGGTGCCGGACGCCAAGCTCAAGCTGTTCCCGAACATCGACAACGCCTATCTGGAACTGGCCACGGGCCGCGTGGACGCGGCGGTGCACGACACGCCCAATGTCCAGTACTACGCCAACACGGCCGGCAAGGGCCGCGTGAAGGTGGTGGGCTCGGTCAAGAGCGGCGACTTCTATGGGATCGCCTTCCCCAAGGGCAGCGATCTGGTGCCGCAGGTGAACAAGGCGCTGGCCACGCTGAAGGCCAACGGCCAGTACGACGCCATCTACACCAAGTGGTTCGGCAAGAAGCCCTGAGCATACGGGTCCGCTTTGCGTTCCGGGACCGTCCGGCATCGGCCAGCGCCGGCTGATGCCGGCCGCCGCGCCGCAGCCCGGCGGGCGGTCCCGCGCCGCTCCCGCCGTGCCATGCCGCGGCGCCGCGCCATAGGGGGAATATCGTGGAGTTTGACTGGACTGTAATCAGGGACGCGCTACCCAATTTGCTCGAGGGTACGCTCATGACCATCAAGATCACGTTCTGGGGCTTGTTCGGCGGCTTTTTGCTGGGCGCGCTATCCGGCGTGACGCGGGCCTACGGGCATCCCGTGCTGTCGGCCATCGCGCAGGTCTACGTCGCCGTCATCCGCGGCACGCCCATCGTGGTGCAGGTGATGTTCATCTATTTCGCCTTGCCCCTGCTGGCGAACATCCGGGTGGACGCGGAATGGGCGGCGATTGTCACGCTCATCATCAATTCCGGGGCCTATATCTCTGAAATCGTGCGCGGCGCGCTGCTATCCGTGCACAAGGGCCTGAAGGAAGCGGGTCAAGCCATGGGGCTGCCGTTTCACAAGATTCTCTTTCACATCATCGGGCCAGTGGCGTTTCGCCGCATGATTCCGCCGCTGGGCAACCAATGCATCATCAGCCTCAAGGATTCGTCGCTCTTCATCGTGATCGGCGTGGCCGAGCTGACCCGCCAGGGCCAGGAAATCATGGCCAGCAATTTCCGCGCCGTCGAGATCTGGTCGGCGGTGGCGATCGTTTACCTGATCCTGACCGGCCTCATGGCGCTGGCCCTGCATCTGGTTGAAAGAAGGATGCGCATACTATGAGCATGGTCGAATTTCACAACGTCACCAAGAACTTCGGCGAGTCCATGGTGCTCAACGGCATTTCGCTGAACATCGACGCGGGCGAAGTCGTGGTGGTGGTGGGGCCGTCGGGCTCCGGCAAGTCCACCTTCCTGCGCTGCATCAACGTACTTGAAACCATCAATGGCGGCGACTTGCTGGTCGATGGCCTGAGCGTGAACGGCGGGGCGGCGCAAGTGCGCGAAATCCGCCGTGAAGCGGGCATGGTGTTCCAGCAGTTCAACCTGTTCCCGCAGATGACCGCGCTGGAAAACGTCATGTTCGGCCCGGTGCATACGCGCGGCCAGAGCCGCGCCGAGGCGCGCGAACTGGCCGAGAGCCTGCTGGCCAAGGTCGGCCTGGCCGAGCGCATGAACCACTATCCGTCGGAGCTGTCCGGCGGCCAGCAGCAGCGCGTGGCGATCGCGCGGGCACTGGCCATCAAGCCCAAGCTGATGCTGTTCGACGAGCCCACGTCGGCGCTGGATCCGGAGCTGCGCCACGAAGTCCTCAAGGTCATGCGCGACCTGGCCGAGGAGGGCATGACCATGGTGGTGGTCACGCATGAGATGGAGTTCGCGCGCAAGGTGGGCAGCCGCTTGATCTTTATCGATGCCGGCAAGATCGCCCACGACGGGCCTCCGGGCGAATTGCTGAGCAATCCGCCCAGCCAGCGGCTCAAGGATTTCCTGCAGCACGTGACCTGATTGCGGCGCGCAGGGCCGGGGTCGGCCCTGCGCGCCGGCCTGGCCCTTCAGCCCTTCACGCGCACGATCTTCTGCACCTGAGGCACATGGCGGATGGCGCGGATGACCTGCGCCAGGTGCTTGCGGCTGTCGACCTGTATCGTCAGATGCAACGATACCGTGGCGACCGCGTCGTCGTGCATGGTGACGTGCACGATGTTGGCATCGGCCGCCGTGACTTCCGCGGCCAGCCGTCCCAGCACGCCGCGCTCGTTGCGCGTGACAATGTCCAGGCGCGTGGCCAGGTGCTTGGCGGTGTGGGCGTCCCAGGCGACATTGATCCAGCGTTCCGGCTCGCGCAGGCGCTGGCGCATCGCCACCGGGCAGTCGGCGGTATGCACCACCAGCCCATGTCCCATGCGCATGCCGGCGATGATGGGGTCGCCGGGCAGGGGGCCGCAGCAAGGCGCCAACTGTACGGCCTGGCCTTCGTTGCCCTGGATCAGGATGGGGGCGCTGCGCGCCGAGGTCAGTTCGTCCACCGCCGCGGCCGTGGTCGCCACCAGTTGATGCTCGGGTGCGAAACGGCGCGCCACCACGGCAGCCAGGCGCTTGCCCAGGCCGATGTCGGCCAGGATTTCCTCACGCGAGCTGGCGCCAGTGCTGCGCGCCAGCTTTTGCCAGGCCGGGTCGTCGGTGGCGGGCAGGGGCATGTGCAGTTCCTGCAGCGCCTGGCCTAGCAGGCGTTCGCCAAAGGCCACCGATTCTTCGTACTTGACCGTGCGCAGGTAGTGGCGGATTTCGGAGCGCGCGCGCCCGGTGCGCACGTAGTTGAGCCACTGCGCGTTGGGACGGGAGGCGGGCGAGGTGACGATTTCCACTGTGTCGCCGCTGTTGAGTTCCGTGCGCAGCGGTACGAATTCGCCGTTGACCTTGGCGGCCACCGCCTGGTTGCCGATGTCGGTGTGGATCGCGTAGGCGAAGTCCACCGGCGTGGCGCCGCGGGGCAGCGAAATGATCTTGCCGCGCGGGGTGAACACGTAGACCGCGTCGGGGAACAGGTCGACCTTGACGTGCTCCAGGAATTCGCCGGAGTCGCCGGTCTGGCTCTGGATGTCCAGCAGCGACTGCAGCCACTGATGCGTGCGCTTTTGCAGGTCGTTCAGGGTCAGGTCGGCGCCCTTGTAGAGCCAGTGCGAGGCCACGCCTTCTTCCGCCACGTGATGCATGTCGCGGGTGCGGAACTGGAACTCCACGGGCGTGCCATAGGGGCCGACCAGAGTCGTGTGCAAGGACTGGTAGCCGTTCACCTTGGGAATGGCGATGTAGTCCTTGAACTTGCCGGGCACGGGCCGGTAGAGCTGGTGCAGCGTACCCAGGGCCAGGTAACACTCGGGCAGGGTGTGCACGATGACGCGAAAACCGTAGATGTCGAGGACGTCGGAAAACGACTTCTTCTGGTCGACCATCTTGCGGTAGATGCCGTACAGCGTTTTTTCGCGGCCGGTGACTTCGGCCTCGATGCCGGCGGCGGGCAGTGAAGCCCGCACCGAATCGGCGATCTTGGTGATGACTTCGCGGCGGTTGCCGCGGGCGGCCAGCACGGCCTTGTACAGCACCTGGTAGCGGTTCGGGTACATGGCCGCGAAGCACAGGTCCTGCAGTTCGCGGAACAGCAGGTTCAGGCCCAGGCGATGCGCGATGGGCGCGTAGATGTCCAGGGTTTCGCGCGCGATGCGGCGGCGCTTTTCCGGGTTGACCGCGTCCAGCGTGCGCATATTGTGCAGGCGGTCGGCCAGCTTGATGAGGATGACGCGCACGTCGCGCGCCATCGCCAGCAGCATCTTGCGGAAGCTTTCGGCCTGTTGTTCGGCCTTGGTGGCGAAGTCCAGGCGGTCCAGCTTGGACAGGCCATCGACCAGTTCGGCGACTTCAGGGCCGAATTTCTCGGCCAGTTCGTGCTTGGCGATGCCCTGGTCTTCCATCACGTCGTGCAGCAGGGCGGCGGACAACGCGTTGACGTCGAGCTTCCAGCCTGCGCAGATTTCCGTGACGGCGATGGGATGAGAGATGTAGGGCGAGCCGCTGGCGCGGAACTGGCCCAGGTGAGCCTGGTCCGCGAAGCGATAGGCTTCGCGCACGCGCTCTACGTCTTTCTTGTCGAGATAGCTGCCGATGATTTCGGTCAGCGGCGCCAGCGAGGCGACCGGCGAGGCGGTCGCGTCCGCCGCTTCTTGCGCGGCGACGGACGGTGGCGTGGGGGGAGTCTTGTCTTTCTTGCCCGTGCGGCGCCCGAGACGGGAGCCGGCGCGTAGTGCGGCAAGTAGACCTGATGAAGCGTACTTCAGCCCGGGAAAAGCCATGCTTGCCGCCCCCGGAAACGATCAGGTGGGTACTTTACGCAGCATTTCCACGCCGGTGAGGCCGCCCGCGATTTCGCGCAGGGCAGTGACCGTGGGCTTGTCTTTGCTGTCCAGGCGCGGGGCATGGCCTTGCGCCAACTCGCGGGCGCGGTAGGTCGCGGCCAGCGTGAGCTTGAAACGATTGGGGATTTGATTCAGACAGTCTTCGACGGTAATGCGAGCCATTAGGACACCTGGTGCTGATGGAGGATAGGGAGAATGCGTTCGGCTCAGTGCTCGGCCGGGATGCCAAGTTGCGAGAACAACTGGCTATGGCGGGCGGCCTGAGACGAAAAGCGCAGCCGTGCGGCGCTAACTATTTGAGTCAGTTCCGACAAGGCCACGCTAAATTCTTGATTAATAATAACATATTCGCATTCAGGCGCGTGGGCGATTTCGCCGCCCGCGGCCATCAGGCGGCGCGCGATCACCTGCGGCGCATCCTGGCCGCGCGCCTTGAGCCGGCTTTCGAGTTCATCGATGGACGGCGGCAGCACGAACACGCCGATCGCGCCGGGGAAGCGCTGCTTCACCTGGCGCGCGCCTTGCCAATCGATTTCCAGCAGCACGTCGCGGCCGGCGCGCGTGGCTTCGTCGATGCGGTCCCGCGGCGTGCCGTAGAAATTGCCATGCACTTCCGCCCATTCCAGCAGATTGTTGCCTTCGCGCAGGAGCTTGAACTCGTCCGCGGATACGAAGCGGTATTCGCGGCCGTCTTCCTCGCCGGGGCGGGGCGCGCGGGTGGTGCAGGAAATGGAGAGCAGGATGGAGGGGTCTTGCTGGAGCAAGGCCTTGACCAAGCTGGATTTGCCGGCGCCGCTGGGTGCGACGACCATGAAGACGTTTCCGGGATTGGCGGACATGAATGTGGCGGGCGTGTGATGCTGAGACACGAAGAATAACAAATCACGCGGCCGGGCAGGGGGCAACCCGCAGCCCAGCCACGCGATTTGCGGACGCGGGATTCAGCCGCCAGCCTTGGCCGCGGCCTGGGTCAGCTTGCCGCCGGACGGCGGGGAGTCGCTGCCCAGCAGATGGCCGTTGACCTCGATGCCGTACAGCGAATCGTCGGAGTCGTGGTACTTGGCCCGAGTCGCGGCGACGGACCCGGTGTAGCGCGGATCCTGCGGGCGTTCATGCGCATTCATGAAGTAGGCGACGTCCCAGGCTTCCTGGTCGCTCAGCATGCCGGCCTGCCCGAGCGGCATATTGGCCTTGATGAAGCCGGCGGCATTGCCGATCTGGTGCATGCCCGCGCCCCAGTTGAACGAGTCCGCGCCCCACAGGGCGGGGAATACCCAGTGCTTGCCGTTCTTCTGCCCCCCGCCCTCGGCGCCGTGGCAGACGGCGCAATACTGCGCGTAGACCTCGCTGCCACGCACGTAGTCCGCTTTCTTGGCGGGCGGCGGCAACTTGCGGTAGCCCTGGCCTTCCAGCACCACGCCGGTAGGCGCCTTGCTGGCCAGCCAGAACATGTAGGTCTGCAGCGCGGTCAGCGTGGGATCGTCGGCGGCTGGCGCCTTGCCGTTCATGCTGAAGCGGAAGCACCCTTGCAGGCGTTCGGCCAAGGTGTTGACGTGGCCATTCTTGGCGCGATACGCCGGGTACAGCACATAGGCCGCCCACATCGGCGCGGAATCGGCGCGGCGGCCGGCGTCCAGGTGACAGCTGGCGCAGTTCAGGTCGTTGCCGACGAACTTGCCGGCCTTCTGCGGCGTATGCAGGAATATCTGCTCGCCTTCGCGTACGGCTTTGCCGAAATCGTTGTCGGGGATGGACGCGGCGGATGGCGGCGTGAAGGACGGGCGGGGTTCGGCCGCAAAAGTGGCGGCGGATGCGAACAGACAGGCGGCGGACAGCAGGCGCAGGCTGGTGGCGGTCATTGCTGGGCTCCCGCGGCGGTGTTGGCTTGCGCGGCAAGCTGGTCGGCTGCCTTGGGCAGGCCTGCGTAGTATGCGGACACGGCGTCGATCTCGGCGCTGGAGAGGCGGGTGGCCACGGCAGGCATCAGGCCCAGCGGACCCGGCGGGCGCTGGCCTTGTTGCCAGGCGCGCAGTTGGCCCGCGATGTAGGCGGCGGGCTGGCCCGCCAGCGCGGGGAAATTCGCGCCGACGCCGATGCCGCCCGGCCCGTGACATTGATTACAGGCCGGCACGTTCTTGTCCCAGGCGCCGCGGGTAGCCAGCCAGGCGCCGGTGTCGGCCGGCTTGACCGGATGCATGGCGGTGGCGGCGAGCTTGTCGGTGTCCAATGCGGACGGCAGCGAGGCGTAGTACAGCGCCACGGCCTTGCGCTGCGCCGGATCCAGCGCCTTGGCGGTGGCGGCCATGACGGGGCTGATGCGCGAGCCGTTGGCCATGGCTTCGAGCTGTTCTTCCAGATAGGCACCGCCCATGCCGGCCAGTTGCGGAAACCCGGCGGCCGGATTGCCTTCGCCACGGGCGCCGTGGCAGGTGATACAGGCGGGGGCGCCATTCGCGCCCTGGGTGCTGATCTGCTTGCCGTCAGGTGCGCCTTGAGCCCCGGCCGAGGCGGCGTAGAGCGCGCCCAGGACGAGTGCGCCAGTCAGGGACCTTGGGGTCATGGATGCTGCTCCATAGGTGTCTTTGGATTTTTGGTAATAAGTTAATTTCCAGGAATTATATAAAGACTTGTGACGGATCAACACGGGATTGTCGGTTCGGTGGCATACGCCGCATTCGATTCCGCGGTGGGAAATGTGTGGAGCAAGGCCTGTTTGCGCAGGCGGGCACGAGGTGTGGGTGCTTGCGGAAAAACGCCCGTCTCGGCGCTTTCAGGCGGGTTGCCGTGCCGCGTAATTTTTGCTTGCGTGTGACGGCTGCGTAAGTGTCACGCCTGGAACCTTCGCTTGCAGCATCGCCAGAACGATTGGGGTAGCATTCCGCCGATCGATAACAAGGAGAATCCGATGCAAGCGAACGAGATCGAACACCCGCGCGTGGCGCTGGTCACCGGCGCCGGTACCGGCATAGGCCGCGCGGTGGCGCTGGAATTCCTGGCGCAAGGTTATCGGGTCGTGCTGGCCGGCCGCCGCCGCGAACCGCTGGAAGCGACCCGCACCGCGGCGGGCGAGGACGGCGTGCGGGCGCTGGTGGTACCCACGGATGTGTCGGACGAGCAGGCCGTGCGCGAGCTTTTCGACGCGGCGCAACGCGAATACGGCCGGCTGGACGTGCTGTTCAATAATGCCGGACGCGGCGCGCCGGCGATGCCGATCGAGGAGTTGCCCGTGTCCGTCTGGCGCGACGTGGTCGACACCAACCTGACCGGCATGTTCCTGTGCGCGCAGGCCGCCATCCGCGTGATGAAGGCGCAGAACCCGCAGGGCGGCCGCATCATCAACAACGGTTCGATCTCGGCGCATGCGCCGCGACCGTTCTCCATCGCCTACACCGCTACCAAGCATGCGGTGACCGGGCTGACCAAGTCGATTTCACTGGATTGCCGGCCCTACAACATCGCTTGCGGCCAGATCGACATCGGCAATGCCGCGACCGACATGACTGAACGCATGGCCGCAGGCATCCTGCAAGCCGACGGCAGCACCAAGGTGGAGCCGCGCATGGACGTGGCGCATGTGGCGCAGGCGGTTGCCGCCATGGCGCGCCTGCCGCTGGAAGCCAACGTGCAGTTCATGACCATCATGGCGACCAATATGCCCTTCGTGGGCCGGGGCTGAAACGCGCTCAGCCTGCGGCGGCGCGTCCATCGAGGACTGGCCGCGGCAGGCTGTGGTGCCGCCCCCGTGGCGCGCCGCAAGCGCGCCTTTTTTTCGTCAGGGCGCGGAAGCCTGGGCCAGCATCTGGCCCGGTTGCATATCCAGGTAGCGCCGCGCGCCGACGTAGCGCTTGGTCCAGTACGGATTCTTCATTTCATCCACGCGCACCTTGGTGCCGCGGCGCGGGGCGTGGACAAACTTGTTCTGGCCGATATAGATGCCCACGTGCGAGGTCACGCCGCGGCCGCGCGTGGCGAAGAACACCAGGTCGCCAGGACGCAGTTCCTGCTTGTTGGCGACCGATTCGCCGGCGGTGCGCTGGGCGCGCGCGGTGCGCGGCAGTTCCAGGCCGGCGATTTCGCGGAAGACATGCAGGACCAGTCCGCTGCAATCGAAACCTTCGGCGTCGTCGCCGCCCCAGCTGTAGGGCGTGCCGATTGCTTCCAGGCCGGCCTGCACGACGCGGTCGCGCAGGGTGGGGACGGTGGGTTCCTGCGCCAGCCGCAGGCCGGTGAGCGAGGGACGGGCCGGCTCGGGGCGGATGGACGCCTGGGCGGCGTCGGGGATCCAGGAGAGGGTCAGGGCGATGATGGGCGCTGACAGGAATACGGGAATGCGTAGGCAGGCAGTTCGGGCTTTTCGCGTGGGCGGCGTCATTACGTCACTTCAAGAATCGGAGTGGGCGGCATGGCTTTGCCTGGACAGGCAAGCCGGCGGAAAGGGGGGCAACACCGGGACGCAGAATCCCGGGTTGCCACAAGATTGTAATGGAATAATGTTTCATTACATTTGTAGTGCAATGCAGCATTCTTGTCGGCAGACGTTACGCCGCCGCGCCGCTCCGGCAGGCCCGAATATGACACTTCATCTTGCGCTGGCTCGGGCATAATCGGCGGCATCGGCCCTGCGGCACGGCAAGCCGGCGGTGGCCGCTGAAACAGATAAGATGAGAAGCGGAGTAAAGCTCGATGATGAACGCAGTGCACCCTTTGTCTTCCATGAGCCGGCCCGACGCCTTGCCGTTCGAGCCATACCAGGATGCGGTGGCGGCGGTGGAGCGCCTGATTGAAATCTATGCGCGCAACACTGCTTTCCTGCGCGCCGCCTTCCGCGAAGTGCTGAAAGGCTCGACCAACGGCCGTGAGCGCGCCCGCGCCTACTACCCGGCCATTCGCATCGTCGTGGAAACCTATGACCCGATCGACACGCGGCTGTCCTATGGCCACGTGGCCGAGCCTGGCATTTACCAGACCACCATCACACAGCCCGCGCTGTTCCGCGACTACCTGATAGAGCAGGTGGGCCAGCTGCTGCAGAATCACCGCGTGGCGGTGGAAGTCGGCGAGTCCGATTCGCCCATCCCGCTGCATTTCGCTTTCCCCGAGGGCGCCTATGTCGAAGGCGAGCACCTGGAGGCGCTCAAGCGGCCCCTGCGCGACCTGTTCGACGTGCCGGACCTGGCGGTGACGGACGATGCCATCGTCAACGGTTCCTGGCGCGGCAAGGAGGGCGAACCCAAGCCGCTGGCGCCGTTCACCGCCCAGCGCGTGGACTATTCGCTGCACCGCCTGCAGCACTACACCTCGACCGCGCCGGCGCATTTCCAGAATTTCGTGCTGTTCACCAACTACCAGTTCTACGTGGACGAGTTCTGCGCCCGCGCCCGTGCGCTGATGGCCAGCGGCAACGAAGACTACGAAATGTTGGTGGAACCGGGCAACCGCATCACGCGCCGCGGCGAAAGCGGCCCGGGCGATGAGGACCAGGCGGTCCGCCTGCCGCAGATGCCGGCGTATCACCTGGTGCGCGGCGACCATTCCGGCATCACGCTGGTGAACATAGGCGTGGGCCCGTCCAACGCCAAGACCATTACCGACCATATCGCGGTGCTGCGTCCGCACGCCTGGCTGATGCTGGGCCATTGCGCAGGCCTGCGCGATTCCCAGCGCCTCGGCGACTACGTGCTGGCGCACGGCTATGTGCGCGAGGATCACGTTCTGGACGCCGACCTGCCGACCTGGGTGCCGGTGCCCGCGTTGGCCGAGGTGCAGGTGGCGCTGGAGCAGGCGGTCGAAGAAGTGGCGGGGCTGTCGGGCTGGGATCTGAAGCGCATCATGCGTACGGGCACGGTCGCTACCATCGACAACCGCAACTGGGAACTGCGCGACCACCTGGAGCTGGTGGAGCGTTTTGCCCAGTCCCGCGCCATCGCGCTGGACATGGAATCCGCCACCATCGCGGCCAACGGCTTCCGCTTCCGCGTGCCTTACGGCACCTTGCTGTGCGTGTCGGACAAGCCTTTGCATGGCGAGTTGAAGCTGCCCGGCATGGCCAGCGCCTTCTATCGCCGGCAGGTGAACCAGCATCTGGAAATCGGCATCCGCGCGCTGGAGCGGCTGCGCGACATGCCGCCGGAACGCCTGCATTCGCGCAAGTTGCGCACCTTCATGGAAACGGCGTTTCAATAGCCTGATTGATCCGTCCCCGAGGCTCCGCGATTTCACCGGATGGGGCCTCTTGCGCTATCCTCGCCGGTTGCTTGGAAATCCCCAGGCACCCGGGCGCGTGGCGCGGGTGCCTTCATGACCTGAAGGAAATGCATTTTGGCTCCATCGGAACACGATGAACGTCGCTCAGGCGGCACACGCACAGCGGAGGCGGAACGGCCTTCCGAGCTGCGCCGCACGCTGTCCGCGCGCCACCTGACCATGATCGCGGTAGGCGGGTCGATCGGCACCGGGCTGTTCGTGGCCTCGGGCGCGACCATCGCCAAGGCCGGCCCCGGCGGCGCGCTGCTGGGCTATGTGCTGATCGGCATCATGGTCTATTTCCTGATGACCAGCCTGGGCGAACTGGCCGCCGCGATGCCGGTTTCCGGATCCTTTTCCACCTATGGCGCGCGCTACGTCGAGGACGGCTTCGGCTTCGCCCTCGGCTGGAACTATTGGTACAACTGGGCGGTGACCGTGGCGGTGGACCTGGTGGCGGCGCAGCTCGTCATGGCCTACTGGTTTCCGGACGTGCCAGGCTTCTACTGGAGCGCCTTGTTCCTGGCGATCACCTTCGGCCTGAACGCCATGTCGGCGCGCGGCTTTGGCGAGGCGGAGTTCTGGTTCGCGCTGATCAAGGTGGTGGCCGTGCTGGCGTTCGTGGCCATGGGCGTGATGATGCTGCTGGGCATCATCCGCGGCGGCGAGACCGGCGGCCTGGCCAACTGGACGGTGGGCGACGCGCCTTTCTCGGGCGGCTTCGCGGCGCTGATCGGCGTGGCCATGGTGGTGGGTTTTTCGTTCCAGGGCACCGAGCTGATCGGCATCGCCGCCGGCGAATCCAAGGACCCGGCACGCAACCTGCCGCGCGCGGTGCGGCAGGTGTTCTGGCGCATCCTGCTGTTCTACGTGGCGGCCATCCTGGTCATCGGCCTGCTGATTCCGTATACCGATCCCCATCTGCTGCGCAACGAGGTCGAGGACATCAGCGTCAGCCCCTTCGCGCTGATTTTCGAGCGCGCCGGCCTCTTGGGAGCGGCGTCGGTCATGAACGCGGTGGTGTTGACGTCGGTCTTGTCGGCGGGCAACTCAGGCATGTACGCCGCCACGCGCATGCTCTACAGCCTGGCCCGCGACGGCAAGGCGCCGCGCATTTTCGGCCGCATCTCGCGCAACGGCGTGCCGCTGTGGGCGCTGCTGGCGACCACGGCCGTGGCGGCGCTGTGCTTCTTCACCTTCATTTTCAGCCCCAACGCCGTCTACATCTGGCTGCTGAACACGTCCGGCATGACGGGCTTCATCGCCTGGCTGGGCATCGCCATCAGCCATTACCGGTTCCGCCGCGGCTACGTCAAACAGGGCCATAACCTGGCCGATCTGCCCTATGTGTCGCCGTTCTTTCCGTTCGGGCCGATCTTCGCCTTTGTGTTGTGCCTGATCATTACCCTGGGGCAGAACTATCAGGCGTTCCTGCAGGACAAGATCGATTGGGGCGGGGTGGTCGCGACCTATATCGGGATTCCGTTGTTCCTGCTGATCTGGGCCGGCTACCGGCTGGCGCGCGGCTCGCGCTTCGTGAACTACCGCGACATGAAGTTCCCCGATGCGCGGGCGCGCAGCGCTTATCTGGATTCAGCGCTGCGAGGAGAACCCGCGGCGGGTGAGGCGCGCTGAACACCGGTCAAGCCAGCGCTTCGATGACGGCCTCCGGGTTCCGTTCGATGACATTGAGTAGTACCAGGGCAGGGCCGCGCGGTGAACGATCACCGCGTTCCCAGTGCCGCAGTGTGGCAGTCGAAAAACCGAATCGGGCTGCGAATTGCTCCTGGGTCATTCCGACTTTGGCGCGTACGGCTTTGACGTCAACTTCGCGGGGGCGATGCAAGCGAACGCCGCGCGTATCTCCTTGCGCGTGGGCAATCGCTTCTTGCAGACCTTGCTTGATGCCATCGAATGCAGTGCTCATGATCTTGTTTGTCCTTTCCAGATATTCACCAGCAAGGTCACCATGCTGGCTAGCTCGTTGCGTTGGGCCTTGGTCAGATTGGCTTTGTCGTTTTTCGCAAAAAGCGTCAGCAAATATAGCGGCATAAGATCATCGTGGTAGTAATAGATGATGCGCGCGCCGCCGCTCTTGCCTTGCCCACCACGACGCCAGCGCAATTTACGGACTCCGCCGGTGCCCTCCATGATGTCTCCCGCTTTCGGATGCCCGGCCAGGTAGTCGATCAGATCTTGGCGTTCGTCTGGCAGCAATAGTCTGTCGGCAAGACGAATGTAATAGGGCAGTTCTGCAATGCCATGCATGGTTTGTCGCAAAGTTGATTCTAATCCATTGGATTAGTTTGGCCAAGATCAGCTGTCCAGCATCGGGGCTGGATCGAAAACGCGTATATCAACAGCTACGGGCCAATGCGGGGCGCGTGTGCCCTTAAAACCAGACGAAAAGCAGCCCTTACATACTGGATTGGTCATCCAGCAGGTAAGGGCTGCCTTTTTTGTGTCAGGTCCGGCGCCCGCTCGAAGCGCCGCTGCGAGTCTTTCTACTCGATGTTCTGCGCCTGTTCCCGCATCTGCTCGATTAGCAGCTTTAGATCCATGGCCGCGCGGGTGACTTCCATGCTGCCGGCCTTGGAGCCCAGGGTGTTGGCTTCGCGGTTCATTTCCTGGAACAGGAAGTCCAGGCGCTTGCCTGCGCTGCCGGCGTTCTTCTTGCCGGAGGCTTGCTTGCCGCCGCCGTCGCCCAGCAGATGGCGCAGTTCTTCCAGGTGCGAGCGCAGGCGCGACAGTTCTTCGGCCACGTCGATGCGCAGCGCGAACAGATTGGCTTCCTGCGACAGGCGTTCGGACAGTTCCGCGCCGGAAATGTGGGTGAAGCCGCCGGGGAAGGCGGATTCCACGCTTTCGCGCAGCTTGGAGGCGAGTTTGTCGCGGTGGTCGGCCAATAGCTGGGGCAGGTGCGCTTGCACCAGCTCGACGATGCGTGCCACGCCGTCGGCGCATTCGCGCATCATGCCGGCCAGGCGTTCGCCTTCGCGCTCGCGGCCTTCTTGCAATTGGGTCAGGGCCTGCTGGGCGGCCTGCAGGCAGGCGGCGCCCCAGACTTGCGGGTCGAGGGCGTCGTTGGCGCGCTGGCCGGGCCAGTTGAACAGTTCCACCAGGCGCGGGGCGGCGATGTCCGGGAGGATGCGGCGCGCGGCCTGCAACTGTTCGGCCAGGCTTTCGAGCCAGGCGGGTTCCAGCTTGGACAGGTCGGTGCTGGCGTTGCGCGTGTAGGAAACGCGGATTTCGACCTTGCCGCGCGCGAGGTTGGCGGTCAGCAGTTCGCGCAGCGGCGTTTCGACGTGGCGCAATTCATCGGGCAGTCGGAAATAGAGGTCGAGAAAGCGGCTGTTGACGCTGCGGAATTCGAGCGCAAGCGTGCCTTGCTCGAGATCTGCGCGGGCGTTGCCGAAAGCGGTCATGCTGCGAATCATGATGTGCGTGTCCTGGTAATGCTTTTTATTGGGAACCGGTTACGGCCCAGTCCGCGCCAGCCGGTATTTCGGCGCGGACCTTGTGTTTGTACCGGTTACATCGCGGCAGGATACTCCAAGCGGCGGTTTCCTGCGGCGGCACCCCGTACAATGCGGCGGATCTAAGCCACGTCTGGAGTCTGCCTGTGACCACTACCCCCGCCATCGCCCGTCCCTCGGGCCGCGCCGTCGACGAATTGCGGCCGTTCAGCCTGGAGCGCGGATTCACGCGCTACGCCGAAGGTTCGGTACTGGTGAAGGCTGGCAACACCCACGTGCTGTGCACGGCCAGCGTATTGGAGAAGGTACCGCCTTTTCTGAAGGGCAAGGGGGAAGGCTGGGTAACGGCTGAATACGGCATGTTGCCGCGCGCCACCCATACGCGCGGCGATCGCGAGGCCGCGCGCGGCAAGCAGAGCGGCCGCACGCAGGAAATCCAGCGCCTGATCGGCCGCAGCTTGCGCGCGGTATTCGACATGAAGGCGCTGGGCGAGCGCACCCTGCATCTGGATTGCGATGTGCTGCAGGCCGACGGCGGCACGCGCTGCGCCAGCATTACCGGCGCCTGGGTCGCGGCGTCCGAAGCGATCGCCTTGCTGATGAAGCGCGGCGACTTGGCCGTGAACCCGATCCGCGACGCGGTGGCGGCGGTGTCGGTGGGACTGGTGCAGGGCCGCGCGGTGCTGGACCTGGATTACGAGGAAGACTCGGCCTGCGACGCCGACGTGAATGTGATCATGACCGGCGGCGGCGCATTCGTGGAAGTGCAGGGCACGGGCGAGGGCGCGACCTTCACCCGCGCTGAACTGGACGCGATGCTGGTGCTGGCCGAAGGCGGCATCGCTGGCCTGGTGCGCGAACAGCGCGCGGCGCTGGTCTGATCGGAGCCAAAAAAATGACGGGTTGGACGGGTTCATCCCGGCCAACCCGTCGAGCAGCCTGTCGTCTTCAAGCCCGTGGCAGCAGCGGTTCCAGCTTCTCCGCCTTTTCCAGATTCCAGATCGCCGCGATCAGCCCCCGCAGTTCTTGCTCGGTGGCGGCGTCGGCGTAGCGGCCCAGGCTTAGCGTCTTGTCCTCGATTTCCGCGCGGCTCAGGGTATTGCCCGGATCGCCCTTGGGCTCGTCGACGCGGCCATGCAGCTTGCGGCCGTCGCGGGTGTAGACCGTGACCTTGCCGATCCAGCGTTGGGGGTAGGCGCCGTCGACTTCCGCGTCCAGCTCCATTTCGACCTTGCCGCGGAACGCGGCCACGCCCGGATCGTCCAGGCCGGCGTCGAATTCCGCCAGGCCGGCGCGGCCCTGCCGGGCGATCAGGGCCAAGACGGTACCCATCGAGAACTTGGACTGGTGCACGGTCTGCGGATTGACCACCGGCCCCAGTACGTCGATGGCGCCCTGATGCACGTGGGCCACGACCCGTTCGACATCGGCCTCGGTCAGATTGTTGTCGCGCAGCGCCTGCTGCAGCGCATCGGCGGCCGGATGGGTGTGGCGGCAGGAGGCGTGGAATTTGAACGAGGTCTCGGCCAGCGCCCAGCGCTCGCCCAGCCGGTCGCACAGGCGGCTGGGATCGGCGTCGGTCGACATGCCGGCCGCCATGCCTTGCGGGCCCTCCAGGATATGGCGCGCGCCGGTGAAGCCTTCGCGCGCCAGGTAGGCCGCGGTGATGCCGTCGGCGGCAGCCTTGGCGGTGTGAAGTTGCTTGGAGTCGGCGGCGTCGCGCAGGAATTCCCAAAGGCCCGCCGCCTGCGTGCCGGCCGATCCCAGCGCGTGCAGCATTTCCTCGGGGGACAGGTTGAGCAGCCGGCCGGTGGTGACGGCGGCGGCCAGCGTGCCGGCGGTGCCGGTGGTGTGGAAGATCTTGTAGTGCGAACGGCCCAGGAATTCGCCGACGCGGATCCCCACTTCGTAGCCCGCAACAGAGGCGACCAGCAGGTCGCGGCCCGAACGGCCCAAGGCCTGGGCCACGGCCAGCGCCGGCGGGAACACCACGGCCGCGGGGTGGAACACGGAACCATTGTGCACATCGTCCTGCTCGACCACGTGGGCGGCCGCCGCGTTGACCATGGCGGCAAACAGCGGCGTGGTGCGGCGGCGGGTGATCAGGACTTCGCTGGGACCGTCGGCCGGACCCATGGCGGCGGCATAGCGGTCGATGGCCTGCACCGCGCGGGCGGAAGCGCCCGCCAGGATGGAGGCCAGGCAGTCCAGCAGCAGGTCCTCGGCGCGGCGCAGCACCGGGGCCGGGATGTCTTCGTAGCGCAAGTTGGCGGCAAAGGCCGCGAGCTCGGCGCTCAGGTGCGGGGTGTCTTTGACAACGGTCATTGATGTCGGGATCCGGTCAGAAGGAACGGGGCAGGCCCAGGATGTGTTCGGCCACGTAGGACAGGATCAGGTTGGTCGAGATCGGCGCAACCTGATACAGGCGGGTTTCACGGAACTTGCGCTCCACATCATATTCCGTGGCGAAGCCGAAGCCGCCGTGGAATTGCAGGCAGGCGTTGGCGGCCTCCCAGGACGCGTCGGCCGCCAGCAGCTTGGCCATGTTGGCCTGGGCGCCGCAGGGCTCATGGGCGTCGAACAGGCGGCAGGCTTCGTAGCGCATCAGGCTGGCGGCTTCGACGTTGATGTGGGCGCGGGCGATGGGGAACTGCACGCCCTGGTTCTGGCCGATGGGGCGGCCGAACACCATGCGCTCCTTGGCGTAGGCGGTGACCTTGTCCACGAACCAGTAGCCGTCGCCGATGCATTCGGCGGCGATCAGGGTGCGTTCGGCGTTCAGCCCGTCGAGGATGTACTTGAAACCCTTGCCTTCCTCGCCGATCAGGTTTTCCTCGGGGATTTCCAGGTTGTCGAAGAACAGCTCGTTGGTCTCGTGGTTGACCATGTTGGGGATCGGGCGGATAGCCATGCCGTGCTTGACGGCGTGATGCAGGTCCACCAGGAAGATCGACATGCCTTCCGACTTGCGCGTGACCTGGTCCAGCGGCGTGGTGCGCGCCAGCAGGATCATCAGGTCCGAGTGTTGGACGCGCGAGATCCAGACCTTCTGGCCGTTGATGACGTAGCGGTCGCCGCGTTTGACTGCGGTGGTCTTGATCTTGGTGGTGTCGGTGCCGGTGGTGGGCTCGGTCACGCCCATCGATTGCAGCCGCAGTTCGCCGGCGGCGATGCGGGGCAGGTATTCGCGCTTCTGGGCTTCGGAGCCGTGGCGCAGCAGCGTGCCCATGTTGTACATCTGGCCGTGGCAGGCGCCGGAGTTGCCGCCGCTGCGGTTGATTTCCTCCATGATGACCGATGCTTCGGTCAGGCCCAGGCCGGAGCCGCCGTATTCCTGCGGAATCAGCGCGGCCAGCCAGCCGGCTTCGGTGAGCGCACGGACGAAGGCTTCGGGGTAGCCGCGTTCTTCGTCGACCTTGCGGAAATATTCGGAGGGGAACTGGGCGCAGAGGTCGCGCACGGCTTCGCGGATGTCCTGATAGGCGTGGGAGGCGTTGGGCATGTTGCTGTTTTCTATATGGGTAATGGATCGGTGCAGCATTGAATGTGCCGCAAGCCGTGGGCTCTGCCAATTCACAATTGCTTAATACGGGGTTCGGTTTCGTGACGGGAGTTTGTCATCCCGGCGCCGGGGTTGTGTCAAGAAATTGCCAAACTGGGTGTCCATAATCCCTGTGAACGCCGCCGCTGGCGGCAGGTTTTGTATGGACTGATATGCGGAAAAACATCAGAGTCACGACGGCGTTGTCGGCCATTCTTGCGTTGTTCGTGGTGCTGTTCGCGCTGGCGGCGGCGGCAGGAATCTCGGTGCTGCGGGAAAATCGCGCGGACATTGAAGCGCTGGGCCGGGGCAGCATAGAACGGGCCGGCGACCTGGCCGATATGACCAGCCGGTTGTTCCAGGCGCGCGCCGCGCTGACGGATGCCAAGACGGCGATGGAAGGCGGCCTGGAAGAGGCGCGCAACGAGTCCCTGGCGCACGCCGAGACGCTGTTCAAGCAGGCAGCGGCCAGCCTGGCGAGCCTGCGGGCCAACCCCGACGTCAGCGCCGGGGGCGCGCCGCTGTTCGACGGGGTGCTGGCCGCCTATGTCGCCTTCGCGGACAAGACGTTGGCGCCCATGCATGCGGCGATCAAGGGCTGGAACGGCATCGAGGTGAACCGCCTGGTGGACAAGGTGCTGCCGGGCAGCGGCGCCGCCTACGTCAAGCAGGCCGACGCCTACCAGACCTACGCCCGCGACCAGGGCCAGGCGGCGGTGGCCAGCGCCAGCCTCACGCTGCAGCGGGTGATCGCGGTGGCGGCGGGCGTGCTGGCCCTGGTGTTGCTGCTGGCTGTGCTGATCCGGCTGGCGTTCCGCCGCGGCATCCTGCGGCCGCTGAACGAGGCCGGCGCGCATTTCGACCGCATCGCCGACGGCGACCTGACGGGCGCGATCGCTATGCGCGGCGACAACGAGATCGGCGTTTTGTACAGCGCCATGCGGCGCATGCAGAAAGGGCTGTCGGCGGCCGTGGCCTCGGTGCGCCACGGCGTCGAGGAAATCCATACCGGCTCGGGCGAGATCGCCGCGGGCGGAGCGGACATGTCGGACCGCACCGCGCGCCAGGCGGGCTCGCTGCAGGAAGCGTCGGCCAACATGATGCAGCTGGCGCACACGGTGCAGCTGACCGCTGGCAACGCCGACCTGGCCAGCCGCCAGGCGCTGGGCGCGACCCAGCTGGCGCAGCGCGGCGGCGCGGCGGTCGAAGAAGTGGTGCAGAGCATGCAGGGCATCGCCGAGAGCGCGCGCCGCATCGGCGAGATCGTCGGCGTGGTCGACAGCATCGCCTTCCAGACCAACATTCTGGCGCTGAACGCCGCCGTGGAAGCGGCGCGCGCGGGCGAGCAGGGCAAGGGCTTTGCGGTGGTGGCGGGCGAGGTGCGCTCGCTGGCCCAGCGCAGCGCGCAGGCGGCCAAGGAGATCAAGGGCCTGATCGAGGACTCCGCGGCGCGCGTGCAGACGGGCGTGCGTCAGGTCAGCCTGGCGGGCGACACCATGCGCGACATGGTGCAGTCGGTGGACCGGGTGACGCAGATCGTGGCCGAGATTTCCAGCGCCACGGCCGAGCAGGCCGCAGGCATCGCCTCGGTGAACCACGCGGTGGCGGACATCGAGCGCTCGACCCAGGAGAATGCCGCCATGGTGGAACAGACGGCGGCTGCGGCGGCTGCCCTGGAAGCGCAGGCGCAGGGCTTGCGCCGGGCGGTGGCGGTATTCCAGATCGCCCAGCCGGCCGATGGCGCGGCTGGGCAGGGCTTAGCTGTCGAGCTGCGGCAGGATGCCGCCGGTGTAGCGCTCGGCCACCAGCGACAGGTTCCCGTGCTTGACCTTGTGCTTGACATGAGCGGCGGCCGACGCGATGTCCTCAGGGCGGATGCGCTCGCATAGCGAGGGCGTGACGGTGAGGGCGCCGACACCCAGCGTCACGAAGGGAAAGAAGCGGGGCACGCCGTAGCGGTCCTCGGCTTCGATCCCGCCGTTGCGGCGGCCCTCGTCGTCGTAAAGATCCATCGCGCGCTCGTTGAATTCGGCGATGATGCGCTGGGCGCGCGCCATCCAATCGGGGCTGCGCAGCAGCACCACGAAATCGTCGCCGCCCACATGGCCGACGAAGTCGCGTTGCGGGTCGCAATGGCGCTTGATGACGTCGGCGGTCAGCATGATCATGTCGTCGCCGCGCCAGTAGCCGTAGACGTCGTTGAACGGCTTGAAATTGTTCAAGTCGCCGTAGCAGATGGTGAAGTCGTCCGCGTCTTCCAGCAGCGTGGCGATGTGCCGGCTGATGGGGATGTTGCCGGGCAGGGAGGTCAGCGGATTGGCGTAGCGCGCCGCCTCGATGCGCATTTCGGTGACTGAACGCACCAGCGTTTCGCCCGTGGCCAACCCGTCGTAGCGGCCTTCGCGCGTGATGATCAGGCCGTCCATCAGGTAGCGCTGGTCTTCGGAGATCAGCACGTGGCTCAACTGGTCGATGGACACGTTCAGATCCACCAGCACCGGTTCCGCGTTCATGAAGGTGGAGCAGGCGTCGCGTCCGAACAGTTCGCGCGTATAGCGTTGGGCGTAATGTTCCGAGAAGTCGCGGCGGTTGATGATGCCGACCGGGCGGTTGTCGTCGTCCACCACGGCCACCGCGTGCATGTCCTTGTGCTCGATGAACAGCCGGTGCACGTCGTCGTTGGTGTGCCCGCTCAATTGCACCGCGGGCGCTTCGACCCGCAGGCTGGCGGCGGTGCCGCCGATGCCGCGCTGCAGCGCGGCCGTTGGCGCCCGCTGCCGCAGCGAATCGCGCAGCGGCGGCGCCAGCTCGGTCAGCAGCATTTCTTCTGGCCGGCCCAGCAACCAGCCTTGGGCGTAGCGGATGTCCAGCTCGCGCACCACGGCCAGATCGTCGGCGGTTTCGATGCCTTCGGCGACGATGGTGGTGCCCAGGTGCTGCGCCACCTTCAGGATGGCGCGCACCATGTTCTGCTTGCGCTCGTCCTGGCCGATGCCGTCGAAGAAATAGCGGTCTATCTTGACCAGGTCCGGCTGCATCTCGGCCCAGAGCTGCAGATTGGAGTTGCCCACGCCGTAATCGTCCAGCGCAACGCGCATGCCGTGTTCGCGCAGGCAGGCAAAGGCGCTGGACAGCTCGGCCATGTGCTCGGACAGCGGATCCTGTTCGGTGAGTTCGACGATGATGCTGGACGGCGCGAGCGAGCAGTTCTTGAGCAGGCGTTGGGGCATTTCTTCGCCCCACAGGCTCCAGTAATGCAGTAGCGCCGAGCCGGAAAGGTTCAGGAACAGCATGCCAGCGGCGTCGTGCTGATGAAAGCCCTGGGCGCCGGCGCGGAAGCTGGCCAGTTCCAACTGCGGATGCAGGCCCTGGCGGCGGGCCTCGGCAAACAGCGCGTCGGGAAAGTGCAGGGCGGTGTCGGCCGGGCCGCGGATCAGGCTTTCATGGCCGTAGATGCGGCTGTGCGAAAGGTCGACCACCGGCTGGAAGCGCGGGCGCAACAGCCGTTCGCGCAGTATGCCGGCCAGGCTCACGTGCGCTGACGCGTTGTCCAGGGAAGATGAGGGCGCGCGGGCCGCTACCGGCCGGGGCAAAGCGTGAATGGGGTCCATCGCCGGTGGGTTCAGATACTATCAGTGACAAGTTTGATCATATTGACAAGAAAATATGTCGGCGTTGTTGCGTCGACGACGGGCGCGCCATCTTCAATTAGGGTACGCATCACTGTCAACCCCGGCCCAGGGCATATCCTTCCGGCGCGCGGGGACATCGCGCCCGGCGGCGGCGCATCCGGCCCGCGCCCTATACAATTTGCCCATGACCGTTCCCAAGATTCCCGATTCCCTACGCCGCGTCGTGCTGGCGTCCAACAATGCCGGCAAGCTGCGCGAGTTCTCCGCCTTGTTCGCGCCTCTGGGCATGGAGCTGGTGCCGCAAGGCGAACTGGGCGTACCCGAAGCCGAAGAGCCGCACGTCACCTTCGTCGAGAACGCGCTGGCCAAGGCCCGCCATGCCAGCCGCCTGACCGGGCTGCCCGCGTTGGCCGACGATTCCGGCCTGTGCGTGGCGGCACTGGATGGTGCTCCTGGTGTGTATTCCGCGCGCTACGCCAAAATGCATGGCGGCGAAAAATCCGACCAGGCCAATAACGAACTGCTGGTGCGCAAGCTGGCCGGCGTGGCCGACCGCAGCGCCTGGTACGTGGCGGTGCTGGCGCTGGTGCGCGCCGAGAACGACCCGCGGCCCCTGATCGGCGAAGGCCTGTGGCATGGCGAGATCATCGACCAGCCCGAAGGCGCCAACGGCTTCGGCTACGACCCGCATTTCTACCTGCCCGACCAGGCCCTGACCGCCGCAGCCCTGGATCCCGAGGAAAAGAACCGGCTGAGCCACCGTGCCCGCGCGCTGCGCGAACTGTTGAGCAAGCTGAACCAGGCTTGACGAGGGCGCCGCGTGGCGCCCGGTCCAGGAATTACGCATGTCCATCATCATTCCCATCCGCAACGATATGGGCGCGCAGCCGTCGCGCCTGAAGCTGCCGGCCGGCGCTACCCTGTCCAGCCTGCCGCCGCTGTCGGTCTACGTGCACGTGCCCTGGTGCGTGCGCAAATGCCCTTATTGCGACTTCAACTCGCATGCGGCGCCGGGTGAGATCCCCGAACGCGCCTATCTGGACGCCCTGCGTAGCGACCTGGAACAGGCGCTGCCTTCCATCTGGGGGCGGCAGGTGGTGTCGGTTTTCATCGGCGGGGGCACGCCCAGCCTGCTGTCGTCCGAGGGGTTGGATGAGCTCCTGGCGATGCTGCGCGCCTGTCTGAACTTATGGCCCGACGCCGAGATCACGATGGAAGCCAATCCCGGCACGGCCGAGGCGGGGCGCTTCCGCGACTACGCCGCCAGCGGCGTGACGCGGTTTTCGCTGGGCATCCAGAGTTTCGACGATGCGCAGCTGAAGAAGCTGGGCCGCATCCATGACAGCGCGCAGGCGAGGGCGGCGATCGAGATGGCGCAGCGCGCCGTCGCGCGCGTGAACCTGGACATGATGTTCGCCTTGCCTGGCCAGACGCTGGAGGCCTGTGTGGCCGACTTGCGGCAAGCCGTGGCCTTCGGCACCGAACATCTGTCGCTCTATCACCTGACGATGGAGCCCAATACCGTCTTCGCCAAGTTCCCGCCCGAGGACCTGCCCGACGACGACACCAGCGCCGCCATGCAGGACGCGGTGGAAGCCGAGCTGGCGGGCGCCGGCCTGGCCCGCTACGAAGTCTCGGCCTATGCCAAGCCCGGCGCGCGCTGCCGCCACAACCTGAATTACTGGGAGTTCGGCGACTACCTGGGCCTGGGCCCGGGCGCGCACGGCAAGCTGTCCTTCCATGACCGCATCCTGCGCGAGGCGCGGCTGCGCAGTCCGGACTCCTGGATGCAGGCGGCCATGGCGCGCGACGGCAGCCACGTTGCCGAAAGCCGCCAGGTCGGCCCGGACGAGCTGCCGTTCGAGTTCATGCTGAATGCCTTGCGCCTGAAGGACGGCGTCGCCGCCACCGCCTTCAACGAACGCACCGGCCTGTCGCTGGCCGCCATTGCGCACCAATTGGAGGCGGCCTCCAAGCGCGGCCTGCTGGACGCCGATCCCACCCGACTGCGGGCGACCCCGCTGGGCTGGCGATTCCTCAATGACCTGCAGGAAATGTTCCTGTAGCGTGCATGCACCATAGTGGGGCTTTCATGCCCCACTTTTTGCACCATTATGGTGCTACATTTTCCCCTGACCCAGCTGCCTTCCCCGGGGAATCCCGGGGGTAAAACCTGGCACGCTTATTGCTTTCTTCTTTTATGCCAGTCGACGGGCACAGCCCTCGACCTTTTTATCTAATGGAGATGACATGGCAAGCCCGAAAGATGTCCTGAAACAGATCGCCGACAACGAAGTCAAATTCGTGGATTTCCGCTTCACCGATACGGTTGGCCGTGAGCACCACGTGTCCGTGCCGATCAGCCAGATCGACGAAGACAAGCTGGAAAGCGGGCAGGCCTTCGACGGTTCGTCGATCCCGGGCTGGAAGGGCATCGAAGCCTCCGACATGCTGCTCATCCCCGATCTGTCCACCGGCAATCTGGATCCGTTCCGCGAAGAGCCGACCCTGATCCTGTCGTGCGACGTGGTCGAACCGTCCGATCTGAAGGGCTATGACCGCGACCCGCGCTCGCTGGCCAAGCGCGCCGAAGCCTACCTGAAGTCCTCCGGCCTGGGCGACACCGCCTACTTCGGTCCGGAACCCGAATTCTTCGTCTTCGACGGCGTGACCTGGAACAGCGACATGTCCGGCACTTTCGTCAAGATCAAGTCGGAAGAAGCGCCCTGGTCCTCGGGCCTGGAATTCGAAGGCGGCAACACTGGCCACCGTCCCACCGTCAAGGGCGGCTACTTCCCCGTGCCCCCGGTCGATTCCTTCCAGGACATGCGTTCGGAAATGTGCCTGCTGATGGAGCAGATGGGCGTGCCGGTCGAAGTGCACCACCATGAAGTGGCCGGCGCCGGCCAGCTCGAAATCGGCACCAAGTTCAGCACGCTGGTGCAGCGCGCCGACTGGACGCAGATCGTCAAGTACGTGATCCACAACGTGGCCCACGCCTACGGCAAGACCGCCACCTTCATGCCCAAGCCCATCGTCGGCGACAACGGCTCCGGCATGCACGTCCACCAGTCCATCTGGAAGGACGGCCAGAACCTGTTCGCGGGCAACGGCTACGCCGGCCTGTCGGAATTCGCGCTGTACTACATCGGCGGCATCATCAAGCACGCCCGCGCGCTGAATGCCATCACCAACCCCGGCACCAACTCGTACAAGCGCCTGGTTCCGCACTACGAAGCGCCGGTGAAGCTGGCCTACTCGGCCCGCAACCGTTCGGCCTCGATCCGCATTCCGTACGTCGGCAACCCCAAGGGCCGCCGCGTCGAAGCGCGTTTCCCGGACCCCCTGGCCAACCCGTACCTGGCCTTCTCGGCCCTGATGATGGCCGGCCTGGACGGCGTGCAGAACAAGATCCACCCCGGCGATCCCGCCGACAAGAACCTGTACGACCTGCCGCCGGAAGAAGACGCCAAGATCCCGACCGTCTGCGCCTCGCTGGAGCAGGCCCTGGAAGCCCTGGACAACGACCGCGAGTTCCTGACCCGCGGCGGCGTGTTCAGCAACGACATGCTCACCGCCTACATCGACCTGAAGATGGCCGATGTGAACCGCCTGCGCATGACGCCGCATCCGGTCGAGTTCGACATGTACTACAGCCTCTGATGGCTTGAGGCAGTAGCTGGAGGTGGCGCGATGCTGCAGGCAGAAACCAGGGCCCGCAGCACGCTCACCGCCAGATCGCGGTTCGACGTGCTACCCGCCAGGCGCTGCGCTTGGCGGGCAGGGCGCCGGCTTCCGGCGCGGCCGTCGCGTTCCGCCGTCCCCTCACATTCGGGTATGTAGAAAATGAATGTAGAAGCTCTCGATTTGCTAGCCACGTCCGTTTTCCTGGTCAACGCACGCGGTCATATCGAATACGCCAATGCGGCCGCCGAAGATCTGTTCGGCCGCTCGCGCAAGCAACTGGGCGGTCAATCCGCCGCCACGCTGTTCGACAGTCCGGAAAACATCCAATCCTCCATCGACCGCGCCGCCGCCGGACGCTATGCCGACGTCAGGCAACTGGCCTCGCTGCGCCGCGCCGCCGAATCCGTGGAAGTTTCCGTGACGACGGTCGGACTGACGGGCCAGCGCTGGCCCGTACTGATAGAAACCCGCGAGATCGAGCAACGCGTGCTGGCCGACCGCAACCACCGGCTGGTTGACGAGATCGAGGCCCACCGCGAACTGCTGCGCAATCTGGCGCATGAAGTCAAGAATCCCCTGGGCGGCCTGCGCGGCGCCGCGCAACTGCTCGAAGCCGAGCTGCCCAGCGCGGCCCTGGCCGAGTACACCCAGGTCATCATTTCCGAAGCCGACCGCCTGCAGGCGCTGGTGGACCGCCTGAGCGGCCCGCAGCGTGTGCCGTTGAACGCGCGGCCGGTCAATATCCATGAAATCTGCGAACGCGTCTGCGCGCTGATCCAGGCCGAGTTCCGCAACGACGTCACGCTGCTGCGCGACTACGACGCCTCGGTGCCAGACCTGAAGGGCGACGCCGCCCGCCTGATGCAGGCCGTCCTGAATGTGGCCCGCAATGCCGCGCAGGAACTGGTCGCGCGCCCGCAGGGGCCGCAGACCGAACCCGGCGTGATTACGCTGCGCACGCGCGTGGCGCGCCAGGTGATGCTGGCCCACCGGCAGCACCGCCTGGCGCTGGAGCTGTCCATCATGGACAACGGTCCCGGCGTGCCGGACCAGATCCGCGACCGCATTTTCCATCCGCTGGTCACGGCCCGCGCCGGAGGCACCGGCCTGGGCCTGAGCCTGGCGCAGGACTTCGTGCAGCAGCACGGCGGCATCATCGAATTTGAATCCCGGCCCGGCCGCACCGAGTTCCGCCTGGTCCTTCCGATGGAGCCCGCACTCTGATGAAACCCGTATGGATCGTCGACGATGACCAGGCCATCCGCTGGGTCCTGGAGAAAGCCCTGGCCCGCGCCGGGGTCCCTACCCGCAGCTTCTCCCAATCGGCCGACGTGCTGGACGCGCTGTCGCGCGACAAGCTGGCCGCGGAAGCGCCCGCCGCGCTGGTATCCGATATCCGCATGCCGGGCGGCAACGGCCTGGAACTGCTGCGCCAGCTGAAGGAACGTCATCCCGGCCTGCCCGTGATCGTGATGACCGCGTTCGCGGACCTGGACAGCACCGTGTCCGCCTTCCAGGGTGGGGCCTTCGATTATCTGGCCAAGCCGTTCGACGTGAACGAGGCGGTGGCGCTGATCCAGCGCGCCATGCAGGAGTCCGCCGAGCCGGAAGGGCCTGAAGGGCAGGGCGAGTCGGCGCAGAACAACGAGCGCTGGATGATGACGCAGTCCTCGTCCACCGCCATGCAGGAAGTGTTCCGGGCGATAGGCCGGCTGGCCCAATCCAAGGTCACCGTGCTGATCACGGGCGAATCCGGCACCGGCAAGGAGCTGGTGGCGCGCGCCCTGCATGGCCATGGCGTGCGCGCGGGCGGCCCCTTCGTGGCGCTGAACGCGGCGGCGATTCCGCGCGACCTGCTGGAGGCCGAGCTGTTCGGCCATGAGCGCGGCGCGTTTACGGGTGCCAACAATCTGCGCCGCGGCCGCTTCGAGGAAGCGCACGGCGGCACCCTGTTCCTGGACGAAATCGGCGACATGCCGATCGAATTGCAGACGCGCCTGTTGCGCGTGCTGGCCGAAGGCAGCTTCTACCGCGTCGGCGGGGCGCAGCCGGTGCGCGTCGACGTGCGCATCGTCGCCGCCACCCACCAGCCGTTGGAGCAGCGCGTGGAGCATGGCCTGTTCCGCGAGGACCTGTTCCATCGCCTGAACGTGATCCGGCTGCGCCTGCCGCCCTTGCGCGAGCGGGTCGAGGACATCCCGGCGCTGGCCGGCCACTTCCTGACGGCCAGCGCCCGCGCGCTGGGGGTGCCGGTCAAGCGTCTGACGCCGGAAGCCCTGGCCGTGCTGTCCAAGTTCGATTTTCCGGGCAACGTGCGCCAGCTGGAGAACTTCTGTCACTGGCTGACGGTGATGGCGCCCGGCCAGACGGTGGAGCGCGCCGACCTGCCGCCGGAAATCCGCGCCATGGAGCATCAGCAACAGCCGGCTCCGGCGCTTGCGCGGCCTGCCGCGCCCATGGCCGGCGTGGGTGCCGTGGTGCAGGCCGCGACGCCCGTGGGCGACGATTCTGCGCGCAACTGGCAGGATTCCCTGCTGCGCGACGCGCAGTACCGGCTGGAACGGGGCGAGCCCGCGGTCATGGCCACGCTGACGCGCCAGTTCGAGAAGATCCTGCTGCAAAGCGCGCTGGACGCCAGCCGTGGTCGTCGCGTGGAAGCGGCCAGCCGCCTGGGCATAGGCCGCAACACCATCACGCGCAAGCTGCGCGAACTGGGCATCGAGGACGAGTAGGGCGCGCGCCTTACCCCATCCCCAGCAGGCTCTCGCACAGGCGCGGCGACTTCAGTTTCTGCAGCCACCATTTCAAGGCTTCGCCGGGGGGCTCCGACCGCCAGGCGTAGGCCAGGTGCTCCGTCAGGGACATGCCTTCGTCGGTCTCGCATACCACCAGCAGTCCTTGCGCCAGATAGGGCGCGGCCAGCGTCAGCGGCAGGTAGCCGCAGCCCAGGCCGCGGACCTGGGCGTCTATCTTCGCTTGCATGGTGGGCATGACCAGCGTGGGCTGTTCGGCCAGGATGCCGCGCGTCTGCGGCGCCAGGTTGCGGGAGGTATCCGCCACCACTACCGCGCAGTAGCGCGTGATGTCCGCACGGCTCAGGGGCTGCGGCAGCGACGCCAGCGGATGGTGCGCCGCCACGCAGAAGCCGAATTGCGATTGCCCGATGGCTTGCGAGCGGTACGGGCCGGTAGGTTCGCCCGCGGCGCCCGCGCCGATGACCAGATCGGCCCGTCCGGAAGTCAACGCGTCCCAGTTGCCGCTCAGTACCTCGCTGGAAAAACGCAGCGTGGTGGCGCTGCCCAGCGCCTGGAATTCTTCGATCAGGTCGTATAGCGGGCGCCACGGCAGCACCGCGCTGACCGCGATGCGCAATTCCACTTCCCACCCCGTGGCGATGCGCTTGACGCGGCAGGCCAGGTCGTCCAGCGACTGCAGCACGTGGCGGCCGTCCTTCAGCAGCGTTTCGCCCGCCGGCGTCAACAGCGCGCGGTGCCCCGAGCGGTCGAACAGCAGCACGTCCAGCCCATCTTCCAGCTTGCGGATGGAGTAGGTCACCGCCGAGGGCACCTTGCCAAGTTCGCGGGCCGCCTTGGCAAAGCTGCCGTGGCGCGCGATGGCGTCCACCAGGATCAGCAGTTCTGGGGTGATGGCTTGCATGGATGTGCCTGAAACGAGTATTCAAAAAATTTGAATGGTTCCGTCAAAATATAGCGCCAAACAGGCGAAGGCGCACGCGCACAATATCACTCATGCCGGTAGTGCAGCGGCTTCCCTCCAAAAGGAGGTGACGAAAGGCAGGTTGCACAACCATTCACATTATTGAAACAGGAGTCCGCAATGCTTACCACTCGCCGCGCTGCTGAACGGGGTCACGCCAACCATGGATGGCTGGACTCGTTTCACACCTTTTCCTTCGCCAACTACTACGATCCGGCCCACATGGGCTTTGGCGCCCTGCGCGTGATCAATGACGACCGCATCGCGGCCGGCCGCGGCTTCGGCACGCACGGCCACCGCGACATGGAAATCATCACCTATGTGCTGGACGGCGCGATCGCCCACAAGGACAGCATGGGCAGCGGCTCGACCATCCAGCCCGGTAACGTGCAGCGCATGAGCGCCGGCCGCGGGGTGATGCACTCGGAGTTCAACCCGCTGTCGGACCGCGAAACGCACATGCTGCAGATCTGGATCGAGCCCGATGTGGCCGGCATCGCGCCGGAGTACGAAGAGCGCAGCTTCAGCGACGAGCAGAAGCGCGGCCGCCTGCAGGCCCTGGTGTCGCCGGATGGCGCTGACGGCTCGATGAAGATCCATCAGGACGCGCGGCTGTACGGCGGCCTGTTCGATGGCGACGAGTCCGCCGTGCTGGAACTGGCCGCTGGCCGCCGCGCCTGGGTGCACGTGGCTCGTGGCAGCGTGACGGTCAACGGCGTCGAGCTTTCGGCCGGCGATGCGCTGGCCATCACCGACGAGACCCGCGTGGAGCTCTCGGGCGGCAAGGATGCCGAAGTCCTGGTGTTCGACCTGGCGTAAAGCCCCTGGGCGGGCGGGCTGATGAAGCCCGCCCGCCGCTGTTTTTCCATGCAAGCGGCAGGCCTTAAGATGGCCATTGGCCCTACAACCTGGAGAGTCTGATCATGTCCATTTTGTCCGAAGCCGGCGAAAGCCAGATTGAAGCCGTCGTGGTGCCGCGCACCAGCGACCTGGGCGGCTTTTCCGTGCGCCGCGCCATCCCGTCCGCGCAGCGCCGCACCGTCGGACCGTTCGTCTTCCTGGATCACATGGGTCCAGTCGATTTCGCGCCCGGTTCCGGCATAGACGTGCGCCCGCACCCCCATATCGGCCTGTCCACCGTGACCTACCTGTACGAAGGGTCCATGGTGCACCGCGACGGCGCGGGCAATACCCAGACCATCCTGCCCGGCGAGGTCAACTGGATGACGGCCGGCCGCGGCATCGTGCACTCGGAACGTTCCTCGCCCGAAAGCCGCCAGGGCGCGCAGCGCCTCTGTGGCCTGCAGATCTGGGTGGGGCTGCCCAAGGAGCATGAAGAGACAGATCCGGGCTTCACCCACTACGGGCTGGACGCGCAGCCGGTCGTCGAAGGCGAGGGCGTGCGCGCCCAGGTGGTGGCGGGTTCGCTGTTCGGCAAGACGTCCTCGGTGAAGACGCTGTCGCCGCTGTTTTATGGCGACCTGCAATTGCAGGCCGGCGCGACCACGGTGCTGCCGGCCGAGCACGAAGAGCGCGCCGCCTATCTGGCGCAAGGCACGGTCGAGATCGACGGCCAGGAGTTCGAAAGCGGCCGCCTGGTCGTGTTCGCACCCGGCCGGCCCGTGCAGATCCGCGCCAAGACCGCGGCGCGCTTCGCCGTGATCGGCGGCGAACCCCTGGATGGCCCGCGCTTCGTGTGGTGGAACTTCGTTTCCAGCAACAAGGACCGCATCGAACAGGCCAAGCAGGACTGGCAACGCAACCGCTTCGACCAGATCGTGCCGGGCGACGAGACCGAGTACATCCCGCTGCCCGAACCGCGCGCCTGAAGTTGCACGCACACCGGCCGCGCTAGCGCGGCGCGGCCGGCGGTATGATGCGCCTCCCGACCCAACAACAAACCGGGATGGAGACATCATGCATCGCTATACATTCAACGCGCTGCGCGGCCTGGCCGCGCTGGCGCTGATCCAGGGCGCATCGGCCGCGCTTGCCGCCGGCTATCCGGCCAAGCCCATCACCTTCATCGTGCCTTACACGGCGGGCGGCACCACCGACCTGGTGGCGCGCACAGCCGGCCAGAAAGTGGCTGAAAAGCTGGGCCAGCCGGTCATCGTCGAGAACCGTCCCGGGGCGGGCGGCAATATCGGCATGGACGCGGTGGCCAAGGCTGCGCCCGACGGCTACACCATAGGCTTCGGCGCCATCTCGACCAATGCGCTGAATCCCTTCGTCTACCCGTCCATGCCGTTCGATCCCACCAAGGATTTCACGGGCGTCAGCATGCTGGGCGCGTCCACCGTGGTGCTGGAAGTCGGCCCGGCCTTGAAGGTCGACAGCGTCAAGGACCTGGTGGCCTACGCCAAGCAGCATCCGGGCACCTCGTTCGGCACGCCGGGTACCGGCACGTCCATGCATCTGGCCGGCGTGATGTTCGATCAACTGACCGGCGCCGGCATGCAGCACATCCCGTACAAGGGCAGCGCGCAGGGTCTGAACGACTTGCTGGGCGGCCATCTGCCGGTGATGTTCGACAATCTGCCGGCTTCCCTGCCGCACATCAAGGCGGGCAAGGTGCATGCGCTGGCGGTGACCGGCAGCAAGCGCGCGCCGGCCTTGCCGGACGTGCCGACGCTGGCCGAGCTGGGCTACGAAGCCGCCGCGGTCGATCCGTGGTTCGCGGTCTATGGCCCGGCGAAGATGCCGCCGGAGGTGACCCGTGCCCTGAGCGAAGCCTTCCAATGGGCGCTGGCCTTGCCGGAAGTGAAGACCAAGCTGGAGCAGGCCGGCTTCATGCCCTACGGTTCCACGCCGCAGGAAGTGGAACGCCTGACCCAAAGCCAGCACGAGGCCTTCAAGGCCTTGTCGCAGAAGGTGAAGCTGTCGGCCGACTGAGCGGCCGGCGCAGACTCAGCGGCCGCGGGCGTAGGCCTGCTCGCGCCGCTCTTCCAGCGCTTCGCGGCGGATGAAATCGCGCACGAAGTCGCTGGCGGGATGATGATGCAGGTTATAGGGCGTATCCCACTGCGCGATGCTGCCCTGGGACATGACGCCGATGCGGTCGGCGATGGCGAAGGCTTCGGCCTGGTTGTGCGTCACCAGGATGGCCGTGTGGCCGGTGGTCTTGAGGATGTCGCGCACTTCGAAGGCCAGGCGCTCGCGTGTGTCCACGTCCAGGTTCGAGAACGGCTCGTCCAGCAGCAGCAGGTCGGGCGAGGGCGCCAGCGCGCGCGCCAGCGCCACGCGCTGCTGCTGGCCGCCGGAAATCTCGTGGGGATAGCTGTTGGCGGCATGCGCCAGACCCACCAGTTCCAACATCTCTTCGACGCGGCGCGCGCGTTCCGGGCGCGCCAGCTTGCGCAGGCCGAAGGCCACGTTCAGCGCTACCGACAAGTGCGGAAACAGCGCATAGTCCTGGAACATCATGCCCACGCGGCGATGCTCGGGCGCCACCTGCACGGTGGGCGAGGAAATGACCGTGCCGTCCAGCAGGATGCGTCCGGCCCGCACCGGCTCAAAGCCGGCAATGGCGCGCAGCACCGTGGTCTTGCCGCAGCCGGATTCGCCCAGCAGGCAGCCGATATGGCCCACGGGCAGGCCCAGCGTCAGGTCCTGCACCACGGGCTTGAGTCCCGCCGGGGTGTCATAGGCGAGGGAAAGGTGATCGAGTTCTAACAGATCGGGCACGATGATCAATGTCCCATTTTCAGATTGGTGCGCGCCAGGAGTATGACGGGGAACAGGCCGGCCAGCACGATGGCCAGGGCCGCGACGGCGCCTTCTTCATAGGTGCCGCGGGCCGCTTCCGCGTATAGCCAGGTGGCGAGCGTGTCGAAATTCATGGGTCGCAGCAGCAGCGTCGCGGGTAGTTCCTTCATGGCGTCCACGAACACCAGCAGGGCGCTGGCCGCCAGCGCCGGGCGCAGGAGCGGCAGATGGACGCGGCGCAGCGTGCCGGCCGAACTTTCGCCCAACAGGCGCGAAGCCTGTTCCAGCGACGGCGGGATGCGGGCCAGGCCGGCTTCCAGCGCCCCGGTCGAAATCGCCAGGAAGCGGATCGCGTAGGCGCAGACCAGCGCGCCCATCGACCCCATCAGGAACAGGCCGGTGCCGCCGAATACCTTGGCGACGGCCGTATCGATCCAGACGAAGGGCGTGAGCAGGCCGATGGCCAGCACCGTGCCGGGCACCGCATAGCCCAGGCTGGCGATGCGCGCGCAGGCGCGGCCGGGGTTGAAACCCGAGCTTTCGCGCAGGGTGCGCCCGGCCCAGGCCACGATCAGGCCGCACAGCAGGGTGACGATGGTGGCGCTGAAGGCCACGATCAGCGTGTTGGAAAGTCCGTTGATCAATTGGTGCGACACGCCGCCCACCAGGTGCAGGCGTTTGTAGGTTTCCACGATCAGGTAGAGCGCAGGCGCGACGAAGCCCACCAGCACCGGGATCCACCCCAGCATTGCCGCAATGGCCCCGGCGGCGCCGCGCAGACGGCGCGGCTGCATAGGCCGCATGCGCTGCGTGTTGGCGTAGCGCTGGCGCTTGCGGCCATGGCGTTCCAGCAGGATCAGCCCGATCACGATCGCCAGCATGGTCAGCGCGATCTGGGCTGCGCCGGCCAGGTCGGAACGCGTGACCCAGGTGGTGTAGACCGACACGGTCAGCGTCTGCACGCCCAGGAATTCGGAGGCGCCGATATCGTTCAGCGTTTCCAGCAGCGCCAGGCTCACGCCCACCACGATGGCGGGCCGCGCCAGCGGCAAGGCCACGCGGAAGAACACGGCGACACGCCCGGCGCCCAGCGTGCGCGCCGCTTCCAGCAGGCTCGCGGCCTGCGTCATGAACATGACGCGGGTGCTCAGGTACACATAGGGATAGAGCACGAAGCCCAGCACGAAGATCGCGCCGTAGATCGAGCGCAGGTCCGGCAGGCGGAACTGGCGCGGGCTGTCGTAGCCCAGCACCGC
This sequence comes from Achromobacter sp. SD115, assembly GCF_017355315.1. NCBI lineage: Bacteria > Pseudomonadati > Pseudomonadota > Betaproteobacteria > Burkholderiales > Alcaligenaceae > Achromobacter > Achromobacter sp. SD115. The sequence continues at coordinate 343,340 of NZ_JADIJM010000002.1, read as the reverse complement.
GCGGATGCCGCTCTGTATGGGGCCTATCGGGTGCAGCAGGTCCAGATAGGCGAAGGCGATGATGTAGGTCGGCACCGCCAGCGGCAGCAAGAGCGCCCAGGTCAGCACGCGGCGGGTAGGGAAGTCGTAGGCGGTGACCAGCCAGGCCGCGCCCGTGCCCAGCAGGGTGACCAGCACGCCCACGCCGGCCAGCAGCACGGCGGTATTGGCCAGCGCCTGGGGCAGCACATAGTTGGCCAGATGCTGCCAGTGCGAGAGTTCGCCGCCCAGCGCCCACCAGCCCAGCGTCAGAACGGGGGCCAATACGGCCAGCGCGATCAGGGCGGCGCCGGCCAGCCAGCCGGCCCCGCGTTCAGTCCAGCGCAGACGCAGCGGCCGGGGCAAAGAATCAGTGTGCATGCTTCAAAGTCGATTGCATCAATGGCAAGGCCTGCTCCCTCCAAAAAAGGGAGCAGGCCCTACGCGCTGGCCGGGGCGCGGCCCGCGCGGGTGTCACTGCCACATGGCTGCGCCGCGCCGCAAGGCGTGGCGTTCCACGGGCTTATCAGTTGTCGAAACCGACCTTGTCCACCAGTTCGCTGGCTTGCTTGCGATGCTTGGCGATTTCGGCCAACGGCAGCGGGTCGACCTTCAGTTCGCCAAAGCTGGCGATCACGGGGTCCAGCTTCACGCCCTTGCGGACGGGGTACTCGTAGTTGGCCTGGGCGTACAGGGCCTGGGCGGGCTCGGACACCAGGAAGTCCAGCAGCTTGACCGCGTTGGCCTTGTTGGGCGCATGGGCGGCAACCGCCGCGCCGCTGACGTTCACGTGCGTGCCGCCGCTCTTGGCGTTGGCGAAGGTCGGGCGGATGACCTTGATGGCGTCGCCCCACTTGCGCGCGTCGGTGCCGGCTTCGGCATTCTTCATGTGACCGACGTAGTAGGCATTGGCCAGGCCGATGTCGCAGATGCCGCCCAGGATGTCGCGGGCCACGTCGCGGTCGCCGCCGGCGGCCTTGCGGGCCAGGTTGGCCTTGACGCCGCGCAGCCATTTTTCGGTGGCTTCGGCGCCGTCATGCGCGATCATGGAGGCGACCAGCGCGGTGTTGTAGGGATGCTGGCCCGAGCGGATGCAGACCTTGCCCTTCCACTTGGGATCGGCCAGGTCTTCGTAGCGGAAGGCTTCCAGCTTCAGGTCCTTTTCCACGTACAGCACGCGGTCGCGCAGCGACAGGGCGTACCACTTGCCATCGGCGCCGCGCAGGTTGGCGGGGATGACGGATTCCAGCGTTTGCGATTTGATCGACTGGGTCACGCCGCCGTCGACCAGGTCCAGCAGGTTGCCGATGTCCACGGTCATCAGCACGTCGGCGGGCGACTTGGCGCCTTCGGCCTTGACGCGTTCCAGCAGGCCGTCCTTGACGAAGACCGTGTTGACCTTGATGCCGCTTTCCTTGGTGAAAGCGTCCAGCAGCGGCTGGATCAGCTTGGGTTCCCGGGTGGTGTAGAGGCTGACTTCCTCGGCGGCGTTGGCCGACACGGTGAAGGCGGCGGCGCCGGCCAGCGCCAGGGCGCGCAGCAGCGAATTCAATTGGGGACGCTTGTTCATGAGGAGGTGCTCCGGCTAGGGCTGCAGCGGGTTTCCCGGGTGTCCAGGCTTCCCACCGCTCAAAACAGTCTGCTAACGAAAATGATTATCAAATGAGAACGCGACGATAACAGGAAGCAAAGCGGCGTTCAACTATTCGTAAGTCGGGCAGGCTGCAGCCTTGATCCCCATCAATACGGCATAAGCGTATTACGGAATAATGAGAGCAGTTATCATCGAGACCCTGTGGAATAGGGTCAACCCTAATGCCGGGCCGCGTCTTTTTTGCGGCACGGAATGACCCAGCGGCACAAGCCGGGCGCATTGCCCGGGGCGGTCGCCCTAATTTGATACGACATGGCTGCTTTCAACACTGAGCGCGTACTAAGCGTGCACCACTGGAACGACACCCTGTTTTCCTTTACCACGACGCGTGACTCGGCCTTGCGGTTCCACAATGGCCACTTCGTGATGATCGGACTGGAAGTTGAAGGCAAGCCCCTGCTGCGGGCCTACAGCATCGCCAGCGCCAACTATGAAGAGAACCTCGAGTTCCTCAGCATCAAGGTGCAGAACGGCCCGCTCACGTCGCGCCTGCAGCATCTGAAGGAAGGCGACACCATCCTGGTCAGCCGCAAGCCCGTGGGCACGCTGGTCGTCGACGACCTGAAGCCGGGCAAGCACCTGTTCCTGTTCGGCACGGGCACCGGCCTGGCTCCGTTCATGAGCATCATCAAGGACCCGGACATCTACGAACGCTTCGACAAGGTCATCCTGGTGCATGGCGTGCGCTGGGTCAGCGAGCTGGCCTATGCCGACTTCATCGAAAAAGAATTGCCGAATAACGAATTCTTCGGCGACGTGGTGCGCGACAAGCTCGTGTACTACCCGACGGTCACGCGCGAGCCGTTCCGCAACCAGGGCCGAATCACGGAACTGATGGAAAACGGCAAGCTGTGCGAAGACATCGGCATTCCGCAGATCAACCCGGAAACCGACCGCGCCATGATCTGCGGCAGCCCCCATATGCTGGCCGACATCAGCGCCATGCTGGACAAGCGCGGCTTCACCGTTTCGCCAGGCGTGGGCCAGCCGGGCGACTACGTGGTCGAGCGCGCATTCGTGGACAAATAAGTCCCGGCGCAGGCTCCAAACACAAAACCCATCGCAGCGATGCGATGGGTTTTGTGTTTTCTGGCGCTGCGCAACACCGTGGCGACGTTTCTGGCTGCGGCGCGTCGGTACATCATCACCTCGGAGCCTCCGGCCTATTCGGGCTGGATGCCGGCCTTCTTGATGATTTCGCCCCATTTCTTCGACTCGGCCTGCTGGAACTTCGCGAGTTCGTCCGGGGTGGAGCTGGCCACGTCCGTCCCCGTTTGCGCATAGAACTGCTTGGCCGGCGCGCTTGCGGTGGCCTTGACCAGCAGCTCGTTCAGGCGCTTGACGACATCCGGCGGCGTGCCGGCCGGCGCGTAGGCGGCGAACCAGTAACCCATTTCATAGCCCGGCACGCCGGCTTCGGCGATGGTGGGGACGTCCGGCGCCAGCGGCGAACGCGCCTGACCGGTGACGCCGAGCGCGCGCAGCTTGCCCGACTTGACCTGGGGCAGGCCGGTGGCGGTGTCGGTGATCATCATGTCGATCTGGCCGCCCAGCAGGTCGGTGACTGCCAGCGGGTTGCTCTTGTACGGCACGTGCAGCAGTTGCACGCCCGCCATCTGCTGCAGCAGTTCGCCGGCGATACGGCTGCTGGAACTGCCGCTGCCGAAGCTCAGCTTGCCGGGCGACTGCTTGGCCTGGGCCAGGAAGTCGCCGACGGTCTTGGCCTGCGAACTGGGATTGACCACCATGATCTGGCCGCCTTTGCCCAACAAGGTCAGCGGTGCGTAGTCCTTGACCGGGTCGTAGGTCAGCGTCTTGTAGAGGTGTTCGTTGGCGGCGTGCGTGGTGTTGGTGGTGATCAGCACCGTGTAGCCGTCGGGCGCCGCGCGGGCGCCGGCGGCGGCGCCTATCATCGCGCTGGCGCCGGGCTTGTTCTCGATCACGACGGCCTGGCCGGTCTGTTCGGTGACGCCCTGGCCGATGGCACGGCCGATCTGGTCGGTGGCACTGCCCGCCGCGAACGGCACGATGAAGGTAATGGGCTTGGCGGGGAACTGGGCCATGGCGCTCAAGGGCAGGGCGGCGGCCAGCAGCAAGGCCAGCCGGCCTTTGGTAGCGATGCGCATATGTGTCTCCTGTGGGATTTTTATAGGAATTGAAATCAGGCGGCCGCGGGGCGGTCGCCGGGTATGTCTGGCAGCCGGCCGGCCAGCGCCGGGCTGACCTCGACCGTCATGTCCAGCAATCTGAAGGACAGGCTCTTGCCGTGCGTGTCCAGGTTGAGGGCATCGTTGACGCCGCCGTCCAGTACGCCTTCCAGCACGAAGTTCATGGCATGCAGCGTGGGCAGCGTGTAGCGCGTGACGCGCCGGGGATGGCGGTAGGCGAACCAGGCCGCGACGCGGGCTTCGGTGACCTGCGCGGCCAGCGCCTCATAGCATTCCGGGTCCCAGGCGATCAGGCTCAGGTTGGAGATGTCGCCCTTGTCGCCGGAGCGGCTGTGCGCCAGGCGGTACAAGGGGACCGCGATCAGCGGCGGATTCATTGCGAGGCTTCCTCCAGGAAGGTCCAGCCGCTGGGCACGGCGTCGCGCGGCAGGGTGCAGGACATCATGTTCAGGCGCGGGCGCAGCGCGGTGCGCACGCCGCCGCCGCCGGCCGGGCCGCAGGTATAGAGCGCGTTTACTTCGCGCAGCACGCTCTCGGCCAGCTTGCGGTCGCCGTGTTCGGCGGCGATGCGCAGGCGCACGTCGCGCCCATGACCGTCGGGCAGGCTGGACAGCATTTCGCCGGCATCGTCGCCGAGGATGCTGATGGCGCCGATCAGGTCGGCGCGCAGGCGCAGGCCCGGATCCAGACGCTTGCGCACGATCTCGGCCGCCAGGCGCGCGCGCGCCTCGGCCTGCACGCCGGCATAGGAGATCTCGGCCTCGGCCAGCCAGCCGCCGTGGTAGCAGACATTGACCTTGAGTTCATCGGGACGCGCATGGCCGGTGATGCCGCGCAGCGCCACCCGGTCGCCGCCCAGCTCCGCCACTTCGGCGCGGCTCAGGTCGGCGACGACGTCCGGCGTCAGGTAGCGCGCGGGGTCGTGCACTTCGTACAGCAGTTGTTCCTTGACCGTGCGCGCGTCGACCATGCCGCCGGTGCCGTCCGCCTTGCCGATCACGAATTGGCCGTCGGCATGGATTTCGGCGATGGGAAAGCCTGCGGCATGCACGTCCGGCACGTCCTTGAGGCCCGGCACGCAGAAGTAGCCACCGGTGACCTGCAAGCCGCATTCCAGCATATGGCCGGCCATGGTGGCGCGGCCCAGGCGCGGCCAATCGTCCATGGCCCAGCCGAAGTGGGCCAGCGCCGGTCCCAATGTCAGGGAGGGGTCGGACACGCGGCCCGCCACCACGACCTGTGCGCCCGCTGCCAGCGCTTGCGCGATCTCGGCGGCGCCCAGGTAGGCAGTGGCGCTGACCACGTCCAAACCGTCCAGCGCGCCGCCCAGGCGTTGACGCAGCAATTCCCGCTGCGCATCGCTGGTGAGCGCATCGCCGTGCACCACGGCGATGCGTGGCGCCGGCAAGCCTTGCTGCCGGGCGAGCGCGGCAATGCGTCGGGCCGCGGCGGCGGGGTTGGCCGCGCCGAAGTTGCCGACGATGCTGATGCCGTGGCGCAGGCAGTCGCCCAGCACGGGTCCGACCAGTTCGTCCAGCAAGGGCTCGTAGCCGCGCTCCGGGTCTGCGTTGCGCGCCAACTGGGCCAGCGCCAGCGTGCGTTCGGCCAGCGTTTCGTAGATCAGCACGCCGCCGCCTCGGGCGATCAGGGTGCGCACCACGGCGGCGGCGCCGTCGCTGCGGTCACCGGAAAAGCCGGAGGCGCAGCCTATGTAGAGGGGGGAGAGTGGCATACGGAAGCGGTGCTGGATCAAGGTGTCTGAGCTCACTATAGGCATCCGCCGCTAATCAGTAAAATAGAAAGATCGGATCAATTCATAGAGAAAAGCCATGAATCTGTCTGCCCGGCAATTGCGCGCCTTCGTGGCCCTGGCCGAAGAAAAGCACTTCACCCGGGCGGCCCAGCGATGCCACCTGACGCAACCGGCCTTCAGCGCCTTGATCCGCCAGCTGGAGGACAGTGCGGGCATGCGCCTGTTCGACCGCAACACGCGCCATGTGGAGCTGACGGTGGAAGGCCAGGTGCTGGACGCGACGGCGCGCAGGCTGCTGGCCGACATGGATCTGGTCATGGAAGACTTGCGCGACCATGCGGCCAGGCGCCGCGGGCGGGTGGCCCTGGCGGCCTTGCCCTCGCTCGCCGCGGGTTGGCTGCCGGGGCTATTGGCGCGTTTTCGTGCGTCCTATCCCGGGATCACGGTGGACCTGCGCGATGCGTTGCTGGACCCTTGCCTGGACCTGGTGCAAGCAGGGCAGGTCGATTTCGCCGTGGCTTCGCGGCGGCCGGACATGAACGAGCTGGACAGCGAGTTCCTGCATGCGGACCGCTACTTCCTGGTCTGCCGCGCCGACCATCCGCTGGCAAGCGCGGGCAAGGCCCGGCTGCGCGACATCCTGCGCTATCCCATGATCCAGCTGGCGCGGGGCAGCAGCGTGCGCAAACATCTTGATGCCGCCCTCGGCGCCGATGCGCCGGCCCCGGTCTTTGAGGTGGAGCACCTGGCGACCGCCACTGGACTGGTGCGCGCCGGCCTGGGCATCTCGGTGGTGCCGGCGATGACGCTGTTCCATTTCGGCGGCGCCGACCTGCGCATCGTGCCGCTGGCTGGCAAAGCCCTGACCCGGCCGCTCTACCTGGTGCGGCGCAAGGGCCGCACGCTGTCGGTCGCGGCGCAGGCCCTGTATGACCTGCTGCGGGAGCATCGGGGGGATATCGATAACCCACCCTAAGGCGTTCAGCCACTTTCGCAAAAGTCTATTGCTGGATAAACTTCGATAGTTGTAGCTTCTATCCGTCTTTCGAAGGATTCCGCCCATGAGCAAGCAAATCATCCATACCGACACCGCGCCCGCCGCGGTAGGCCCTTACTCGCAAGCGGTTGCCGTAAGCGGCACCAAGACTGTCTATCTCTCGGGCCAGATCGGCCTGGAGCCGGGCACTGGCGATCTGGTTTCCGAGAACTTCGACGCTCAGGTGCGTCAGGCTTTCGCCAACATGCAGGAAGTCATCAAGGCCGCCGGCGGCACGCTGGACAATGTGGTCAAGCTGACGCTGTTCCTGACCGACTTGGGCAAGTTTACGGCCGCCAACGCCATCATGGCCGAGATCATTCCGCAGCCGTTCCCGGCGCGCTCCACCATCGGCGTGGCCAGCCTGCCCAAGGGCGCGCAGTTCGAAGTCGAAGCCATTCTGGTCCTGTAAAGCCCGCAGGGACTTTTCGATCCAGAGGTTCGTTTCTCCATGCCGGCCGCAACCGCGGCTTCCAAGCGGTCCGGCGCCGATACCAAAGGCGCCGGCAAAGCAATGACGGATACGGAGCGCAAGCTCCGTAACCTGGGCTTGGTGCTGCCCGAGGACTTCGTGCTGCACCTGCCGCTGCGCTACGAGGACGAAACCCGCATCGTCCCGATCAGCGATCTGCGGCCTGGTTTCGCCGGCCAGGTGGAAGGCGAGATCACGAAATCCGAGGTCTCTTACCGGCCCCGGCGCCAGCTGACCGCCACCCTGGCGGACGACAGCGGCGAACTGCAATTGCGCTGGCTGAATTTCTATCCCAGCCAGCAGAAGCAAGTCAGCGTGGGCAAGCGCCTGCGTGCGCGCGGCGAGGTCCGCGGCGGCCTGTTCGGGCGCCAGATGGTGCACCCGCGCATGACCAATGCCGACGCGCCGTTGCCGACGGCGCTGACGCCCGTCTATCCCAGCACCGAAGGCCTGCCCCAGCTGACTTTGCGCCGCGCCATCGCGCAGGCGCTGGACCGCGCCGACCTGTCCGACACCTTGCCCGACGAGGCGCGCGCGCGCTACGACCTACCGCCGTTCGAGCCGGCCATCCGCGCCTTGCATACGCCGGCCCAGGGCGAGTCCGAGCAGGCTTTGCTGGATCGCGTGCATCCCGCCTGGCGCCGCATCAAGTTCGACGAGCTGCTGGCGCAGCAGCTGTCGTTGGCGGCCGCGCGCGCCGCGCGCCGCGTCAAGGAAGCCGAATCGCTGCCGGCGCGCAACGAGGCCGGCGGCCTGGTCGCCAAGTTATATGAAGCGCTGCCGTTCAAACTGACCGGCGCGCAGGAGCGCGTGGTCCAGGAAATTTCCGCCGACCTGGCCAAGCCGTATCCCATGCATCGACTGCTGCAGGGCGACGTGGGCAGCGGCAAGACCGTCGTGGCGGCCATCGCCGCCGCCCAGGCCATCGCCAGCGGCGCCCAGGTCGCCCTGATGGCGCCCACCGAAATCCTGGCGGAACAGCACTTCCGCAAGCTGGTGTCCTGGTTGCAGCCGCTGGGCGTGAACGTGGCCTGGCTGAGCGGCAGCCTGTCGGCCAAGGCGCGGCGCGAGGCGGCCGCAGCGGCGGCGGACGGCAGCGTGCAATTGATCGTGGGCACGCAGGCCCTGATCCAGGACCACGTCGAATTCCACCGGCTGGGCCTGTCCATCGTCGATGAACAGCACCGCTTCGGCGTCGGGCAGCGCCTGGCGCTGACGCGCAAGGGCGAAACCGTGCGCGGCCGCAACGTGCCGCACCAGCTCAACATGAGCGCGACGCCGATTCCGCGCACGCTGGCCATGACCTTCTTCGCCGACCTGGACGTTTCCGTCATCGACGAACTGCCGCCGGGACGCAGCCCCGTCCTGACCAAGCTGGTGTCGGACGCGCGGCGCGAGGAAGTCATCGCCCACATCGCGCAGGCCGCGCGCGGCGGGCAACAGGCCTACTGGGTCTGTCCGCTGGTCGAGGAAAGCGAGGCCCTGGAACTTCAGACTGCCGTGGATACCTACGAAGGCATGCGGGTCGACCTGCCGGACCTGCGCATCGGCCTGGTGCACGGCCGGCTGCCGCAAGCGGAGAAGGCCGCGGTGATGCAGGCCTTCCGCGATGGCGAGGTCGACCTGCTGGTCGCCACTACCGTTATCGAGGTCGGCGTGGACGTGCCGAACGCCTCGCTCATGGTGATCGAACACGCAGAACGCTTCGGCCTGGCCCAGCTGCATCAGCTGCGCGGCCGGGTAGGGCGCGGCACCGCCGAATCGGTATGCGTGCTGCTCTATCAGACGCCGCTGTCGCAAGTGGCGCGCGAACGGCTGCGGGCCATGTTCGAAACCTCCGACGGCTTTGAAATCGCCCGGCGCGACCTGGAACAGCGTGGCCCGGGTGAATTCCTGGGCACGCGCCAGTCGGGCATGGCGCTATTGCGCTTCGCCGATTTGGAAACCGACGCGGCCATCGCCGAGGACGCGCGCGACGCCGCGGTCTGGCTGCGCGCCGAACACCCGGCCGCGGTCGAAGCGCACCTGGCGCGCTGGATGCGCGGGCGCGAGGACTTCCTGCGCACCTGACCATGCAGCCAGCCGCCAACCTTAATCTAGCAAGCGCCAGCCACGAGGCTGGGGCATAACCCCGGGGGCGTAGTCCACCATGACTCTCACCGAACTGAAGTACATCGTCGCCGTGGCGCGCGAACGGCATTTCGGCCGGGCGGCCGAGGCCTGTTTCGTCAGCCAGCCCACGCTCTCGGTAGCGATACGCAAGCTGGAGGACGAATTGGGCGTGACGCTGTTCGAGCGCGGCGGCGCCGAGGTCGGCGTCACCCCGATTGGCCAGCGCATCGTGGCGCAGGCGCAGAAGGTGCTGGAAGAAAGCGCCAGCATCAAGGAAATTGCGCGCCAGGGGCACGACCCCTTGGCCGGCCCCTTGCGCGTCGGCGTCATCCACACCATAGGCCCGTATTTGCTGCCGCGGCTGGTGCCGGTGCAGATCGGCCGCACCCCGCAGATGCCGCTGCTGCTGCAAGAGAACTTCACCGTGCGCCTGGTCGAGCTGTTGCGCCAGGGCGAGATCGACTGCGCCATCATGGCCTTGCCGCTGCCCGAGGCCGGCCTGGTCATGCAGCCCCTCTACGACGAGCCTTTCATCGTGGCGGTGCCCAATGACCACGAGCTGGCGCGGCGCGAATCCATCGACGCGCAGGACCTGAAGCAGCAGACCATGCTGCTGCTGGGCAGCGGCCATTGCTTCCGCGATCAAGTGCTGGAAGTCTGCCCCGAACTGTCGCGTTTTTCGGCTGCCAGCGACGGCATCCAGCGCACCTTCGAAGGGTCCTCGCTGGAGACCATCCGCCACATGGTCGCCGCCGGCATAGGCGTGACGGTCCTGCCCGTGACCGCGGTGCCGGAGCAGCCGCCTTCCAACAGCCTGTTGCGCTATCTACCGTTTGACGGCCATGTGCCGGAGCGCCGCGTGGTGCTGGCCTGGCGTCGCAGCTTCCCGCGTCTGGCCGCCATCGAGGCGCTGGCGCAGGCGGTCTACGCCTGCGATCTGCCTGGCGTGAAGATGCTGAGCGACGAGGTCGCGGCCATGCAGGATTGATTTCCAGCCCGCCGTCCGGCGCCTTGGCGCGCGCGCCTTGCGCCGCGTCAAAAGGTCGCAGGACTTATTGACCGTAGCAGCGGATATTGCGGCATTTCGCCGTATTTGCAGTGTTATCCTTGTTTCGCACATTCATCCCTAGGAGCTAGCAATGGCCAAGTCCCCCAAGAAGACCTCCAGCGTTCCGCGCATCAACATCGGTATCTCGGACAAGGACCGCGCCGCCGTCGCCGGCGAACTGTCCAAGCTGCTGGCCGACTCGTACACGCTGTACCTGATGACGCACAACTTCCACTGGAACGTCACGGGGCCCATGTTCAACACGCTGCACCTGATGTTCATGACCCAGTACACGGAAGAGTGGAATGCGCTGGACAGCATCGCAGAACGCATCCGCGCGCTGGGCCACTACGCGCCGGGCACCTATCGCGAATTCGGCAAACTGTCCTCGATCGCCGAGCCGGACTCGGTGCCCGAGGCCCTGGAAATGGTGCGCCTGCTGGTGACCGCCAACGAGTCCGTCGCCAAGACCGCGCGCGCCGCGTTCGAAAAGGCCGACGCCGCCAACGACCAGCCCACGGCCGACCTGCTGACCCAGCGCCTGGACGTGCACGAAAAGAACGCCTGGATGCTGCGCAGCCTGCTGCAGTGACCGCGGCGGCCACCGCCGCATGAAAAAGCCGGAACCTCGCGGTTCCGGTTTTTTTTCGTCCGGCCGTCAGGCCGCGTTCAGGCCTGGTGCGACAGCGGCCGGGCGGGAATCGGCGCGATGCGTTCGGGCGGCGGCGACACCCGCCACACCGCCCGGCGGCGCAGCGCGCCCAGCAGCTTCAAACCTTGCGGCCAGTCGTCCAGGCCGCTGTCGGCATTGAGGTGGCCCGCGCCCGGCACGATCACAAGCCGGCTGCCCCAATCGCGCGCGAAGGCGCGGGCGCGTTCCAGCTGGCAATACGGATCGTTGTCGCTGGCGACCACCACGCTCTGGTAGGGCAGGGATAGGCGCGGGACCGGCGCGAATGCCCGCAGGCAGGCGGGCGCGCTTTCCCGCTCAACGTCGGCGGGCGCCACCAGCAGGGCGCCCGCGACCTTGGCGCGCAGCGGCACCGGCAGCGCGGCGCTGATCAGGCAGCCCAGGCTGTGCGCAATCAGGAGGACGGGACTGCGGGCCTCATTCACCTCGGTGGCAAGCGCTGCAATCCATTCACCGGGAGCCGGATGTTCCCAATCGCGTTGCTCGACCCGGCGCGCATGCGGCAGCAGGGCCATCCAGCGCGATTGCCAGTGTTGGGGTCCGGAGTTTTTCCATCCGGGAACGATGATCGGTTGGAGTCTCATGGCGGCCATGATGCCGCGCGGCCTTAGTAACGCAAACGAATAAATCGTCTTTTGCATATACGCTGGCGGGTATAAGGACGGGCCGCGAAGAATGCCGCAGCGCAATAATCGGACGCGTATCAAAGTGGTCCGAAACTGGCCTGGGAAGGGCTATTTTTCAGTGTATGCTTGCCGTGCAATCGCAATGCAACCGGGCGTGACCGGGGCCGAAACCCCTGCAAAGGGCAGTCCAGCAGGCATGCTTGGCCTGGAGATGATCCGGCGTCCGCCACGGTGCAAAAAACTAACGATTACAAATCATTAGAGGAGTCCACACATGAAGCCAGTTTTTCGTCTGACCCCGGTCATCGCAGCGCTGGGCGTCGCGGCCGGCATGGCGTTTGCCTCGGGAGCGCAAGCGCAAACCATCAAGATCGGCGTGGTCGGCCCCACCACCGGCGCGGTCACTCAGTATGGCGATATGGTCCGTGAAGGGGTCGATACCGCGGTCGAGCGTATCAACGCCGCCGGCGGCATCAACGGCAAGAAGCTGGAAACCGTCGTGATCGACGACGGCTGCGAACCCAAGCAAGGCCCGGTCGCCGCCAACCGCGTCGTCAACAGCAAGATCGGTTTCGTCGTGGGCCACGTGTGCTCGGGCGCCACCATCGCCGCCGCCGACATCTACAACAACGAAGGCGTGGTCATGGTCACGCCCTCGGCCACATCGCCGGCGCTGACCGACGGTAAGAACTACGAGTTCATCTTCCGCACCATCGGCCGCGACGACCAGCAAGGCCCCGCCGCCGCCAAGTTCATCCTGGACAAGATCAAGCCCAAGAAGGTCGCCGTGCTGCACGACAAGCAGTCCTACGGCCAGGGCATCGCCACCGCGGTCAAGAACGACCTGGAGAAGGGCGGCGTGGCCGTCGCCGTGTTCGAAGGCATCAACGCCGGCGACAGCGACTACTCGGCCGTCATCACCAAGCTGAAGAGCCAGGGCGTGGACTTCGTCTACTACGGCGGCTACCACCCCGAAATGGGCCTGCTGCTGCGCCAGGCGGCCGAACAGGGCGTGAAGGCCAAGTGGATGGGTCCGGAAGGCACCGGCAACCCCGACATCAACGCCATTGCCGGCGACGCCGTCGAAGGCATGCTGCTGACGCTGCCGGCCGACTTCACCCAGAACGCCGCCAACGCCGACATCGTCAAGGCCTTCGAGGCCAAGAAGCGCAACGCCAGCGGCGCCTTCCAGATGACCGCCTACACGGCTACCCAGGTCATCGCCGACGGCATCAAGGGCGCGGGCAGCGACGACCCGACCAAGGTCGCCAAGTACCTGCACGCCAACTCCTTCGACACGCCGATCGGCAAGGTGTCCTGGAACAAGCAAGGCGACCTGACGAACTTCCAGTTCGACGTGTTCACCTGGCACAAGGACGGTTCCAAGAGCGTCTACAAGTAAGTCCGCGAGCGGCAGTCGTTTGCTGCCAAGAAGCCGGGCCGGAAGCGACAGTCTTCCGGCCCGGCTTGTTTCTTTGTCCCGCGCATGGCAGGGATTCCGTCGTTCAAGCGACGGCGGGCCTCGGAATGTATGTCTGACGCCGACGGACACGGACACCTGCTGGCCGGTACTGGATGGCAAGTGGTTGTAGATCTGCGCCAACCGTGCGTCCCCCGCAACTTTCTGAGCTATGCCGACCAGAAAAACGTCGGTCCGCTTCGAAAGGAACCAGTCGATGCCTGTGTCCAGCTGGTGCCACCTGGGCCGTTTGCCGGTCCGGCGATACCAGCCGTCGAGCAGCTGGTGCTCCATTCCGAGCGCTATCGCCATGCGCCCGTCAATGGCAGGCTACCGCTTGCCATGACCGAAAGGGATATGCAAAGAGAGCACCGCGGTTTGACGGATGCCGGGCGGGCGCGCGACGCGGACCGCGCATGCGCATTGCTCATGAGCCATTTCGAGGAAACCGTCGCGGTGATCGGGCCTCATCTCTGACACGCTAGGAAAATGTGGGTCCGCCTAGGCGGACCGGCCGTTGGGCGATAGGGAGATCGTCCCTTCCGGGAAAACGAGATCTTCCAAGCGATTTTTTTTCACTTGACAGGCTGGGAACTGTGTTGCACATCTCTCTGTCGAAGGCTCTGTTCGCCGCCTTTGCGTAGAATGCGGCACCATTGACTTCACCTTTTCTGTCTGGACACCATGACCAAGGCTCTGCTAGTCGAAGACGATCCGAAACTATCGCGCCTGATCGCGCAGTTCCTGGAGCAGCATGGTTTCCATGTCGCACAGGCCTACCGTGGCGATCACGCGGTGGAGGCTTTCCGCAGGCATGACCCGGCCATCACCATCCTGGACCTGATGCTGCCCGGCCGTGACGGCCTGCAGGTCTGCCGCGACCTGCGCGCGTTCTCGTCGGCCCCCATCCTGATGCTGACGGCCCGCGAAGACGACCTGGACCAGATCCTGGGCCTGGAATCGGGCGCGGACGATTACGTCATCAAACCCGTGGAACCCCGCGTGCTGCTGGCGCGGATCCGGGCGTTGCTGCGGCGGCACAGCCAACTGGACGAGCCGCCGGAGCGCCTGGAGTTCGGTCCCCTGGTCATAGACCGGCGCACGCGCGCCGTGGTCCATGCCGGCTCCGAAGTGGACCTGACCACGATGGAGTTCGAAATGCTCTGGGCGCTGGCCAGCCAGGCCGGCCAGGTGCTGACCCGCGACGACCTGCTCAACGCGGTGCGCGGCATCGAGTTCAACGGGCTGGACCGCAGCGTCGATGTCTGCGTCAGCAAGCTGCGGCGCAAGCTGGACGACGATCCGCGCGACCCCGCGCGCATCAAGACCGTGTGGGGCAAGGGCTATCTGTTCTCGCCCAAGGCACACGAGGGCGGTGATGCTTAAGTTTGTCCTGCGGCTGTTCGTGGTGTTGGCGATAGGCTTCGTCATTTCCAACGAAGTGGTGGACCGGTCGGCCAATTACTTCTTCGAACCCGTCAGCGATGCCTACACGCGCGAAGCGGTGCGGGGCCAGATCCACAGCCTGGTGCAGGAACTGGGCGGCGTGCCGCCCGCCGAGCGCGAGGCGCACGTGCGCGACGCGCTGGCGCCGCATTACGGCCTGGCGCTCAAGGTGGTCGATGCCGACAGCTATGGGGCCACCGAGGACGAGCGCGCCATGGTGGATTCCGGCAGCTTCTTCGTCCGTGACAAGCAGCAGACTTTCGTGGCGGCGATTCCCGGCCCGGGCAGGCAATGGCTGGAGGTCAAGCTGCCACCCGAACCCTCCATCGGGCCGTGGCTGATGGCGGCGGTGTATTCCGCGCTGGGTCTGTTGCTGTGCGTATTCATGCTGGTGTGGGCGCTGCCCATCTGGCGCGACCTGGAGGCCCTGAAAACCGCGGCCCAGCGCATGGGGCAGGGCGATCTGCAGGCGCGCGCGCGCCTCTCGCGCCATTCCAGCATCCGCAACCTGGGCGACACCTTCAACCAGATGTCCGACCGCATCAGCGCCCTGGTAGGCAACCAGCGTGACCTGACCAACGCCGTGTCGCACGAACTGCGCACGCCGATTGCGCGCCTGTCGTTCGAACTGGACATGATGGACCGCGAGGACGATCCCGCCGCGCGCAAGCGGCTGGTCGAGGAAATGAAGAGCGACGTGGCCGAACTGGATGCCATGGCTTCCGAGTTGCTGATGTACGCCCGCCTAGAGCACAAGGGCGACGGCGTGGCGCTGCAGGCGCAGGATGCGCGCGGCTGGCTGGATTCGGTGGTGCAGCATGCCGCATTCGAGGCCGGGGTCTCGGGCGTGCGTTGCGAGGTGGCGCTGTGCCAGGTACCCGAGGTACACCTGCACCAGCGCTACATGACGCGCGCCTTGCTCAACCTGCTGCAGAACGCCATCCGGCACGCTGGCCGGCAGGTCCAGGTCAGCCTGATCAGCCCTGGCGCGCGCGAGTACGTGCTGATCGTGGACGACGACGGCCCAGGCATCCCGCCGGCGGATCGCGAGCGCGTTTTCGAGCCCTTCATCCGCCTGGACGAAAGCCGCGACCGCGGCACGGGCGGGGTGGGGCTGGGCCTGGCCATCGTCAGTCGGGTGGCACGCTGGCACAACGGCACGGTGCAGGCCAGCGACAGCCCCCTGGGCGGCGCGCGTTTCGTGATCAGCTGGAAGACCGCCTGACGGCGCGGCGCGGCACAACGTAAACAAACTTCACAAACCGCCGCCGCAATCTTCACAAACTCCATACAAAGCGGGAAAGATCGCGAATACGCGCGTGGCTAGCATGACGGCAGTTCTCTACAGAGGTCTTGCCGCTAGCCATGTTTTCCCTCAGCCGCCTGGTTGCCGTAGGTATGTTGCTGGTCGCCGCGGGCGGTTGCCAGGGCGTGCCTCCCGACACGCCGCCGCCGATCGCGCACGGCGACTACCAGGCGGTCGTCGGCTATCTGGCCCAGCGCATCCCCTATGACATGGACGCGTCCGGCGTGCCGGGCCTGTCGATCGCCATCGTCGACGACCAGCGCGTGGTGTGGAGCACCGGCTTCGGCTACGCGGATCCGCTGCGCCACCGCAGCGCCACCAGCGACACGCTGTACCGCGTAGGAACCATCACCAAGATCGTCACGGCGGCGGGCGTGCTGCGCGCCGCCGATGACGGACGCCTGGCGCTGGACCAGCCCGCTTCGCAGGCGCTGCCCGATTGGGACATCCAGCCGCGCCGCGGCGCCATGCAATGGTTGGGAACGCATCCCTTCACCGCCCGCAACCTGCTGGCCGTGCACCCGGGATCGCTGGAAGACACCATGGGACGCGCGCGTGCCGACATGGCCTACGCCTTGTTGGGCGACATGGTCGCGCACGTGGCCAGCGAGCCCTTCGACGCCTATGTGCGCCGCACGATCATGCAGCCCTTGAACATGCCGCGAGCCGGCTTTCATCCCAGCTCCCGCATGCTCGATCTGCGCGCCTCGGGCTACCGCCGCGGCGCGCCCTGGACCGAGGCGCCCCAGCCCAATGAGGCCGCCGACGGCCTGTGGCTCAGCACCTCCGAGATGGCGCGCTTCTCCAGCATGCTTTTCGCCGACGGCCTCTACCAGGGCCGCCGCGTGCTGAATGCCGAGTCGGCCCGCGCCGTGCTGGACATGGAAACGGTGGAGGGCGGAATGGCGCTGGAGTGCCGCCTGGCGCTGTCGTGGCTGGCGGCGCCCTGTGGCGAGGACATCGCCGGCGCACCCTTGCGCCAGCACAGCGGCGCCACCGAGGCCTTTCATTCGCGCTTTGTACTGGCGCCGCGCGACAAGCTTGCCGTGCTCGTCATGAGCAATTCCGACACCAGTGAACCGCTGGTCGCCGCGGTGTCGACGATGGCAATGGCGCTGATGCGCCAGGCCAAGCAGGGCGCTGCCACCCAATAGATCGGGCCGCCTGCGGCTCTACGGTTTTACCCCCTCAACCTCGTTTCTTGGAAGCTGTTATGAAGCGAAAAATCCGTTCTTCCCTGTTTACGCGCGGCGCCGGCGCCGCGTGCCTGCTGGCTTTAGTGCCGGGATTATCCCTGGCCGATGACGCTGCGACCAGTTCCGTCTACGGCCAGCGCGGGGCCAGTTCGCGCGGGTTGACGGTAGCGACCGGAGAGGGGCCGGCCGAAGAATGGCTGTTCTACGGCACGCTGGGCGCCGGGTACGCGCCGCGCTACAGCGGCAGCGACGAATACTCCGCAGTGCCTATCATCGGCCTGGGCGTGCGCAGCCCTGGCGGCTTCTTCCTCGGCACCGACCATGGGCTGGGCTGGGAAACGCAGGCGCTGGACAGCACCTTCCGCTTCTATCTTGCGCCCAGCGCCTCGCGCAAGGACCACAAGAAGGGGTTCCAGGGGTCGGACAAGCTGCGCGGCATGGGCGATATCGAAAGCCGCGCGCAGATCGGCATGGACGCCGAAACGACGCTGGGTCCGGTGACCCTGTCGGCGACGGTGGCGCACGCGTTCAAGAAGGGCGACAACCGCGATGTCGGCAGCGCCTACACCATGTTCAATCTGGGGGCCAGCACCACGGTGTACGAGGGCAGCGCGGGAGCGATTTCGCTGGCGCTGTCCGGTACCTTCGGCGACGGCAATTACATGCGCACCTGGTACGGCGTGAGCGGCAACCAGTCGGCGAAATCCGGCTATCGCAAGTACACGCCCAAAGGCGGCCTCGAAAGCGTGGGCCTGGGCGCGACCTGGACGGTGCCGCTGAGCAAGTCCTGGTCGTGGACCACGGCGGCGGAAGCGCGGCGCCTGTTTGGCGACGCCGCCGACAGCCCCATCGTGAAGGACCGCGCGCAGTACACCATAGGCACCATGATGACGTACTCGTATTGATCGGGGGAAAGCCCGTTTCCGGACGGAAACGGGCGGGGCGGAGCCGGGCGGGCAGCGCCGCCGGTTTCGCCTGTGAATGTGTTTACAGGCCTTGCACGCGGCGGCCGGTGTCGGCCTCGAACCAGTGCAGCGGATGGCGGCCGTCCGGTCCCAGATTGACGCGGTCGCCGACCTTGGCCGACGACTCCGACAACTGGCGCGTAGTGCAGCGCACGACCAGCATGGACTTGCCGCAGCGGCTGTGGACCAGTTGCTCGGAGCCCAGCGTTTCGACCATCTCGACTTCGGCCGGCACGCCCTGGGTGTTCAGCAGCATGTGCTCGGGGCGCATGCCCATGATGACCTTGCGGCCGCGCACCTGCGAGGGCACTTGCAGCGGCGAGATTTCCAGCGCGGTGCCGTCCAGCGTCTGCACCGTGCCGTCGCCGGCCACGTTCACTTCCATCAGGTTCATCGGCGGCGAGCCGATGAAGCCGGCGACGAAGGTGGACGCGGGCTTTTCGAACACTTCCATCGGGGTGCCGATCTGCTCGGGCACGCCCTGGTACATGACGATCATGCGGTGGGCCAAGGTCATGGCCTCGACCTGGTCGTGGGTCACGTACAGGCTGGTGGTGCCCAGGCGGCGGTGCAGCTTCATGATTTCCAGGCGCATCGCCACGCGCAGCTTGGCATCCAGGTTCGACAGTGGTTCGTCGAACAGGAACACCTTGGGTTCGCGCACGATGGCGCGGCCCATGGCCACGCGCTGGCGCTGGCCGCCCGACAGCGCGCGCGGGCGGCGGTCCAGCAGGTGGCTCAGTTCCAGGATCTGCGCGGCCACGTCCACGCGCTTTTTGATCTCGTCCTTGGAGAACTTGCGGATCTTCAAGCCGTAGGCCATGTTCTCGAACACGGTCATGTGCGGGTAGAGCGCGTAGTTCTGGAACACCATCGCGATGTCGCGCTCGGCGGGTTCCAGGTTGTTGACGACCTTGTCGTCGATGACGATTTCGCCGCTGGTGACGGTTTCCAGGCCGGCGACCATGCGCATCAGCGTGGACTTGCCGCAGCCGGAGGGGCCGACGATGACGATGAATTCACCATCCTTGACGTCCATGTCGATGCCATGGATGACCGGAATGTTGCCGGCGTAGGTTTTCTTGACGTTGCGAAAGCTGAGAGTAGCCATGAGTTATTCGTGTTCGGAGTCGTGTTCGGGTGGGCGAGCGTGGGTAAGCGTCACTTTTCAGTGTCGACCAGACCCTTGACGAACCATTTCTGCATCAGGATGACGACCAGCGCCGGCGGGATCATCGCCAGCATGGCGGTGGCCATGGTGATGTTCCATTCGGTCACGCTGTCGCCGCCGCTGATCATCCGCTTGATGCCGATGACGACGGGATACATGTCTTCCTGCGTGGTGACCAGTAGCGGCCACAGGTACTGGTTCCAGCCGTAGATGAACTGGATCACGAACAGCGCGGCGATGCTGGTCTTGGACAAGGGCAGCAGCACGTCGCGGAAGAAGCGCACCGGACCGGCGCCGTCGATGCGCGCGGCCTCGATCAGCTCGTCCGGCACCGTCAGGAAGAACTGGCGGAACAGAAAGGTGGCGGTGGCCGAGGCAATCAGCGGCAAGGTCAGGCCGGCATAGCTGTTGAGCAGGCCAAGATCGGCCACGACCTTGTAGGTGGGCGCGATGCGGACTTCGACCGGCAGCATCAGCGTGACGAAGATCATCCAGAAGAAGAACATGCGGCCGGGGAAGCGGAAGTACACCACCGCGAAGGCCGACAGCAGCGAGATGGCGATCTTGCCGATGGAAATCGCCAGCGCCATGATCAGGCTGACGTACATCATGCGGCCCACGGGCGCGCCCGAGGAACCGCCGGACGAGCCGCCGAACAGCGCCTGCATGTAGTTGTCGACGAAATGCTTGCCGGGGATGAGGGACATCGGCGCGGAAGCCACTTCCTGCGCGGTCTGGGTGGACGCGACGAAAGTGACGTAGAGCGGAAATGCCACCATCGCCACGCCGCAGAGCAGAATGACGTGGGCCAGAATATCCAGCCAGGGACGGCGTTCAACCATTGTTTATAGCCTCGGACAAAATCAATACTGCACTTTGCGGTCGACGTAGCGGAACTGCACGACCGTCAAGGCAATCACAATGAACATCAGCACCACCGACTGGGCCGCGGACGAACCGAGGTCCAGGCCGCGGAAGCCGTCGCTGTACACCTTGTAGACCAGGATCGAGGTCGACGTGCCCGGACCGCCCTGCGTGGTCGTGTCCACCACGGCGAAGGTGTCAAAGAAGGCGTAGATGATGTTGACCACCAGCAGGAAGAACGTGGTGGGCGAGAGCAGCGGGAACACGATGCTCCAGAAGCGGCGCGACGGGCTGGCGCCGTCGATCGCGGCGGCTTCGATGAGCGAGCGCGGAATCGATTGCAGGCCGGCCAGGAAGAACAGGAAGTTATACGACACCTGCTTCCACACGGCGGCGATCAGCACCAGGGTCATGGCCTGGTTGCCGTTCAGACGCGGGTTCCAGTCGACGCCGGAGTGGTTCAGCGCCACCGCCAGGATGCCGACCGAAGGCGAAAACAGGAACAGCCACAGCACGCCGACGACGGCGGGCGCCACGGCGTATGGCCAGATCAGCAAAGTCTTGTAGAGGCCGGCGCCGCGGATGACGCGATCTGCCATGACGGCCAGCAGCAAGGACACGCTCAGCCCGACCACCGCCACCAGGATCGAGAACACGGCGGTGACGCGGAAGGAATCCAGGTAGGCCTGTTGCGAGAACAGTTCCATGAAGTTGTCCAGTCCGACGAACTCGGAGGACAGTCCGAAAGCATCTTCCAGCCGCAGCGACTGCCACATGGCCTGGCCGGCAGGCAGGAAGAAGAAGACCACGGTAATGATGATCTGCGGCAGGAGCAGCAGATAGGGCAAGGTCTTGTGCCCGAATACAACGCGTTTTTCCATAGGGGGAACCCAAGGTACAGAAAAGCGGCGGTTGGAGTAACCGCCGCCTGAAACCGCCTTCGTAAAATACGAGAGGCTTAAAGCCCTGAAAATGCCGGGCCTTAAGCCTTGTACTGCGTGCTGCCGAAGCGCCCAAGTCCTTGTTACGGCATGGAAAATACCGATTGACAGGACTTGGCCGGCATTTCAGAAGGGCGTTACTTTACACTCTTCTCGAACTTTTCCAGCAGTTCGTTGCCGCGCTTGACGATGCTTTCGGCGCCGTCCTTGGCGCTGACCTTGCCCGAAACGATGCGCTCGATTTCAGCGTCTTCGATTTCACGGATCTGCGGCAGGAAGCCCAGGCGCAGGCCGCGCGATTGCGCGGTGGTTTCGACGTTCAGCTGCTTGACGCCGACTTCGGTGCCCGGGTTCTTGTCGTAGAAGCCGTCCTTCTTGGTCAGCTCGTAGGCGGCCTTGGTGACAGGCACGTAGCCGGTCTGCTGGTGCCAGCGGGCGGCGATTTCCGGGCTGGCCAGGAACTTGAAGAACGCGGTCACGCCCTTGTAGGTTTCCGGCTTCTTGTTGGCGAAGACCCACAGCGAAGCGCCGCCGATGATGGTGTTCTGCGGCGCGCCTTGCACGTCGGCGTAGTAGGGCAGGGTCGAGGTGCCGAATTCGAACTTGGCGTTCTTGGCGATGTTGGCGCGCAGGCCGGACGAGCCGGTGATCATGGCGCACTTGCCGCTGATGAACAGCGAGTTCGGCTCGTCGCCGCGGCCGCCGTACATGAAGATGCCTTCCTTGCCCAGCTTGGCCAGGTTGTCCAGATGGCGCACGTGCAGCGGGGTGTTGATGGCGATGCGCGCATCCAGGCCGCCGAAACCGTTGTCCTTGGTGGCGTAGGGCACGTTATGCCAGGCCGAGAACGTTTCCAGCTGGACCCACGACGGCCAGGAGGTGGTGTAGCCGCATTCCTGGCCGGCTGCCTTCAGCTTCTGGCCGGCAGCGGCCAGCTCTTCCCAGGTCTTGGGCGGCTTGTCGGCGTCCAGGCCGGCCTTCTTGAAGGCGTCCTTGTTGTAGTAGAACACCACGGTCGAGCTGTTGAAGGGCATCGACACCAGCTTGCCGTCGGCCGACGAGTAGTAGCCAGCCACGGCGCCGATGAATTCCTTGGGGTCGATCGGGTTACCGACTTCCTCGGACATCTGCTGCACCGGCTTGATGGCGCCCTTGGCGTACATCATGGTGGCGGTGCCGACTTCGAACACCTGGAGGATGTCGGGGGCATTGCCGGCGCGGAACGCGGCGATGCCGGCATTCATGGATTCACCGTAGTTGCCCTTGTAGACTGCCTTGACTTGGTAGTCGGGGTTCTTTTTGTTGAATTCGTCGACCAGGCCGTTCACGCGGTCGCCCAGCGCGCCTTCCATCGAGTGCCAGAATTGGATCTCGGTGGCGGCATGCGCGGAGGCGCCTGCGAAAGCCGTCATGATGGCGGCAAAGGTTAGTGCAATACGGTGGGATCGCATAGAGAGGTTCCTCCAGTTGGGCGTGACGCGGCCGGGTTGTCCGGACGCGGAAAACACGACACCTTATGAATTGTTTGTGACAAAACCGTGACTTTCACATCACTCTAAACGCCTGTCAAATTGCGCGTTTCAGGCGCGAACGAACATTTTTCTTTTTTTTCCCAACGAGAACTCACGTTTACAATCGTCTCCTATGAAAAACGAACTTTCGATTGCGTTCATCGGCGGCGGCAATATGGCTGCCGCCCTGGCCTCCGGGCTGGCCGGCAAAGTATGCGCCGCCGGCAACATCCATGTCATTGACATAAACCAGGATGCGCACGCCGCCTGGCAGGCCCGCGGCATGACTACCGCGACGGCCGCCGGCGAGGCCCTGGCGGCATGCCGCGTGTGGGTGTTCGCAGTCAAGCCACAGAACATGAAAGACGTTGTGGCTTCCACGCGTCAATGGCTGCGCGAAGACACTTTGGTGGTAAGCGTGGCGGCCGGCATCCGCGCCGACACGCTGGCTGGCTGGCTGGGCACGCCCGACGCGCCGTTCAAGCGCCTGGTGCGCTGCATGCCCAATACGCCGGCCCTGGTGGGCGCGGGCATCACCGGCCTGGCGGCGCTGGACGGGGTGGACGCGGCCGACCGCGATCTGGCGGCGCAGCTGTTGTCCACCGTGGGCGAAGTCGTCTGGGTCGCGGATGACGCCGCGCTCGACGGCGTGACGGCCCTGTCGGGCAGCGGCCCGGCCTATGTCTTCCTGTTCCTGGAAGCGCTGGTCGCGGGCGGCCAGAAGGTCGGCCTGACGGCCGAGCAGGCCAAGCAGCTGGCGCTGGGCACGCTGGCCGGCGCCACGCGCCTGGCGGCCGAATCCTCCGAGCCGCTTGCCACGCTGCGCGAACGCGTCACTTCCAAGGGCGGCACTACGGCCGCGGCGCTCAATGCCTTCGGCGCGGCGGGCTTTGCCGGGATCGTCGAAGACGCCATGGCCGCTGCCGCGCAACGCTCGCGCGAGCTGGCGGAGGAATTCGGGAAATGACGGCCACGGACGGCAGCGCTGCTGCGCGGCGCTACGCTCTCATGAGCAGGCCGCAGTTCGCCATCGCCGTGCTGTGCATGCTGGTGGTGGTGGTCGGCTCGAACATCCTGGTCCAGGTGCCGCTGAATGATTGGCTGACCTGGGGCGGGCTGTCCTATCCGGTGGCTTTCCTGGTGACCGACGTGCTGAACCGCCGGTTCGGTCCGGCGGCCGCGCGCCGGGTGGTCTGGTTCGGCTTCGCCGCCGCCTTGGTGGTGTCGGTATGGGTGGCGTCGCCGCGCATCGCGCTGGCCTCGGGGCTGGCCTATATCTGCGCCCAGCTGGTCGACATCCAGGTGTTCGACCGCTTGCGCGACCAGCGCTGGTGGCGCGCGCCGCTGGTATCGGGCGTGCTGGGCGCCATCCTGGATACCGCCGTGTTCTTCAGCGTCGCCTTCGCCGCCACCGGCGCGCCGTGGATGACCTGGATGATGGGCGACCTGGCGATCAAGCTTGCCGTCAATATCAGCATGCTGGCGCCGTTCCGCGCGCTGATGTGGAATCTGGCAAAGCCGGCCAATGCCTAAGCAAGAGGCAGGGGCGGGCAGATATTTTGGCCCGCCTCCGCCCTTCAAAGCGGTGAATTACTACGCGCGTTAATTATTATTCGTAAGGCTTGCGTAAGCACTGTATTTAAATGCGTCTTTAAACGGCGTATTAATCCACGCGGATATTTATCCTCGAGCACAAATTCTTGGGCCGCGCCACATATTAAATAAGGTTCGATTGCAGATTCTCCAGCGATTTCATGGGCTTGCCGCCGCTATCCGTCACGATTAAAGGCGCTGGCCAAAATATTGGGGATTACACGCAGTGACAGTATGGCGGCTTGCTTCCAGAATACCGCCCACACCGTGTTTTTGCCCAAGAAGCCGGCGACGGGCGACGAGGATTAACGGATTACCCAACCGATAAACCGCGTCGGACAGAGCCGCTCAAAACCTCGCTGGAGAACTCCGCATGAAGTTTCTGAATCGCCTTACCCCGGTAGCCATGGCGCTTGGGGCACTTGCCTTGGCTGGCGCCGCGCACGCCGCCGACACGATCAAGATCGGCATTCCCCAGCCCATGACCGGCCCCAATACGCAATACGGCGACCAGATCCAGGCCGGCGCATTGACCGCGATCGAGACCATCAACGCCAAGGGCGGCGTCAAGGGCAAGAAGCTCGAACCCATCCTGATCGACGACGGCTGCGAACCGAAGCAGGCCGTGCCGGCCGCCAACCGCGTGGTCAACTCCGGCGCCAAGTTCGCCGTGGCCCATGCCTGCTCGGGCGTGACCGTGGCTGCCGTGAAGGTCTACGAGGAAGAGGGTATCGTCGGCATCACCCCGGGCGCGACCTCGCCGCTGGTCACCGACACGATCAAGCCGCACTTCTTCTTCCGCACCATCGGCCGCGACGACCAGCAAGGCCCGTACGCCGCCAGCTACATCGCCAAGACCTTGAAGCCCAAGAAGGTCGCCGTGCTGCACGACAAGCAGACCTACGGTTCGGGCGTGGCCACCCAGGTCAAGGATTCCCTGGCCAAGGAAGGCGTGAACGTCGCCATGTTCGAAGGCATCAACGTCGGCGACAGCGATTACTCGGCCATCATTACCAAGCTCAAGTCGGCAGGCGTGGACCTGGTCTACTTCGGCGGCTACCACCCGGAACTGGGCCTGTTGCTGCGCCAGTCGCGTGAACAGGGCCTGAAGGTCCAGTTCATGGGTCCGGAAGGCACCGCCAACCAGGATCTGGTGGCGATCGCCGGCCCGGCCATCGACGGCCTGCTGGTCACGCTGCCCGCCGACTTCACCAAGCTGCCCGGCAACGAAAGCATCGTGAAGGCCTTCAAGGACGCCAAGCGCGATCCGGACGGCGCCTTCCAGATGCCGGCGTACGCCGCCGTGCAGATCCTGGCCGACAGCATCAACGCGGTGGGCGAAGACCCCGCCAAGGTGGCCGACTACATGCACAAGACGACGTTCAACACCGGCATCGGCAAGGTCGAGTACGACGCCAAGGGCGATCTGAAGAACTTCGAATTCGCCGTCTATAAATGGGATAAGGACGGCAAGAAGACCCAGCTGTAAACTCGCGATCCGCCGGCACGTCGCCGGCGTGTAGGGCCTGTCGTCCTCGTTCTGCCGTAATCCGCGTAGCGATGCGCCAAAAGCGCTGTGCGGCCGGCAGGCGCAGATGTCAGGCCCTTATAAAATACGCCCAGGTTTCCGGCTCCGGGTCTTACCACCGGGGCCGGAACCATTTGGAGCAAGAGAAATAATGTCTGACCTCATACCCCAACTTACCCAGCAATTCTTCAACGGATTGTCTCTGGGCGCGATCTATGCGTTGATTGCCATCGGCTACACAATGGTCTACGGCATCATCGGTATGATCAACTTCGCTCACGGCGAAATCTACATGATCGGCGCCTATGTCGGCCTGGTCACCTTGACGGCCATCGGCACCAATAGCGGTTTGCCGATACCGTTCATCATCGCGGCCATGCTGGTCGTCGCCATCGTCGTTACCGGCATCTACGGTTTCAGCGTCGAACGCGTCGCTTACCGGCCCGTGCGCGGCAGCCCCCGCCTGGTGGCGCTGATCTCCGCCATCGGCATGTCGATCTTCCTGCAGAACTGGGTGGCCCTGGGCCAGGGCGCGCGCGACATGGCGGTGCCATCGCTGGTGTCGGGCGCCGTGCAGTTCCACATGGGCACCGACTTCGACGTGACGGTGCCGTATTCGCGCATCATGATCATCGTGGTCACGGTGTTGCTGATGATCGGACTGACGCTGTTCATCAAGTATTCCCGCATGGGCCGCGCCTCGCGCGCCTGCTCGCAGGACATGCACATGGCGAACCTGCTGGGCATCGACACTAACCGCGTGATCTCGTTCACCTTCGTGATGGGCGCGATCCTGGCGGCGGTGGGCGGCGTGCTGATCGCCATCACCATCGGCAAGCTCAATCCCTTCATCGGCTTCCTGGCCGGCATCAAGGCCTTTACTGCGGCAGTGCTGGGCGGCATCGGCAGCATCCCGGGCGCCATGCTCGGCGGCGTGCTGCTGGGCCTGGCCGAGACCTTCGCGGCCGCCTACATCTCCTCGCAGTACAAGGACATCGTGGCGTTCTCGCTGCTGATCCTGATCCTGCTGTTCCGTCCCACCGGGCTGTTGGGCAAACCTGAGGTGGAAAAAGTCTGATGTCGAACAACAATCTGAAAAACGCCACGATGGCGGCCGTGCTGACGGCCGTCATCGTCACCCCCGTCTTCGGCCTGCAGCTGATCCGCCAGGGCGCGCGCACCACGATGGAGTCGAACTGGTCGCTGGTGGCGATTGCCGCCGCGGTGGTGTTCTTCTTCCAGCTGCTGCGCCCCTGGATCGCCAAGCCGTTCCAGAAGCTGAAGACCAGCATGCCCACACTGCCGGCCGCGCCGGCCAGTACCCACAAGCCGCTTGCGCTGCTGCTGTTGGCGATCGCGGTGATCTGGCCGTTCTTCGCCGGGCGCAGCTCGGTGGACATCGCCACGCTGGTGCTGATCTACGTGATGCTGGGCCTGGGCCTGAACATCGTGGTGGGTTTCGCGGGCCTGCTGGACCTGGGCTTCGTGGGCTTCTACGCGGTGGGCGCCTACACCTATGCCTTGCTGTACCACTGGGGCGGCTGGAGCTTCTGGGAAGCGCTGCCGTTCGCGGGCGCCATGTCGGCGCTGTTTGGCTTCATCCTGGGCTTTCCGGTATTGCGGCTGCGCGGCGACTACCTGGCGATCGTGACGCTGGGCTTCGGCGAGATGATCCGCCTGTTGCTGATCAACCTGAACACGTTGACGGGCGGCCCGGATGGCATTTCGGGCATTCCCAAGCCGACGGTGTTCGGCATGGAAATGACGCGCCGCGCCAGCACCGAGGGCGGCACCACGTTCCATGAATTCATGGGCTGGACCTTCCAGAACCAGCACATGGTGGTCTATCTGTACCTGATGGCGCTGCTGCTGGCGCTGGCCACGCTGTTCGTGTCGACCCGGCTGATCCGCATGCCGGTCGGGCGCGCATGGGAAGCGCTGCGCGAAGACGAGATCGCTTGCCGTTCGCTGGGCTTGAACCCCACGCGCATCAAGCTGTCCGCGTTCACGCTGGGCGCCATGTTCGCCGGTTTTGGCGGCGCGTTCTTCGCGGCGCGCCAGGGCATGGTGAACCCGGAGTCCTTCACCTTCATCGAGTCCGCGCTGATCCTGGCCATCGTGGTGCTGGGCGGCATGGGTTCGCAGGTGGGCGTGATCCTGGCGGCCGTGCTGCTGACGGTGCTGCCGGAAGTCGCGCGCGAATTCGCCGAGTACCGGATGCTGATGTTCGGCCTGGTGATGGTATTGATGATGATGTGGCGTCCGCAGGGGTTGTTGCCCATGAAGCGTCCCCATGTGGAGTTGGCTAAATGAGCGAGGCATTGCTGAAAGTTTCCGGACTCACCATGCGGTTCGGCGGCCTGCTGGCCGTCGACAGCGTGGCGTTCGAAGTCAAATCCGACGAGGTGTTCGCCATCATCGGCCCCAACGGGGCCGGCAAGACCACCGTGTTCAACTGCGTGGGCGGCTTCTATGCGCCGACCGCGGGCGACATCACCATGGACGGCAAGGCCATCACCGGCCTGCCCAGCCATAAGGTGGCGCGCCATGGGCTGGTGCGCACCTTCCAGAACGTGCGCCTGTTCAAGCAGCTGACCGTGCTGGAAAACCTGCTGGTGGCGCAGCATACCCAGGTGGAATCTCGGCTCTTGCCGGGCCTGCTCAAGCTCAAGTCCTATCGCCAGTCCGAGACCGATGCGCTGGCGCGCGCGGCGCAATGGCTGGATTTCATGGGCTTGCGCGAGTTCGCCAACCGCGAGGCGGGCAACCTGGCCTACGGCCACCAGCGCCGCCTTGAGATCGCGCGCTGCATGATCACCAAGCCGCGCCTCCTGATGCTGGACGAACCGGCCGCGGGCCTGAACCCTCAGGAAAAACGCGATCTGCAGTCGCTGATCGACCAGCTGCGGCGCGAGTTCGGCGTCGCGGTGCTGCTGATCGAGCACGACATGAGCCTGATCATGGGCATCTCGGACCGCATCCTGGTCATGGAGCACGGCAAGCCCATCACTACCGGCACCCCCGAGCAGGTGCGCAACGACGAGCGCGTCATCAAGGCGTACCTGGGGGAGGAATAATGCTTAAGCTGGACAACATTCATACCTACTACGGCGCCATCCAGGCGCTGAACGGGGTGTCGGTAGAAGTCAACAAGGGCGAGATCGTCACGCTGATCGGCGCCAACGGCGCGGGCAAGACGACGCTGTTGATGACGGTCTGCGGCAACCCCCGCGCGAAGGAAGGCAAGATCACGTTCGAGGGCGAGGACATCACCCACAAGGACACGCACCACATCATGCGCAGTGGCATCGCCATTTCGCCGGAAGGGCGGCGGGTCTTCAAGGACCTGACCGTGGCCGAGAACCTGATGATGGGCGGTTTCTTCGCCAAGCGCGACGAGATCCAGGCGGGCATCGACCACGTTTATGGGCTGTTCCCGCGCTTGAAGGAGCGCGCCAGCCAGCGCGCCGGCCTGATGTCGGGTGGCGAGCAGCAGATGCTGGCCATCGGCCGCGCGCTGATGACGCGTCCGCGCCTGTTGCTGCTGGACGAACCGACGCTGGGCCTGGCCCCGCTGGTGATTGCCCAGATCTTCGACATCATCCGCGAGATCCGCGAACAGGGCGTGACCGTGTTCCTGGTCGAGCAGAACGCCAACAAGGCGCTGGGCGTGGCCGACCGCGGCTACGTGCTGGAAAACGGCCGGGTCGTGCTGCAGGACACCGGCGCCAACCTGCTTGTCAACGATCAGGTGCGCAAGGCGTATCTGGGCGGTTGATGGCAATTCCCCGCGAAGGGAAATTGGGGCGCATCGCAAGATGCGCTTTTTTTTCGCTTCGCGGCCGGCAGGCGGTTCAAGCCGCCGCCAGTTCCTCGGCCTGGTAGTGCGCGATCGCTGCCCGCGCCAACGCGTCGATGGAATCCGTCAGCGTCACGCCCAGGCTGGGGCGCAGCGCGTGCGGCACGGCCAGCGGCAGTTCGGTGCAGCCCAGCACCACGGCATCCGCGCCGCGCGCCTTGAGGCGGGCGATGCATTCGGCGGCCGGGGCATAGGCGTCTTCCAGGCGGTTGGCCTTGACCGCGCGGATCGAACCCATGCAGTAGCGCTCGACTTCATCGTCGTCCGGCACGATGCATTGGTAGCCTTGCGCTTCCAGATGTCGCTGGTAGAGGCCCAGCTTCAAGGTGGCGGCGGTACCCATCAGGCCGATGCGGCCGGAAGGCAGGCCCAGGCGGCGCAGGTCGTCGATGACGGCCTGGATGATGTGCAGCACCGGCACGCCGGTGGAGGCGGCGATCTGGTCGTACCAGAGGTGGGCCGTGTTGCAGGGAATGGCGATGAGCCGCGCGCCGGCGTCCTGCAGGAAGCGCACGCCTTCCTGCATGTAGGGCAGGGGATTCTCGCCGCCGGCCATGTAGGCGCTGGAACGGTCGGGAATGCGGGGGTCGTTGCGCAGCAGCGTGGGGATGTGCTGCTGGTCGATCGCGGCGGGCGTCAGTGCCGCCAGGCGCAGGGCAAAGGCCGCGCCGGCCATGGGGCCCATGCCGCCCAATACACCCAGGTAACAACCCTGGGAATAGTTGTTCACGTTATTCACTCCGAGGTAATGCCAACCCGGGCGTCAAAACCTGGCCCGGGCGTTCGGCGCCGGTTCGTTCCCCGTCCCAGACCTGCTTGCCGTTGACCCACACCGCTTGGATGCCCTGGCTTGCCTGAATGGGAGCTGAAAAAGTGGCCACATCTGTCACCGTGGCGGGATCGAACAGCACCAGGTCAGCATGATACCCCTCGCGCAGCAGTCCGCGCTGCGCGATGCCGTATTGGTCCGCGGCGAGGCCGGTCATTTTGTGGATGGCGGCTTCCAGTGTCAGCAGGCCTTGTTCGCGCACCATGGCGCGCAGCACGTGGGTGAAAGTGCCCCATTGGCGTGGATGCGGATGCGGGTCGAACGGCAGGCCGTCGGAACCCACCATGGTCAGCGGATGCGAGAAGATGCGGCCGACGTCGGCCGGATCCATCAGGAAGTAGATGGCGCCGGCCGGCGCCAGGCGGGCGATGGCGGCCTCGTCGTCCAGGCCCAGTTCGGCCATGACCTCGCCGAAGTCGCGGCCGGTGGCCTCGGGGTAGCCCTTGGACCAGGTGATCATGGTGCGGCTGGCCAGCCGCGCCCGGTCCAACCGCAGCATGGTGGACGTGGCTGGGTAGGGATGGCAATCCAGGCACACTGCCTGGGTGGCGGCGGCGCGGCTGATCAGGTCCAGCGTTTCGCGGCTGCGGCCGTGGTTGCGTTCGCCGGCCAGCTTGTGGTGCGAGAACACCACGCGGCAATCGAGTTCGCGACCGATCAGCAGCGCTTCTTCCATGGCCGGGACGATGTCGTCGGCCTCGTCGCGCAGATGGGTGGCGTACACGCCGGGACGGCCGCGCAGCGGCGCGCAGACGTCGATGATTTCGTCGGTGGGCGCGGCGCTGGCGGGCGGGTAGAAGGTGCCGGTGGAAACGCCGAAGGCGCCCGCGTCCAGCGCTTCTTGCAGCAATTCGCGCATGGTGGCGCGCTCGTCCGGGTCGGCGGCGCGCGAGGTGTCTTCCATGACGGCCACGCGCAGCGTGGTGTGGCCGACCAGGGGCGCGACGTTGACGGCGGCGGGCGTGGCGCGCAGCGCGTCCAGCCATGCGCGGAAGGTGCCGAAACGGAACAGCTCGGCCGGACCCAGCAGATCCAGTGGTTGCGGGATCGCGGCGCCGGTCAGCGGGGCCAGGCTGATGCCGCAATTGCCGGTGACCACGGTGGTGATGCCCTGCGAGACCTTGGGCAACATGTCTGGGTGCGCCAGCAGGTAGCCGTCGTCGTGGGTGTGCGAATCGATGAAGCCGGGCGTCAGCGTCAGGCCGCTGGCGTCGATGACGGGGACGCCGGCGGGATGGGCGAACTCGCCCAGCGCCGCGATGCGTCCGTCCAGCACCGCCAGGTCGCCCAGGCGGGCGGGCCCGCCGCTGCCGTCGATGAGCGTGGCGCCTGCCACGATGAAGTCTGCTTGCAGCATGCGCGTGCTCATGTTCAATCGAGTTTCTCGATGCCGGCGCCGTCGATGATCTGTTGCCACTTGGCGGTTTCGCGGTCGATCAGCTGCTTGAAGTCGGCGGGCGAGCCGCTGGCCGGTTCGGCGCCCAGCGTGGCCAGGCCGGTGCGCACGTCAGGCGCCTGCAGCGCCTTCTGGATGGCGGCGTTCAGGGTGGCCACCACTTCCGGCGGCGTGCCCTTGGGTGCGACCACGCCGCCCCAGGCGACGGTCTCGTAGCCCTTCAGGCCGGCTTCGTCCAGGGTGGGCACGTCGGGCATCAGCGCCAGGCGCTTCAGGCTGCTCACGCCGATGGCGCGGACCTTGCCGCTCTTGACCAGCGGGGTGGCTTCCGAGGTGTTGACGAACAGGTAGTCGAGGCGGCCGCCCAGCAAGTCCTGGATGGCGGCGGGACCGCCGTTGTAGGGGATGAACATGACGTTGATCTTGGCCATGCTCTTGAACAGTTCTCCGCCCATGTGGCCGGTGGTGCCCACGCCCGAGGCGCCGTAGGACAGGCGGCCGGGTTCCTTGCGGGCGCGGTCGATCAGGTCCTGTACGCTCTTGACCGGGGAGTCGGCCGGCACGATCAGCGCGTTGTACAGATCGAACAGATGCGCCACGGGCGTC
Source organism: Achromobacter sp. SD115 (assembly GCF_017355315.1). NCBI lineage: Bacteria > Pseudomonadati > Pseudomonadota > Betaproteobacteria > Burkholderiales > Alcaligenaceae > Achromobacter > Achromobacter sp. SD115. Next base: position 311,092 of record NZ_JADIJM010000002.1, on the reverse strand, counting down.
AGGTCCGCGTCCACGTCATACGGCAGGCGCTTGAACAGCGAACGGTTGACTGCCAGCGTGTTGATGTTGCCGTAGCCGACCGTGTAGCCGTCGGGCGCGGCGCGCTTGACCAGGGCGATACCGATGTTGCCGGCGGCGCCGGGGCGGTTTTCGACCACGACGGTGGCGCCGGTGTCGCGCGCCAGCTGGGTCGTGATCAGGCGCGACAGCACGTCGGGCGAGCCGCCTGCGGCGGACGGCACCACGAAGGTGATGGGCTTGTCGGGATAACCGCCGGCGGTCGCAGTTGCCGATAGGACGGTGCCGAGCGCCAATGCGGAAAGGCCGCGGATGACTTTGCCGTGCATGGTGGATTTCCCCTGGTTTTCTAGTGTTGAGGCGGGCAGGTTACACCCCGGGACGGCGCGCGCCCTCATCGAAAAATGTCGAAAACCTATAATCGGGCGTTATCGGTTTGGGGCGGATTTGCCAGGGGAAAAAATGGATGAGCATGCCTACGCGGACGAGGTCGGACCCACTGCCGGTCGACCTTTGAACCTGCGCCAGATCGAGGTGTTTCGGGCCATCATGATGGCCGGCTCGATCAGCGGCGCGGGGCGCATGCTGCATGTGTCGCAGCCCGCGGTAAGCCGCGTACTGGCGTTGACCGAGAGCCGGCTGGGCTACAAGCTGTTCGAGCGCGTGAAGAGCCGGCTGTCGCCCACGGCCGAGGCGCGCCGGCTGTACGCGGAAGTCGAGCAGGTCTATGGCGGCATCCAACGCGTGAACGACCTGGCGGCCAGCCTGGGCCAATCGGGCGCGGGCATGCTGAAGATCGTTGCCAGCGCCAGTTTCGGCCAGCGCCTGATACCGATGGCGCTGGACCGTTTCCGCGGCCGCAACGCGGACGCGCGGGTCGATTACCGCAGCGTGACCTTTGATGAACTGGCGGCGTATTTCCTGTCGGGCCAGGCGGACATTGGCGTTTCCATGCAGCCGCCCGATCATCCCAATCTGCGATCCGTGCGCCTGGCGCAGGTGCCGATCCTGTGCGCGCTGCCTGCCGGCCATCCGCTGGCGGCGCGCGAAGTCGTACAGCCGGAGGATTTCTCCACGGCGGCCTGGATCGGCTATCCGCGCGATACGCCGCTGGCGCGGGCGCTCAAGCCCTTCTTCGGCGAGGGGCCGGTTTGCGCGGCGGCGGTCGAGGTGCATTCGCCCGTGACTGCCTGTTCGTTCGTGCAGCAGGGTTTGGGGCCGGCGCTGGTCGACGCCTGGTGCGTGACGCCGGACCAGGCCGCGCACATGGTGTTGCGGCCGATATCGCCGCAGGCCAGCGTGGACATCTGGGCCACGCATTCGAATCTGAGCGCGCCGCCCTTGCTGGCGCGGCGCTTTCTGGCGGCGGTGAAGAAGACGCTGGAAGAGGGGGCGCCGCCCGATCTGGCGGAGGCGCCGGACGCTTCCCGCTGAGGGCTTGCGTCAGTCGGCGCAAGCCCCCGAAAGCCTTACAGGCCTTCGGCCTTGAGCGCGGCCTGCACGCCCTTGTCGGCTTCCATGCGCTTGAAGAAGGCGGCCAGGTTGTCCAGGCCCGACAGGTTTACTTCCTTGCCGTGCGCCCAGCGCAGCACCACGTACAGGTAGGCGTCGGCGATGGAGGGTTTGTCGCCGGTCAGGTAGGACTTGCCGGCGAGCTGGCCGTCCAGCTGCGCGAACAGCTTGCTCAGCAGCGCGGAAGCGGAAGCCGCCAGCTCCTTCTGCGCGGCCTCGTCGCCCAGGAAACGGGGCGCGCCGAAGATCATCGAGAAGGTCTTGTGGATGTCGGAGTTGATGAAGCCCAGCCAGCGGCGCACTTCGGCGCGCGAGCGCGGCGTGCCGTCGCCTAGCAGCTGCAGTTCCGGGGCATGTTCAGCCAGGTACTCGAGGATGGCGGCGTTCTGCGTCACGGTCCAGCCATCGTGCGACAGAGCCGGCACGGCGCCCAGCGGGTTGACCTTCAGGAACTCCGGGCCCTTGAGCTCGTCGCGGCTCAGCTTGTGCGTTTCATAGGGTTTGCCGATCCATTCCAGAACGATGTGGGATGCGAGCGAGCACGCGCCGGGCATGTAGTACAGTTTCATCAGATGGGGTCTCCTGAGAGCAAGGACGGGGATCTCCGTTGCTGGCCGATATGGTACGCCACCCGTTGCCGGAGATGCCCATGCCGTCACGCCCCGCCGCGATTACGCGCGCGCTGTTGCTGTCGTTCACGCTGTGCGCCGCGTTGGCGGTGTCCGCGCAGCCCGGTCCCGAACCCGCTTCCGTCCCGGCCCGCGTCACGGCCGTGGTGGGCGGCCTCAACCATCCCTGGGCCATGGCCTTCCTGCCCGAGGGAGGCGTGCTCATTACCGAGCGTCCCGGCAGCCTCAGGCTGCTGCGCATTCCGGGCGGATTGTCCAAGCCATTGGCCGGCGTGCCCAAGGTCGCGGCGCAGGGCCAGGGCGGCCTGTTGGACGTGGCGCTGTCGCCGGATTTTGCCAAGGACAGATACGTCTACCTGTCCTATGCCGAAGCCGAGGGCTCGAAGAGCGGTACCGCAGTAGGGCGCGGCCGGCTGTCCGCCGACGGCACGGCGCTGGAGGATTTCCGCGTGCTGTTCCGCCAGCAGCCAAAGCTGTCTTCGGGCCTGCATTACGGGTCGCGGCTGGTGTTCGACGGTAAGGGCTATCTCTATATCTCGCTGGGCGAAAACAACCAGCGGCCTACCGCGCAGGACCTGGACAAGCTGCAAGGCAAGGTGGTGCGGCTGAAGGCCGATGGTTCGGTGCCGACCGACAATCCCTTCGTCGGCCAGGCCGGCGCGCGGCCCGAGGTCTGGTCCTACGGCCATCGCAATCCCCAGGGCATGGCGCTCAACCCCTGGACCGGCCAGCTCTGGGAAAACGAACACGGACCCCGCGGCGGGGACGAGATCAATCTGGTCCAGCGCGGCAAGAACTACGGTTGGCCGCTGGCCACCCATGGCATCAACTACTCCGGCCAACCCATACCCGAAGCCAAGGGCGCGGAACTGCCCGGCTTGGAGGCGCCGCTGTACTGGTGGCCGAAGTCGCCGGCCATCAGCGGCATGGCTTTCTACAACGCGGACCGGTTTCCAGCCTGGCGCAACTCCGTATTCATCGGCGCGCTCGCCAACCAGAATCTCATCCGCCTGACCTTGGATGGCGACCGCGTGGTGGCCCAGGAGTGGCTGCTGACGGACCGCAAGCAGCGGATACGCGACGTGCGGCAGGGGCCGGACGGCTATGTGTACGTGTTGACGGACGCCTCGCCGGGCGAATTGCTGCGCCTGGCGCCGGCAGAACAGGGAGGATGAACGCCATGAAACCGTATGAGCTGATCGGGTCCGCCGGTTGCGGATCCGCCATCGTCGAGATGGCGCTGGTGCTGGCCAATGTGCCGCATACGCTGACGGACCTGCCGTACCTCAAGCCCTGCGCCGAGCGCGACCGGCTGCTGCAATTGAATCCCCTGGGACAGGTGCCGACGCTGATCCTGCCGGACGGCGGGGTCATGACCGAGAGCGCCGCCATGATCCTGCACCTGAACGACGTGGCGCCCCAAGCCGGGCTGGCGCCTGCGGCCGACAAGCCGGAACGGGCGCTTTTTCTCAATCTGCTGATCCGCGTGGTGGCGGCGATCTATCCCACGTTCACCTACGGCGACGATCCGCCGCAGTGGACCACGGAGGGGCCCGCGGCCGAGCTGCTCAGGCAGCGGGTGCACTCGCGGCGGGCGGACATCTGGCTGGAACTGGAGCGGCAGGCCGGCGCGCCGCACATGCTGGGCCGGCGTTTTTCGGCGCTGGACCTGTATGTGACCGTGATGACGCGCTGGCGTCCGGGGCAAGCGTGGTTCGCATCCGAATGTCCTGCCTTGACGGCCGTGGCGCGCGAGGCGGCGCTGGAACCCAACGTGGCGCGGGTGCTGCGGCGGAACTTCCCGCCGCCCACGGAATAACGCGTCGTCAGCCTTTGGCCGGCTTGCGGGTGCGGGACTTGGACTTGGCCCGCGCTTCGCGCACGGCGATGTAGACGCCGCTGCCGGCGATGAAGAGCGCACCCAGATAGGCATAGGCGTCCGGGGTTTCGTGCCAGAAGACCCAGCCCAGGACGGTGGCCCAGATCAGTCCGGTGTAATCGAAGGGCGCCACCACCGAGGCGGGTCCGATGCGGAATCCCTGCGTGATCAGCGCCAGGCCCAGGGTGCTGAACAGCGCGACGGCGCCGAAGTACGGCAAGTCAGCCATCGCCGGCGGTTCCCAGACCAGGGGCAGGGCGACCGCGCTACAGACCAGCTGGCCCAGCACGATATAGAGCGTGGTCGTGAGCATGCCTTCGTTGCGGTTGATGCCGCGGGCCGTGATCATCATTACCCCGTAGAGCATGGCGGTGATCAGCGGCAGCAGGGTTGCGGCCTGGAAGGTGGCGGCGCCAGGCCGCACCACGATCAGCACGCCGGCAAAACCGGCCAGCACGGCCAGCCAGCGCTTGCCGTCCACGCGCTCCTTCAGAACCAGCACCGACAGCGCCGTCACGAACAGCGGCGCGGCGAAGGCGATGGCGGTGGCCTCGGCCAGCGGCAGCGTGCGCAGCCCCAGATAGAAGCAATAGGCCGACACCACGTTGATGGCGCCGCGCGTCAGGTGCAGCCCGGGATGGGCGGTGCGCAAGACCCGGCGCCCACCCAGCCATAGCGCCAGCGCGGCGACGAAAGGCAGGGCGATGAGCGCGCGCAGGAACAGGATCTGCAGCGGGTTGTAGTGGGCGCCCAGCCATTTGGCATTGGCGTCGCTCAGGGTCAGAAAGAAAATGCCGCCCACCACACAGGCAATGCCTGCTGCGGCGGATTGGGTCTGGGGGGCGGGCAGTACGGAAGAAGTGGACATCTACAGCCTGGGAGGGTGGGCGGTTCCGGCCGCCTGAAAAGGAAAAGAGGAGGGAATTCAGCCTTGGGCGCGATAGGCCGCCAGCGCGACCATGCCCCAGGACGCCAGGAAGGCGACGCCGCCGAAAGGCGTGACCGCGCCCAGCCAGTGCGTGCCCGTCAGGGACAGCACGTACAGGCTGCCGCTGAACAGCACAATGCCGACGAACATGACCACGCCCGCCGCGGACAGCAGGGGCGAGCCGTAGCGGGCGCCCAGCAGCGCGACCACGAACAGGCCCAGCGCGTGGATCAGGTGATACAGCACGCCGGTCTGCCAGACGGACAGCAGTTCCGGCGTGAGCATGCGCTTGAGGCCATGGGCGCCAAACGCCCCGGCGCCCACCGCCACCATGAGATTCAACGCCGCGAGTATCGTCAGCTGCCGGTCCGTCATCGCCAGTCCTTATTAGTGTCTGATTAATCGTGTTACAGCCGCCTATGATATGCCCAAATCCAGGCCTGCCCCGGGGCAGGGCGTGCATGGGGACGGGTCTTGTGATGGGAATTCCAAATGAGATATCATGAATTCAATTTGGAATTTTCTGGTGCGCCCGCAACCGTGGCGCCCCAACTTGCAGGAGCCAGGTCATGAGCGTAGCCGCCCTCGAAAAAAACACCGCCAAACGTCCGCCGCGCCATGCCGCCGCGCGTGCCAAACAGTTGTTCCGCGGTCTGGTCGACAGCCCCCTGGTCGACATGGCGCGCGACGTGCGCCGCGGCTTGCCCGCACAGATGGTGGATGATGCGGCCGACTACCTGCAGGTGCCCAAGTCCGAGATCATGGCTATCACCGAGGTCAAGGCGGCCTCGCTGTCGCGCTGGAGCCGCGAAGGCCTGATGCTGCCCCTGGGCGAATCCGACCGTCTGGCGCGCGTGGCACGGGTGGCGCGGGTGGCGCGCCAGGTGCTGGGCAGCGACGAAGAGGCGGTGGCCTGGTTGAACACGCCGGTGCCCGCGCTGGGCAACGTCAAACCGCTGTCGCTGCTGACCTCCGACGCTAGCAGCCGCATCGTCGAGGACACGCTGGCGCGCGCTGCGGCAGGCGTCTACGCATGAGCGATGACAGCGTTTCGATCTGGCGCATCGGCACGACCGCAGGCAAGTACCGCGCCGACGATGTGAGCGGGGCGGGGGCCGCGGCCGTTGGCGGGCGCTACAACAGCCCGGGCACCCCCGTGGTCTATGCCTCGGCCAGCGTGGCGTTGGCGGTACTGGAAACCGTGGTGCACTTCGCGGCGCGCGCGTCCGAGCAGGCCAACCGCTATCTGATCGAACTGGCCGTGCCGCGCGCCGTGCATGAAGCCCGCCAGACGCTCAGCCTGACGCAGCTGCAAGAGGATTATCCGTTCTGGGACGCGGTGCCTTTCGCCGAGGCCTCGCAGGCCGTGGGCGATAACTGGGTGCAGTCCGGCGTGTCGGCGCTGCTGGAACTGCCCAGCGCCATCGTGCCCTATCGGGGTGTGCCGGATTGCAATTTCCTGATCAATCCGGCGCACCCCGACGCCGAGCATATCGTGGTGGTGCGGCGCGACCGCTTCATCTACGATCCGCGCCTGCGGCCCGTCTAGTTCAGTTCGTCAGCACCGCGCGGCCCACCACCTTGCCGGCCCGCAGCGACGCCAGCACGCTGTCGGCTTCGGCCAGCGCATGGCGGTGCACCGGCATGGGCGGCACCTTGCCGGCCCGCACCAGTTCCATCAGTTCCTGCAGCTCGGCCAGGTTGCCGACGTAGCTGCCGACGATGGACAGGGCCTTCATGGGGATCAGCGCGATCGGCCAGGACGAGGCGCCGCCGAACAAGCCCACGATGATCAGCTTGCCACCCTTGGTCAGGAAGTCGAAGGCCAGCGAGGTGGTCGCGGGCGCGCCGACCAGATCGATGGCGGCTTGCACGGGCTTGCCGCCGGCCGCCTTGATAATCTGCTGCGCGGCATCCGGGGCCGCGCCGTCGATGGCGGCCAGGGCGCCGGCTTCCAGCGCGGCCTGGCGCTTGGCGGGGTCGATGTCGACCACGATGGCGCCCGCGCCGCCCAGGGCCTTGATCAGCGTCAGGCTCATCAGGCCCAGGCCGCCGGCGCCGAAGATGACCACGGGGTGTGCGCGGTACACGTCGGCGCCGATCTTCTTCAGCGCCGAATAGGTGGTCAGCCCGGAGCAGGCATAGGGGGCGATCTGCGCGGGATCGAGGTCGCCGATGTCGATCAGGTAGCGCGGGTGCGGCACCAGGATGTGGTCGGCGTAGCCGCCGGCGCGGTGCACGCCCAGGCAGGCGGGCGCGGAGCAATGGTTTTCCATGCCGGCCAGGCAAGGCGGGCAGTTGCCGCAGCCGATCCAGGGATAGACCAGATAGTTGCGGTCGGAAGCCAGCCCCTGGGTGTCGGGGCCGGCGGCGACCACGGCGCCCACGGTTTCGTGGCCCATGGTCAGGGGCAGCGAGACGCCGCGGTCCTTCAGTGACAGCGTGCGGCCCTGGCCCAGGTCGTAGCCGCCTTCCCACAAGTGGATATCGCTGTGGCAAACGCCCGCTGCGCGTACCTTCAGCAGCACCTGCGACCCCTGCGGCGTCGGGGTGGGCGGGTTCATTTCCTGCAGGGGTTCGCGGAAGTTCACGACGCAATAGCACTTCATGGGATGTCTCCTCCTGGGTGTTTTTAACGGCCGGCCCGCAAGGCGGGCGCGGCGCGGCAACGCTATTTCTTCACGCTCGGGCATTCACTGTCCGCCAGGGACACGAAGACCTTTTCGCCTGGCACCGTGGACAGGATGCGGTAGAAGTCGCCGGGATATTTGGATTCGGCGGGTTTCTTCACTTCGACCAGATACAGATCCATGATGACGCGGCCGTCTTCGGGGCGCACCCGGGCATTCTTGATCAGTTTGGTGGTGATGGGCAACTCGCGCATCTTCTGGTTGACGGTGGCGCCGTCGAAGGAACCGGCGGCCTGGGCGGCCTGCAGGTAGTGCGTGGTGGCGACGTAGCTCAACGCCTGCACGATGGACGGCGCGCGCGTCACGCCCATCTTCTTCTGCCAGCGCTGGGTCCAGGCGCGGGTGTCTGCGTCGGCGTCCCAGTAGAAGCCGGTGGGGAAGGTCAGCCCTTGCGCCACTGGCAGGCCCATCGCCTGCACGTCGTTGATGAAGGTCAGGAAGGTCAGCATGCGCTGCTTGCCGCCGGTCAGGCCGAACTCCTGGGCCTGTTTGATCAGGTTGACCAGATCGCCGCCGGCGCTGGCCAGGCCCACCACATCGGCCTTGGACGATTGCGCCTGCACCAGGAACGAGGCGAAGTCCATGGCGCCCAGGGGATGACGCGTGCTGCCCAGTACCTTGCCGCCCGCCGCGTCGACGAAGCGCGAGGCGTTCGCTTCCAGCGACTTGCCGAACACGTAGTCGGTGGTGATGAAGTACCAGGATTTGCCGCCACCCTCGACCACGCTCTTGACCACGGCGTTGGCCAGGGCATAGGTATCGGGCGCCCACTGCGTGCTGAGGTTGCTGCATTGCTTGCCGCTGAAGTCGCCGGCGAAGCCGCCGCTGATGAGGGCGGTGCCGCCTTTTTCCCGCGCCACGCCTTGCGCGGCGAGGCCCGCGGAGCTGGCGCCGCCGTCCACCACGGCCACCAGGCCCTGCGTGTCGAACCAGCGGCGCACCAGGGCCGAGGCCACGTCCGCCTTGTTCTGGTTGTCCGCGCCGATGACCTCGACCGTCTTGCCTGCCACCTTGCCGCCGAAGTCCTCGACCGCCATGCGGACCGCCATTTCCGAGCCCAGGCCGCCCAGGTCCGAATAGATGCCGGAGCGGTCGTTGGACACGCCCAGGCGCACCACGTCGGATTGGGCTTGGGCCGCACAGGCGGCCAGCGAGGCGGCCAGCGCCGCCAACAGGGGTTTGATACGCATCTGCTTGCCTCCCGGCCCGGTCGGGCCGATTTATCGGTTTTTCGTTTGATGCCGTGTATCCGCTTGCGGGGCGCCAGTTCTCCACCTGGCTGAAAATTAATTCACAATAGTGAAAGAAAATTCCTGTGCAAGAACTTAGATTCGCACATGTGAAAAGTCAACAGAGGGGATTTCCCAGGCCGCGGCCGATCCGCGGGACTGGCGGGGGGGGCGAAGGGGGGCGCCGCAATATGGGCGTCAGGCGGAGCGCGCGCAGGTCACGCGCCATGTGCGGCCCGGACCCGCGCATGGCTGCCGCCGCATGGCGCAGGCTGCAGGCCGGCTCAGGAGCCGCGGCGCATCAGGGTGGACTTGCCGAACAGGCTTTCGATCAGGTCCACCGCCAGTTCCGCGGTCTTGTTGCGCACGTCGAAGGCCGGGTTCAGTTCCACCACGTCCAGCGAGCGCATCAGGCCGGTGTCGGCGATCATTTCCATGCAGAGCTGGGCTTCGCGGTAGGTGGGGCCGCCCGCCACGGTGGTGCCTACGCCGGGGGCGATTTCCGGGTCCAGGAAATCCACGTCGAAGCTCACGTGCAGATGCGTGTCGGCGTCCAGCCCCGCCAGGGCCGCTTCCATGGTGGCGCGCATGCCCATCTCGTCCAGGTAGCGCATGTCGAAGACTTCCAGGCCGGCTTCATGGACCAGGCGCTTTTCGCCCTGGTCCACGCTGCGTATGCCGATCTGCCGCACCCAGCCGGGTTCGATGTCGGGCGTCTGGCCGGACAGGCCGGTGATTTGCGCCGGGCCGTAGCCGCACAGGCAGGCCACCGGCATGCCGTGGATGTTGCCGGTGGGCGTGAGCGCGTTGGTGTTGAAGTCGGCATGGGCGTCCAGCCACAGCACGCGCAGCTTCTTGCCCGTCGCGCGGCAGTGGCGCGCCACCGCGCTGATGGAGCCTATGCCCAGGCAGTGGTCGCCGCCCAGCAGGATGGGCAGGCGGCCCTGGCTCAGCTCCTCGTGGACGGCGTCGTGCACCGCGCGGTTCCACGCGGCCACTTCGTCCAGATGGCGGTAGCCATCCACCGGCGGCAGCCAGGGATTGGCGGGTCCGTAGAGGTTGCCGCGGTCGGTGACCTGAAAGCCCTGGGCCTCGATGACCGGACCCAGGTCCGCCACGCGCAGGGCTTCGGGTCCCATGGAGGCGCCGCGCGCGCCGGCGCCGATGTCGGTGGGCGCGCCGATCAGGGTGATGTGGTGGGGCAGGTTGGCGGTGTTCTGCAAGTCGCGGGCTCCGGTGGGGTGCATCAAGTGGCGGATAGTACCGCGCTCAACTGATCGCAAGCCCAGTCGATCTGCTCGCGCGTCACGATCAGGGGCGGCGACAGGCGCAGCGTGTGGCCGTGGGTGTCCTTGACCAGCATGCCGCGTGCCTGCAGGCGCTCGCACCACAGGCGCGCGCCGCCGGCGTCGGACTCCAGTTCCACGGCCAGCATCAGGCCGCGTCCGCGCACTTCCCGCACCGGGCCGGGCAGGGTGCGCAGGCGCTCCAGGAAGTACGCGCCCATGGCGGCGGCGTTTTCTATCATGCCTTCCTCGGTCAGCACGCGCAGCGCGGCGCGCGCGATGGCGCAGGCCAGCGGATTGCCGCCAAAAGTGCTGCCGTGCTGGCCCGGCTGGAATACGCCCAGCACGTCGGCGTTGGACAGCACGGCGGACACCGGATAGAAGCCGCCCGACAGCGCCTTGCCGATCAGCGTCACGTCGGCCTCGATGCCTTCATGTTCTTCGGCCAGCAGCTTGCCGGTGCGGCCCAGGCCGGTCTGGATCTCGTCCAGGATCAGCGTGATGCCGCTTTCGGTGCAGCGTTGGCGGACCCGGGTGAAATAGCCCGCGGGCGGCAGGACCACGCCGGCTTCGCCCTGTATGGGTTCGACCAGGAAGGCCACCGTATTGGGCGTGATGGCGGCGTCGAAGGCATCGTAGTCGCCGAAGGGCACGACCTTGAAGCCGGGCGCGAAGGGGCCGTAGTGGCCGTAGGCGTCGGGATCGGTCGAGAAGCCCACGATGCCTAGCGTGCGGCCATGGAAGTTGTTGGCGCAGACGATGATCTCGGCCTGGTTCTCGGGCACGCCGCGCACTTCGTAGCCCCATTTGCGCACTGCCTTGATGGCGGTTTCCACGGCTTCCGCGCCGCTGTTCATCGGCAGGATCTTGTGGGCCCCGGTCAGGCGCGCCAGGTCTTCGTAGAACGGCGCCATCTGGTCGTGGCGGAAGGCGCGCGAGGTCAGCGTGAGCTTCTGCGCCTGCTCGTTCATGGCGGCGAGGATGGCGGGGTGGCAATGGCCCTGGTTCACGGCCGAATAGGCCGACAGGCAATCCAGGTACTTGCGGCCGTCCACGTCGTAGAGCCAGACGCCGCTGCCGCGCGCGATGACCACGTCAAGGGGATGGTAGTTGTGCGCGCCGAGCTGGTCTTCCACGCGGTCGCGGTGGCTGGCGGCGGACTGTGCGCCCGGTGGGGTGTTCAATACCGCGCTCATGAGCGTCTCCCGAGGAGGTATTGCAGCCATCTTAGCGCCGTCAGCGGCTCCGCGGCATTGCCATTGCGTGACAAAAGGGCATTGCGGGCGGCCGCAGCAGGCTGCTGCACAATAGCGCTTGTGCCGGGCAATGCCCTGTTTTTCATATCTGGATGGTCCTTATGTTCCTGCATCAACTGCTTCTGAAATTTACCCGCTGCGCCGCGGCCGCCGGGCTGGTCCTGGCTTGCGCAAGCAACGCCATGGCGCAGGACAAGCCGCTGCGCATCGGCGTGATTCCGAGTGTCGCGAACGCCGCTACCGAACTTGCCATCGCCCAGGCCAAAAAGGAGGGGTTGGACGTCAAGCTGGTGGAATTCAACGACTGGGTGCTGCCCAACATCGCGGTGGCGGATGGCTCGGTGGACGCTAACTTCTTCCAGCACGAACCTTTCCTGGAACTGTTCAATCAGCGCCGCGGCGCCAACCTGAAGCCCATCGCCTACGGCTATTCCACCACCATCGGCCTGTTTTCCAAGAAGCTGAAGAAGGGAGATGCGGTGCCTGAAGGCGCGACCATCGCGGTGCCGAACGACCCGGTCAACACGGGCCGCGCGCTGTTGCTGCTGGAATCCATCGGCCTGATCAAGCTCAAGCCCGGCGTGGCGCATCAGGCCTCCTTGGAGGACGTGGTGTCGAATCCGAAGAAGCTGAAATTCGTGCCGATCGAAGGCTCGCAGTCCGCGCGCACCTTCGACGACGTGACCGCCTCCGTCACGTACACCACCTTCGCCAAGCAGGCCGGCTTGAATGAAAAGGACGGCCTGGCCTTCGATAACACCGATCCGGCCAGTGTGCGGCGCTATGCCATCCGCTGGGTGGCCACGCCGGCCGGCGCGCAGGACCCGCGGCTCCTGAAGTTCATTTCGATCTATCAGAATTCGGCCGAAGTGAAGGCCAAGCTGCGCAGCTTGTACGGCGATCTGATCGACTTTCCCTGGTAGCGCGCAGGGGCCTGGCCGAGGGGGCGTTGACGATTCTTGCCAATTGGGCTCAGGGATTACTCGTATACTGGCCCCAATTTTTACCCCCCCGGCCTGTAGTCGCCACGATGGTCGCTATCCGGAGGGCCACGCCGTCCTCCCCTCGATAGCAGAGCCATGCGTATTCCATCGTCTGATGATGTTGCCCATGCCCAGGTTCTGGCCGCGCAAAATGGCCGCATCCTGGCGGCCGCCAGCGCAATTCTGGCGGCGGGCCAAGACAGTTTTTTCCAGACGCTGGCCGGGCGCGCCGTGCAGGACATGGGCACGGATTACGCCTGGGTCCGGCTGGATCAAGCCGATGACGCCGCAGGGCTGATCGCCAGCGCCAGTTGCCGCGAGGGCATTGCCGCGGATCTTGCGGGCGCAGACGAGGCGTTGCATGCCTTGTTGGCGGATCGCGCGGCCTACGCCTGCCTGGACGGCATGCCGCAAGACGAGCCTTGGTTGAGCGAGGCCGGCGTGCAGGCCTGTGTGGTGCGCACCCTTTACGACGCCAATGCGGTGGCCTGCGGCCGCATCGTTTTTGCGTTCAGGCGGGCGCTGGCAGACGTGTCCGCCTATGCCAATGCGCAAGATATCCTGGCCGCGTATGCGCAGCACGCCGTGCTGGGTGTGGCTGCCCGCGATCGCGAACTGGCGCGGCTCAACGAAGTCATTGTGCAGTTCGGCGCGCTGTTCAGGACGGCGCCGGTGTTGATCAACGCCTTCGATGCGGACGGCCGCTGTACCTTGTGGAACGACGCCTGCGCGCGCCGCTTCGGCTGGTCAGAAGCCGAGATCAAGCAGAGCCCGGACCCGTTCGCGCTGTTCTATCCCGACCCGTCGGTCCGGGACCGCGCGATGGACAGCGTGGTCGCGCGGCCCGACCGCTCTTTCCGCGAATGGCAGCCGCGCACGCGCGACGGCGAGCTGTTGTCGGTGCTGTGGTCCAACGTCAGGTTGCCCGACGGCAAAGTGGTCAACCTGGGCATGGACGTCACCGAAAGCCGGCGCGCCGAAGCGGCGCTGGCGCGGATGGCCAGAGTGGACAGCCTGACCGGCTGCTGGAACCGCGCCGAAATCCTCAAGCGCATGGAAGACCGGCTGGCCGGCGGCCGGCACGGGGAGGGCGGACCGACCACGGCGCTGATGCTGGACCTGGACTACTTCAAGCAGGTCAACGACCGCTATGGCCATCTGGGCGGAGACGTCGCGCTGCGGCATTTCTGCGATCAGCTGCGCACCTGTCTGCGCGAGGGCGATTCGATCGGCCGGCTGGGCGGCGAGGAGTTTTTGGTGCTGCTGGCCGATGCGGACGCGGCGGTGGCGCGCGCGATCTGCGAACGCTTGCGCGCCAGCCTGCGGCAGCATCCGGCGGACATAGACGGAGCGGTGGTGACGCTGTCGGTCAGCGGCGGCATCGCCGGCTTTCTACCCGGCGATGCCACGGCGTCGGATGTGCTGCGCCGCGCCGACTTCGCGCTCTATCAGGCCAAGCGGTCGGGCCGGGACTGCGCGGTGGAATACCGGAGCTGAGCGGCGATCCGGCGATAGCGGTGCCGGCTCAGGCAGCAGCCTGGCCGCGTGCCGCGCGCCGGCCGTTCAGGCGCCAATGCAGGCCTAGCGCGGCGGCAGCCAGGGCGCAAGCTGCGGCCAATCCCAGCGCTTCGAAGCCGGCATGGGCATACAGGGTGCCGGCGATGGCAGTGCCCACGCTGGCGCCCAGGTAGGTGGTGCAGGTGTTCAGACCGAGTACCGCGCCGCGCTCTTCGGGCCGGGCGCGCGACAGCAGCAGCACCAGCAGGTTCAGGCTCAGCTGCGAGGCCGCGCCCCATAGCGTGGCGATGGCAAGTACCGCGGCCAGCGCATGGGCGGCCGGCAGCAGTCCCAGGTACACCAGCGCGATGACGCCCAGCGCCAGCGGCAGGGCGCGGCGCGGTCCCAGCCGTTCGATCAGCGGCGCGCCGGCCACGCCGGCCAGCAGGAACCCGGCGCCGTAGGCAAAGGCGATGAAGCCCACTTGCCCGGCGCTCAGCCCCAGCAGGCCGCGCACGTGGTCGGCCAGGAAGGCGTACACGCCATAGAAGGCCGACGAGAACGCCAGACAGCCCAGCAGCAAGGCGGGCACGTCGCGGTAGGACAGCGGCGCCAGCAGGCGCGACAACCGCAAAGGGGCTGGATTGTCCGCGCGGCGTTCCGGCAGCTTGCGCAACCCCAGCACGGCGATCGCCGCGCATAGCGCCAGCGTGCCGTAGGTCGCACGCCAGCCCACGGCATCGGAGATCAGGGCGGACAACGGCACGCCCGCCACCAGCGACACGGACCAGCCCGCGATGACGCGGCCCAGCGTGCGGGCTTCCTGGCCGGGCTGGGCGATCAGCGAGGCGGATCCATAGGCTGCAGGCAGGATGACGCCCGCCGCGGCGCCTGCCAGGGCTTGCGCCAGCGTCAGCACGATCCAGTGCGGCGCGCAGGCGGACAGGATCAAGGCGGCGATCAGCACGGTCATCGCGCCCAGGAGCGAGCGGCGGATGCCGATGCGGTCGATGCGGGCGGCCAGGAAGAAGGCGCTGGCGGCGGTGGCCGCGCCGTAGGCGGAAATGGCGGTGCTGATGGTCAGCGGCGAGGTGGAAAAGGAGCGCGCCACGTCGCTCAGGATAGGGCTGAGCGCCAGACCGTTGGAGCCTACGACGCTGACGGCGAACATCAAGGCGGGGACGGGAGAGGCCTGGCGGGTGCTACGGTTCTGCATCGCCAAATTTTATTGGAATAAAATAAGGGTTAACGCGTATATTTCCTTATTCCATAAAAGTTCGAATGCCGTTCGGCAGAACCTGATTCCAATGCCTGATCTTGATGACCGCGACCGAAAGCTGTTAACGCTGCTGGCCGACGACGCCTCCCCCAGCTACGCCGAACTGGGCAAATTGCTGAACCTTTCCGCCCCGGCTGTGCATGAACGGGTCAAGCGCCTTAAGCGCGACGGCCTGATCAAGGGCATCGCCGCCAAGCTGGACGGCGCCCGCATAGGCCGGCCGCTGCTGGCCTTCGTGCACGTGGACACCAACAACTGGACCATCACGCAGCAGGTGCTGGGGCTGGCCGAGCTGACCGAGGTGGAAGAGATCCACACCATCACCGGCAAGAGCGCGATGCTGTTGAAAGTGCGTGTGCGCGACACGCAGGCGCTGGAACTGCTGCTGGCGCGCATCCATCAGATCGACGGCATCACCAACACCACCAGCGACATCGCGCTGACCAGCTATCTGGAGCGCGGACCCTTGCCGGACAACGGCTGAAGCGCGCCGTTCAGCCGGCGCGAGCCGCGCGCAGGCGCAGCCGCGTGATCTCGGACGGGGCGCCCAGGCGCTTGGGCGGTCCCCAGTAGCCGGTGCCGCGGCTGATGTAGATCCACATCTTGCCCAGGCGATGCAGGCCCGCCGTGTAGGGCTGCTGGAACCGTACGAAGAAACCCCAGGGAAAGAACTGCCCGCCATGGGTATGGCCGGACAGTTGCAGGGTATAGCCCAGCGGCTCGGCCGCCGCCGCGCTGCGGGGTTGGTGCGCCAGCAGGATCCTGGGCAGCGCGTCGGCGGGCGCGCCGGCCAGCGCGGCCTTGGGGTTGCTGCGCTGCTGCGGGTCGAAGGAACCGGCGCTGTAGTCGGTAATGCCGGCCACCACCACGGGCAGGCCGGCAGGGTGGATGACTACGTGTTCATTCATCAGCACGCGCAGTCCCATGCGGCGGAATTCGGCGATCCAGGGCGTGGCGCCCGAATAATATTCATGATTGCCGGTGACCAGGTACACGCCGTGGGTCGCCCGCAGCTGGCCCAGCGGACTGGCCTGGGCTGCAAGCTGTTCGACGCTGCCGTCGACCACGTCGCCGGTGATGGCGACCATGTCCGGCAGTTGCTCATTGACGGCGTCGACAATGGCCTGCACGTAGCGTTTCTTGATGGTCGGGCCGACGTGGATATCGCTGATCTGCACGATGGTGAAGCCGTCCAGGTCGGGCGCCAGCCCGGCGATAGGCACGTCCACGTCGACGATACGCGCCCGTTTGCGGGCGTTGTACAGGCCGATCAAGGTGCCGGCGAGGGCCAGTACGGGCACGGCCCAGGCGCTGACCCAACGCAGCGTGGTCCAGGGCAGGTCGGCGCCGATGATCAGGTTCGCCAGCCAGGTTACCAGCAGCAGCGCATCGCGCAGCACGGTCAGCACGAATAGCGACGAGAACAGGCCCATGGCGAACAGCCCGACCCAGGCGATGCGGTCGCCCCAGGGCGGATGCACGGACGAACGCCCCAGCATGCCCAGCGGAATCAGGATGCAGGACAGCAGGAGGGCAAGTATGGCGGCGGCGGTACCCGCGCCACCCAGCGCGGCGTCGGGGATCAGGCGGGCGCCCACGTAGACGTGAGCCAGGGCGCCCAGGGTCAGGAAGCGCAGGAAGAATGAGGATTGGCGTAGGGACACGGCGGCTCTGGGGCGCGCCGGGCGGGGAGCAGCGGCGCGCGTAGCAAGGGAAACGCCATTCTATGCCGGCCGCGCGCGAGGCCAGAGCCTGCGCAAGATTCCTTTTATTGTGGCCATGCCCTGGGTCGGATGCCGCATCAACTTGCGGGCATGGTTTCGCGCACCAGCAAATCCGCCTGCATCTCCCTCACGTGGTTAATGCCCAGCATCGCCATGTTGCGATCGACCTCGGCGCGCAGCAGGCCGATGGCGTGCGACACCCCGGCTTCGCCGCCTACCGCGGCTGCGTAATTGAAGGGCCGCCCGAGGAAGACGAAGCTCGCGCCCAGCGCCAGCGCCTTGAGCACGTCGCTGCCACGGCGCACCCCGCTGTCCATCATCACGGTCATGCCGCCCGCCGCCGCAACTACGCCGGGCAGGGCGCGCAGCGGCGAGACCGCGCCGTCCAGCTGGCGGCCGCCATGGTTGGACACGATGATGCCGTCGGCCCCGTGCTGCCGCGCCAGCGCCGCGTCCCGCGGATGCAGGATGCCCTTGATGATGAGCGTGCCCGGCCATTGGCGGCGGATGCGCGCCACGTGCTCCCAGCTGAGGTGGTCGCGCGCGCTGAAGTCGCGCAGCACCGACGCCGACACTATCGGCGCGCCGCGCGTGGCGAAGGAGTTCTCGAAATGCGGCATGCCGTGAGACAGTAGCGTGCGCATGAACGTGCCGGCCAGCCAGCGCGGCCGCGTCAAACCGTCCCAGGCCAGGCGCAGGCTGGGCTTGAGCGGGGTCGAGAACCCGGTACGCACATTGTTCTCGCGGTTGGCCGACACGGGAATGTCCACCGTCAGCACCAGCGTTTCGAAGCCGGCGCGGCGGGCGCGTTCGACCAGGGCGTCGATGCGCTGCGGGTCGCCGGGCAGATAAGCTTGGAACCAGGTGCCGGGCGCTGCGCGGATAACGTCTTCCATCGGAATCAGCGAGGTGCCGCTGAGGATGGCGGGTATGCCCTGTTCACGGGCGGCGCGCGCCAGCACGATGTCGCCGCGGTAGGCCGACAGCGCGCTGATGCCCATGGGGGCGATGCCGAAGGGCGAGGCATAGCGGCGGCCGAAGATCTCGGTCTGCTGGGTGCGGCGCGATACGTCCACCAGCACGCGCGGCGAAAACGAGTATTGCGCAAAGGCGCTGCGGTTGCCGCGCAGGGACTGGTTGTCTTCGGCCGCGCCCGCGACGTAGCCGAATATCGGGCGCGGCAGGCGCCGTTTGGCGGCGGCCTCGAAATCGTCCAGCGACAGCATGCGCGCCAGCGCGCGCGGCAAGGGGCGGTCGGCCGAGGCGGCGCGGGGGCTGGCAGTGGTCGAGATGATGGATGTCATGGCGGGCCGGCAAAAGCCCGTAATCTAGCAACGTCGATTCATCGCATAAAGCGAATAAAACCAGACATCCAAATTCGATTCAATCGAAGAAGTTGCGGCGGAATACTACGCAGGCAGCGCCATCAGCTCGCCCATGCGCACCGGACCCAGCACGGAGGGCGTGTCGGCCCAGCGGATCTGGTTGGGGCCGAACAGCACGATGGCGGTGGAGCCCAGCTTGAAACGGCCCATTTCCGCGCCCTTGGCAAGATGGATCGGGGCGCGCGCCGCGTCGTCATAGCGGGTGGATTTCACGCGGCGCTTGTGCGGCGTGACCAGGCCGGCCCATACGGTCTCGATGGAAGCGACGATCATCGCGCCCACCAGCACCAGGGCCATCGGGCCGTGCTCGGTGTCGAAGATGCAGACCACGCGTTCGTTGCGCGCGAACAGGCGCGGCACGTTGCGCGCGGTCAGCGGGTTGACCGAGAACAGGCGGCCCGGCACGTGGATCATTTCGCGCAGGGTGCCGGCAACCGGCATGTGCACGCGGTGATAGTCCTTGGGCGACAGATAGATGGTGGCGAATTGGCCGCCCTGGAACGGCGCCGCGCGCTCGGCGTCGCCGCCCAGCAGGTCGGCCACGCCGTAGTTGTGGCCCTTGGCCTGGAAGATGCGGCCGTGCTCGATCGCGCCCATCTGGCTGATGGCGCCGTCGGCGGGACAGACCACCGAACCCGGTTCGTCGTCCAGCGGCCGCGCGTCTTCCTTGAGCGCGCGCGTGAAGAAGTCGTTGAAGCAATCGTAGGCCAGCGGCTCTTCCTGCAGCGCTTCGCGCATGTCCACGCCATAGCGGCGGACAAAGCGCGAGATCATCCAGTTCTTGACCGCCGGTTCCCGGCAGTCGGAGGCGTACCCGAAGAGCCGCGACACCAGGTGGTGGGGGGCGAGATACTGGCTGGCGAGGAAAAGTTGGTCTTTGATCGACATCTAGGAGCGCTGAGAAATGACCCCGCGGCTGGCCGCGGCATGGGCAAGCCCCGCTGGGGGCCCGCCTGCAGGCCCGGGACTGGCCGCGTCAAAAAACGTCGTCCCGCGTTGCAGCGGGACGGCGTGGTGATGAGCAGAGGGTGAATTCTACCGCTTTCAGGCGCACTTCAGGCATATGGATGCGCGCATGCGGCGTCGGGCGCAAGGACCCGGCGCCGCATGCATGCCGGCCGCTACAGCTCCAGCACGATGCGTGCGCCCTGGGCGCGCGAGCAGCAGGCCATCATGCGGGTGCCGGCCTCGCGCTCGGCGCGGGTCAGCACCACGTCGCGGTGGTCGACCGCACCGCCCAGCACGCGCACCTCGCAGGAGCCGCAGAGTCCTTCCTCGCAATCGCTCTGCACGTCGATGTTGGCGCCGCGCAGCGCGCTCAGCAGCGTCTGGCCGGCGGGCACCTGCAGCACGATGCCCGAGTCCTTCAACTCGGCCTCGAAGGCATGCTCCTTGGACGGGTCCAGCGTGGCTAGCGTGGAATGGAAATGCTCGACGCGCAGGCTGTCCTCGGGCCAGGCGCTGCATGCGGCCTGCAAGGCGTCCAGCATGCGTTCGGGGCCGCAGGCGTAGATCTGCGTGCCGGCTTCGGGGCGGGACAGCAGGGCGGCGAAGTCGTTGCGGCTGCCTTCGCCGCTGATATGCAGGTGCAGGCGCTCGCCATGCAGTTGCCGCAGCTCGTCCAGCAGGGCCATGCAGGCGCGCGAGCGGCCGCTGTAATGCAGTTCGTAGGCCATGCCCAATTCACGCGCGCGGCGCGCCATGGCGCTGATGGGCGTGATGCCGATGCCGCCGGCGATGAGGATCAGGCGCTTGGCGCTTTCATCCAGGCGGAAATGATTGCGCGGACCGCGCGCGCGCACGATGCTGCCCGCGCGCAGGTGCTGATGGATCCAGGCCGAGCCGCCGCGGCCCGCCGTTTCCTTGAGCACGGCGATCTCCAGCGCATGGGCGGCCGCCGGATCGCCGCAAAGCGAGTACTGGCGCGACAGGCCGGTATCGCCGCATTCCACATCGATGTGCGAGCCCGGCGTCCAGCGCGGCAGCGGCTTGCCGTCGGGCGATTCCAGCCGGATGCGCGCGATGCCGTCGGCTGCGGCCGTGACCTGGGTCACCACCAGCTTGCGGCTGATGGCATGGGTGGAGGGTTCGCCGATGCGCACCGGCTGCGCTTGGTCTAGCAGGGCGGGATCGCGGCGCTCGGGGTTGTCGGCCGGGTTCCATTCCACCCACAGATGCTCCGGGCCTCGGAACGAGGTGTTGGGCACGTAGGTGAACTGCTGCTGCGCCAGGCGCATGTGCGGCAGGCGGCGAGTCAGTTCTTCCAGGAAGATCTGCATCTCCATGCGCGCCAGGTTCTTGCCCATGCACTGGTGCGCGCCATAGCCGAAGGTCAGCTGGTCGCTGGCGTTGTCGCGGCGGATGTCGAAGAAGTCGGCGTCGGCGAAATGGCGCTCGTCGTGGTTGGCGGACGAGGACACGATCAGCAGCTTGGCGCCCGCAGGGATCGCCACCCCGGCGATCTCGGTGTCGCGCGTGGCCAGGCGGCGCCAGGCCGCGACCGAGCCATTGTGGCGCAGGCATTCCTCGACCGCGTTGGGCAGCAGCCCGGGGTCTTCGCACAGTTCGCGCCAGGCGTCGGGATGCTGCAGCAGCAGCTTGATGGCGTTGGCGGAAGCGTTGGCGGTGGTTTCGTGGGCTGCGACGATGCCGGCCATCATCATGGAATGCAGGTACGAGTCCGTGACGACCTCGGGATGGTCCTTCTGCTTGCGGATGCCGTACTGCATCCAGCCCGGCGCATCGGGATCCTGGCGCATCTTGTCCAGGATCTTGCCCGCCAATTGCCAGAAATTGCCCACCGCGTGCGCGACCTCAACCTGTTCCTCGGGCTTGGGCCGGCCCCAGGTGTTGACGGTGTGCGCAATGGAGTATTTGCGCAGCACGTCCATGTCTTCCTCGGGCACGCCCAGGAAGTGCAGGGCCACCGTCAGCGGCACTTCCCACAGCATCTGGTCCACCAGGTCAGCGCGGCCGTCGTCGATGAAGCGGTCCACGTACTCGCGCGTCAGGCGCCGCACCATGGGTTCGTGGTGCTTGAGTTCGTCCGGCGTGAAGGGATCCATCAGCACGCGGCGGCGCGGCATGTGGGCCGGCTCGTCCTCGTTGACCAGAGTGCGGTTCATGGCGTAGCCATAGGTGGCCAGCACGGCGTTGGCCTCGGGGCCGGTCGGGGTGATCTTTTCCAGCGCGATCGAGGGGCTGTAGGTGTGGTTGTCGCGAAACACCGCCTTGATGTCGTCGTAGCGCGTCACCACCCAGTAGCCCAGCTTGGGGCTGTAGAACACGGGTTCCTGTTCGCGCGCCCAGCGCACGTACTCGGGCGGGTCCTGCTGGTAGCCGTCGCCGAAAGGATCGAATTCCGCGGCGCGCGGGCTGACCGGACAGGCTTGGGCCCGGGTCAGCGCGGCGTGGTCGATGGGACAGCCGCCGGTGGTGGCGGGCGTGGCGGGTGCGGGGGTGTCAGGGTGGCCCATGGTGTCGCTCCGAATTACAATTGCGTAAATCATATACGCATTGCGTAATTATTCAATTGGGGTAATCTCCGGGCTGCGTCCCCAGCCGGCTGGCGGCTCCCTCATCGCGCCCATGAAACAGACTCCCGCTCCTTCCTCCGTCCCCGCCACGACCGCCGAGGCGCCGCGTCCGCGCGAAAGGCGCCAGCGCGTGCAGGCTGCCGAAACCGGCATGGCCGTGCTCAAGGGGCTGGGCCGGCTGGGCGGACGCGCCAGCCTTACGTTGCTGGCCGCGCAGGTGGACGAAAGCCCCGCCAAAGTCCACCGCTACTTGGTCAGCCTGATGGAAGAGGGTTTGGTGGCGCAGGATGCCGCCACTCAACAGTACTACCTGGGTCTGGAAGCGATGCTGCTGGGTTTGGCCGCGCTGCGCCAGGCCGATCCCATCCGCCTGGCCGAGCCCAGCCTGGTGCGCCTGCGCGAAGACCTGGAAGTGACCTGCTTCATCGCGGTCATGGGCAACAAGGGACCCACCATCGTGCGCTTCGAGGAGCCGGGCCTGCCGGTGACGGTGAATGTGCGCATGGGATCGGTGCTGTCCATGCTTTGGTCCGCGACCGGACGGGTGTTCCTGGCTTTGCAGGACGATGCGCGGGTGCGGGCGCTTGCCGAGGCCGAACTGGCGCGCGCGCCGGCCGATATGCGCGCGCAGCTGGACGCCGTTGACCCGATAGGCCACCTGCGCCGCGAGGTGCTGGCCGCCGGCTGCGCCACGGTGCGCGACACCAATCTGAAGGGCATCAGCGCCGTGTCGGCGCCGCTGCTGGACCACAACGGCCGGCCCTGCGCCGCGTTGACCGCGCTGGGCGCGACAGGCGGCTTCGACGCCGCGGCGGACGGTCCGATCGCGCAGGCGGTGCGGCGCGAAGCCGAGGCCGCCAGCGTGCTGCTGGGTTATCAGGCGCCTTAGTCCGGCTCGGCGTGGCCCGCGCCAGCAGACAAGCCGCGTAGCCATTCCATCGCCGCCTGCACCACCGGCATACCCGCCGTATTGCGGTTGACCACGGCGCCGATGGCGCCGAAGTTGGCTTCCAGCCGTAGCGGCAGCACCGCCACGCCGCCTTGCCTCTCGCAGTAGCGCGCAATCGCCTGGGGCAGGGCCGCCAGGCGGTCGTCCTGGTCCAGCAGCGCCAGCGTGGCCAGCAGCGAGTTGGACTGGATGCTGGAGTCGGGCGGGCGCGCTCCGGCGTGCACGAAAGCCTCGTCCAGGCGTTCGCGCATCATGGTGGCTTCCAGCGGCAGCACCCAGGGCCAGCGCGCAAGTTCGGCGGCCTCCAGCGCGTCGCGTCCGGCCAGCGGGTGGCCGGGGCGGGCCACCACCAGGATCGGTTCTTCGTGCAGGCGGATCACCTCGCAGTCCGCGGGCAGCAGGCGGCTGCCCAGACGGCCCAGCATGATGTCCAGCTCGTCGCGCGCCAGCTTGTCCGTGAGTTCGCCGAGCGCGCCTTCCACCAATTTCACTTCGAGCCTGGGCGACTGGCGCAGCAGATGCGCGATCAGTTGCGGCGCGAGTTTGGGCGCGGCCGAGGGCAAGGTGCCCAAGCGCAGCAGGCTGGCGCCGCGCTCTTCGGCGGCCCGCAATTCCGCAGCCACCCGCTGGGCTGCGCCCAGGCTGTGCCGGGCGTGGCGGATCATAACCATTCCGGCATTGGTCGGTAGGGTGCCATGGGTCCCGCGCTCGAATAGCGCATAGCCCACCTGTTCCTCCAACTGCGCCAGCGCCTTGGAGGCGGCGGGCTGGGACATGTGCAGGCGCTCGGCGGCGCGGCCCAGATGACGCTCGTCGTCCAGCGCGACCAGCAGTTCGGCATGACGCCGCTTGAGATGGGTGCTGGCGCGCTCTGGCATGGCGATTCATATTCATATGGTTATGCATCGTTCAGTTTATTTCATTTCACGCGGACACCTGGCCCTGGGCATACTTGCCGCTCTACGAAAGACAGGCGCACCCCAGGCCAGGGAAGGGCGCCGCGATGGAGACGAAGCAATGAAGAAATTCTGGATGGCCCTGGCCGCAAGCTGGGCCTGTGGCATGACGGGTACGGCGGCTGCCGCAGATGCGTATCCGGCGCGGCCGGTGCAGATCGTGGTGCCGTTCTCGCCGGGCGGCGCGGTGGACGTGCTGGCGCGCCAACTGGCGCAGCGCCTGGAACCCCGCGGCTACACCCTGGTGGTGGAGAACAAGCCGGGCGCGGGCGGCAATATCGCCGCATCCATGGTGGCGCGCGCCGCGCCCGACGGCTACACGCTGCTGATGGGCACCACCAACACGCACGGCATCAATAGCGCGCTGTACGCCAGCCTGCCTTACGACCCGGTGCGCGACTTCGCTCCGGTCGGCCTGGTGGCGGACAACGTGGTGGTGCTGCTGGCCAATGCCGAGTTTCCGGCTTCGACGCTGGCGGAGGCCGTCAAGCTGATCAAGGCCAACCCCGGCAAGTACACCTATGGCTCGCCCGGCCTGGGCACGGTGCACCAGTTGGCGATGGAACAGTTGAAGCATGCCGCCGGCCTGGACGTGGTGCATGCGCCCTACAAGGGCGCCGCGCCGGCGATGGCCGACCTGGTCGCCGGCCACGTGCCGCTGATGATAGGCGGCATCGCGCCGGCCATTCCTTTCCTGGCGTCCGGCAAGGTCAAGGTGCTGGGCGTGGCCAATACCGAAAAGTATGCCGCGCTGCCCGACGTGCCACTGTTCTCCGACGTGGCCGCGGGCGTTGCGGTGCGGTCGTGGATCGGCCTGTTCGCGCCCGCCGGCACGCCGCCCGCCGTGGTGAAGAAGCTGAACGCGGACCTGCAGGCGGTGCTCACCGACGGCGCGTTCGAACAGGCGCTGCAGCCCCTGGGCATGGTGCCGATCTACATGACGCCCGAGGCGTTCGGCGACATGGTCAAGCGCGACATGCCGGCGTGGCGCACGGCAGTGGAAATGTCCGGGGCCAAGCAATGAGCCGTGCCGCGAAACCCGTCAATTTCCTGTTGTTCATCACCGACCAGCACCGCGCCGACCATCTGGGCGCCTATGGCAACCAGGTGGTCCGCACGCCCAACCTGGACCGCCTTGCCGCAGCTGGCTGGCGCGCCGACAACATGCACGTGGCCACGCCCATTTGCATGCCGAACCGCGCCAGTCTGATGACGGGACGCTATCCGTCCGCCCACGGCGCGCGCCACAACGGCATCGCGCTGTCGCTGCGCAGCCGTACCTTTGTCGAAGCCATGCGCGAGGCCGGCTACGGCACCGCGCTGGTCGGCAAGGTGCACTTGCAGAACATGACCGACATCCCGCCGTCCTGGCCGGTGCGCGCCGAGGACAGGCTGCCGCGCGAGGCGGTCGAGCCCGACGCCGGCCGCTATGACCAGGAGCAGCGCAAGCTGTGGCTGGAACGCGCCGACCATGAGTTGAGCTATCCCTATTACGGCTTCGACCAGGTGGACCTGGTCGACGACCACAGCGACGACGTGCACGGGCATTACCGGCGCTGGTTGCGAAGCGTGCATCCTGAGGTCGAGGCGCTGATCGGTCCGGCGCATGCCATCCCCGCGCCGGAATACGAGCTGACGCGCATCCGCCAGGCCTGGCGCACGCGCGTGCCTGAAGAGCTGTATCCCACGGCCTACATCGCCGACCGCAGCATCGATGCGCTGCGCGGCTATGCGGCGTCGGACCAGCCATTCTTCCTGCAATGCTCGTTCCCCGACCCGCACCATCCCTTCACGCCGCCGGGACGCTTCTGGGACCTGCACAAGCCCGAGGACATGGAGCTGCCCGCGTCCTTCCACGGCGCAGGCACCCCGCCGCCGCACGTGGCCTGGCTGCGCGCCCAGCGTGACGCCGGCACCGCGGTCAAGCACACGCCCGCGATCTTCTCCTGCAACGAGCGCGAGGCGCGCGAAGCGCTGGCGCTGAACTACGGCTCGATCGCCAACATCGACAATCAGATCGGCCGGGTGCTGGCCGAGCTCGACGCGCTGGGGCTGGCCGACAACACGGTGGTGATCTTCACCAGCGACCATGGCGACTACCTGGGCGACCATCAACTGATGCTGAAGGGGCCGATCCATTACCGCGGCCTGACCCGCGTGCCATTCATCTGGCGCGATCCCGCCGCCACGCCGACGGCGGGCGCGGCCAGCGACGCCTTGCTCAGCACTATCGACGTCGCGCCCACCGTGCTGGCGCGCGCCGGCGTGCAGCCCTACAACGGCATCCAGGGGCGTGATATGGTCGGACTCATCAACGGGCGCGAGGCGGCCGTGCGCGACGCGCTCATGATCGAGGAAGAAGGGCAGCGCGTGATCCTGGGCTTCAACAGCCGCATCCGCTGCCGCACCTTGCTGGCGGACGGCTTTCGCGTCACGGTCTACGATGGGGCGCGCTGGGGCGAGCTGTACGACCTGAAGCAGGATCCGCACGAGTTGCGCAATCTGTGGGACGAGCCGGCGCATGCCGGCGATCGCGCGCGGCTGCTGGAAAGGCTGGCCTACGGCATGCTGCAACACATCGACACCAGCCCCTATCCCAGCGCGCTGGCGTGATGCGTGGCGCGCGGCCCATCGGGGCCAGCGCGCACCACCTTAAGCAGCCTTGGCGGCCAGCTTGGTCTTGTAGAGCCAGTCCTTGTAGTCGTCCAGGTCGCCATCGAAGGGGCTGACCTCGCCGTCGGCCACGATGATGAATTCATCGGTGGTGGCGCGCAGCAGGTGGCGGTCGTGCGACACCAGCATCAGCGTGCCTTCGAACTGCGCCAGCGCCGTGGTCAGGGCTTCGCGGGTTTCCAGGTCCAGATGGTTGGTGGGTTCGTCCAGCAGCAGCAGGTTGGGGCGTTGCCAGACGATCAGGGCCAGCGCCAGCCGCGCCTTTTCGCCGCCGGAGAACGGCGCGATGGAACTGGTGGCCATGTTGCCGTTGAAGTTGAAGCTGCCCAGAAAGTTGCGCAATTCCTGCTCGCGCACGGTGGGCGCGATCTTCGTCATATGCCACAGCGGCGATTCGTCATGGCGCAGCATCTCCACCTGGTGCTGGGCGAAGTAGCCGATCGACAGTCCCTTGTTGAACTGCGCCTCGCCGGCCAGTGTTGCCAGTTCGCCCGCGATGGTCTTGATGAAGGTGGACTTGCCCGCGCCGTTGATGCCCAAGAGGCCAATGCGCTGGCCAGCCTGCAGCGAAAAATTGATGCCCGACACGATGATCTTGTCGGATTCGACTTCCGTTTCCTCATCCGCGATGCGATAGCCGGCGCTGACCGCGTCCATGGTCAAGAGCGGATTCGGCGCGCGCAAGGGCTCGCGGAACTCGAACGAGAACTCGGCGGCCGCGCGCAGCGGCGCCACTTCTTCCATGCGGGCCAGCGCCTTGATGCGGCTCTGCGCCTGGCGCGCCTTGCTGGCCTGGGCCTTGAAGCGGTCGATGAAGGACTGCAGGTGCGAGCGCTGGCGCATCTGCTTTTCCATCATGCCTTGCGCCAGTTCCAGCTGCGCGGCGCGCTGGCGCTCGAAGGAAGAATAGTTGCCCGAATAGCGCTTGAGCTTGCGCTCATCGATATGGACGATGACGTTGACCACGCCATCCAGGAAATCGCGGTCGTGCGAAATGACGATAAGCGTGCCCGGATAGCGCTTGAGCCAGTCTTCCAGCCAGATGATGGCGTCCAGGTCCAGGTGGTTGGTGGGCTCGTCCAGCAGCAGCAGGTCGGAAGGGCACATCAGTGCCTGCGCCAGGTTCAAACGCATGCGCCAGCCGCCAGAAAAACTCGTCAGCGGCAGGTGCATCTGCGCCTGCGTGAAGCCCAGGCCGGTCAGCAATTGCTCGGCGCGCGAATGCACGGTGTAGGCGTCGGCATCGGCCAGCGCGGCATAGATGTCGGCCATGCGCAGGCCGTTCTCGGTGCTTTCGGGTTCGGCTTCGAGCTGCGCCAGTTCCGCTTCCAGCTTGCGCAAGGTCACATCGCCGTCGATCGCGTACTCAATGGCCGGCCGGTCGAGCGCGGGCGTTTCCTGCGCCACATAGGCCATGCGCCAGCTGGAGGGGTAGTCGAGGTCGCCCTGGTCGGCGTGCAGCGTCCCGCGCAAGAGGCCGAACAGGCTGGACTTGCCGGCGCCGTTGGCGCCGATCAGGCCGATCTTGTCGCCGGGGTTGAGCAGCAGGTCGACCTTGTCGAGCAAGGGCTTGACGCCCCGCATGAGTGAAACTTGTTGGAAGCGGATCATGGATGGTGCAACAGGGACGCGGCAGAATTCCCGCCGGCCGGGCGCGCTGAAAAATAATCGGGGAAGGGGGCGCACGGGCGGCGCGACGGGCGGACGGAACGGGCGTTCGTTCCACGTCAAAGGGCAGTATTGTACAGGGCGCGGCGCGCCAGGCAGGCGCGATGGCGTTGGCTAGCGCGAGGCGAACCGGCTGTCCAGCACCCGCCGCAGGCGAACCGCGTCGCCGAAGCGCGAGCCGCTGGTGCCCTGCGCGTTGAGCAGCACCATGGCCAGGTTGCGTTTGCCGACCTTCACCGCCATGACCAGGCAGTCGCCGGCTTCGCGCGTGGTGCCGGTTTTGGACACCAGGATGTCCCATTGCGGACGGCCCACCAGGATGTTGGTGTTGCGGAAGGTCTGGCCGGCGGCCTGGTAGCTGGTTTCGCCGGTGTACTGCGAGATCAGCGGCTGCGCGGAAATCGCAGTGAGCAACTTGACGAGGTCCCTGGCCGAGGACTGGTTTTCGTTGGACAGGCCGCTCGGTTCGGCGAAGCTGGAGTCGGTCATGCCCAGGGCGCGGGCTTCGGCGTTCATCGCCGCGACGAAGGCTGCCGTGCCGCCGGTATAGGTGCGCCCGAGGGCCTGCGCGGCGCTGTTTTCGGATGGGACCAGCGCCAGGCGCAGCAAATCGGCGCGGCTCAGTTTGGTGCCGGCCGTCAGGCGCGAGGGCAGCTCGCTGGCGGAGCGGGTGTCGCTGGCGTCGATGGTGATGATTTCATCCATGGGTAGGCCGGCCTTCACCAGCGTCAATGCCGTCATCAGCTTGGTGATGGAGGCGATGGGCCGCACGGCGCCCTCGTTGCGCGCGAACAGGATTTCGGAGGTGTCCAGGTCCTGGACCAGGATGGTGCTGGACTTGAGCTTGCCGATTTCCTTGGCCGGGTCGCGCGTGACCAGCGAGGCGTTGACGGCCGCGTCCGGGTCCTGCGGATCGGGCTGCGCGCCCCAGCGCTGGACCGCGATACGCTTGCCGTAGCCATGCTGGCACATCGGCAGGGAGGGCTGGGAATTGCAGGGGTGGAAATTGGCGGCCTGAGCCCGCGCCGGCGCCGGCAAGCCCGCAGCGGTGGCGGCCCACAGCGCCGCCGCGCAGAATGACATCGATACTTGCCGCAAGATCAGCGCCACGATCTCTCCCAGATTCGCCGGACCCGCGCCCGAAGACGCGTTACCGGAATATGCATTTGAAAGCTGATATTACTGCGACGGACGCTTTTGTCGCCGCCGTGTTTGCCCGCGCATGGCGGCGCAGGCTGCGCGCGTGGTCTTGCATCCGCTCGGCCGTATCTGCGGGACAGGGCGCTAGGCGCGCGGGATGGCCTCGGCCAGCGCCAGCAGCCGTTCCGCCTCGTGCGCGTGCAGGTTCTCCACCAAGGCGCCGTCGACCACGGCCACGCCCAGGCCGGCGGCCTGCGCGGCTTGCCAGGCGTCCAGGCGCTTGCGCGCGGTGGCAAGTTCTTCTTCGGTAGGCGCGAAGGCGGCGTTGGCCGCCGCGATCTGCTTTGGATGGATGAGCGTCTTGCCATCGAAACCCTGGTCGCGTCCCTGCCGGCAGGCCGCCTCCAGGCCGGCGTCGTCGTGCAGGTCCAGGTGCACGCCGTCCAGCGCCGCCAGGCCGTGGGCCCGCGCCGCCATTACCGCCATCGATCGCGCCCACAGGGTTTCTTCGCGCGATGGGGTGTGGCGCGCGTGCAGGTCCTTCACCAGGTCCGAGGTGCCGACGACGATGGCCGCCAGTCTCGGATGACCGCAGGCGATGGCGTCCAGCCGCAGAAAGCCCAAAGGCGTTTCCGCCATGGCCCACAAGGGCAGGCCGGCAGGCGCGCCCGCCGCGTCCAGCGCCCGCGCGAGCGCGTCGAGTTCGGCGGCGGACTGTACCTTGGGCAACAGCACCGCGTCGGCGCCCGCCTGGGCAATGGCCCGGACGTCGTCCAGTCCCCAGGGCGTGTCCAAGGCATTGACGCGCACCACGCATTCGCGGCGGCCGTAGCCGCCGGCGCGCAGGGCCGCGGCGACTTGGTCGCGAGCCTGCGCCTTGGCGTCGGGCGCGACGGCGTCTTCCAAGTCAAGAATCAGGACGTCGGCGTCGAGGCTGCGCGCCTTGTCCAGCGCGCGCGCATTGGCGCCAGGCATGTAGAGGACGGAACGGCGGGGTCGGATCGGAGGATGCATGAGGCGGTTTCAGTTCTTGGCGTTGCCGACGATACGCACGGGCGTGGTGCACACATAGCCCACGCCGTACACCGTGCGTATGCCCATGTCGCCGCCTGCCTGCGCGCGCAGCTTGCGGCGCAGGCGGTGCATATGGGCATCCAGCCGGTGCGTGTCGTAGGCCTCCACGCTGGCGCCCAGCGCTTCGATCAGGCGGTCGCGCGACAGGGGCAGCGGCGCGGCCTGGATCAGTGCGCCGATCAGCCGGCTTTCGGTGTCGGTGATGTCCACGCAGACCTGCTGGGGCGACATCAGCGTGCGCCGCGCCGGATCGAAGCGCCAGGCGTCGGATTCGGGAGCGTCGGCATCGCCCGCCGGCACCACGCGCAGGCGGCGCGATAGCGACACCAGAGTGGCGCCCAGTTCGGCCAGGTTGACGGGTTTGGTGAGGTAGTGGTCGGCGCCCAGGCTCAGGCCCGAGACCTTGTCTTCGCTCAACAGGCGTCCGGTCAGCATGATGATGCCCATGGACGGGAAGGAGGTCCGCAAGTGGGACACGCGGGTCAGCGCGTCGCCGTCCGGCAGCATGGCGTCCAGCACCAGGATGCCCGGCGTGACGGTGAGCAACAGCTGGTCCAGCTCCGCCAGGGAGCCGGCAGTGAGGATGCTGCGGCCCAGACCGAGGTCTTCTATGTACTCGGCGATGGTGTCGCGCCAGTCTCCGTGGTCGTCGACGATGATGATGGTCACGGCGAGTCCGGCGTCAGCGGTTGCGCGCAAGGAGGTTCGAGTGCAAACACGCCATCCGCTCCTTGTATCTGGGTCTTCTTGTATAGGGGGAGTCCGCGAGCGCGATATTTTTCGTATCGCGCGCTTGCGGAGAATATCATCATCGCCGCTGCGGCGCCGCGTCAAGAATCAAGGATGGCAGCCGCGCGATGGAGAACTTTGGGTTGATCAAAAAATGAGCAGCCCGTTGCGCGTCGGCCGAACGGCCATCAGCCATGGGTTCGAGCCTGTTTTATCCACAGAAATTGTGGATAAGGCCGGCGCTGTGGATACTGTGCTTTTTATGTAGACAAGTGCTCGACGGGAACGCCGGGCGGCACCTTGCGCATACGGTCGCGCTCGATGCGCGGCGAGGCAAAACGGGTCTTGCGCGCGGCTGCATTCTGCAGCAGCACGGACAGCACCGCGCCCTTGTCCTGTATCCATTGGGTTTTGCCGCGCAGCAATTTCATCGCGTTCTCGACCGTGCCCAGGCGATAGGTCATGGAGTTGATCTGGACCGAGGTCTTGCCGTTGAAGAGGGACGGGTCCTGTTCGGTGATTGCCGCGGCGTCGAGGTTGTTGCTGTCGTGGTCGATGCGGTAGACGAACTTCAAGCCGCTGTGCGGGTCCAGCGCCACCACGAGTTTGTCGGACCCCGATATGTCGGACAGCATGCCGATCACTGGCGACTCGACCAGTTGGTTGCCGCGCTGTTCCTCGGTGTAGATGTATATCGTGTGGCGCGCGGGCGCGGCGAAAGTCTGTTGCATACCTGGCTTCAATAGTGCGTAGTGCGGGGCGGGCCTTGCGGCCCGGACAAGCTGCAAAAAGAGCGTGGCGGCCCGGCCTTACGCGGCCCGGCCTACGCGGCCCGACGCATGCGCATCAGCAGGCGGGCTTTGACCGCGGGCCAGTCCTCGTCGAGGATCGCGAAGTAGATCATGTCGCGCGCGCGTCCCGATTGCGCAATCAGGTGCTTGCGGAACACGCCTTCCTCCACGCCGCCGATGCGCAGGATGGCTTGGCGCGATTGCATATTGCTCAGTTCAGTCTTGAATACAACGCGCATGATACCAATTGTTTCAAAGGCGTGCTGCAACAAAAGAAACTTGGCCTCGGTGTTGGCGCCGCTACGCTGGCTTGCGGGCGTGAGCCAGGTGCCGCCGATTTCCAGGCGCTTGTGGGCCAGCGCAATGTCCATGTAGCGCGTCGCCCCGATGATCTGGCCGTTGTCCTGGCGCACGATGACGAACGGCAGGCAATGGCCGTCGCTTTGGCCGGCCAGCGCGCGATCCACATAGCGCTGCATGTCGTCCTGCGTCTGCACCGGCTCGGGCTGCAGGCGCCAAAGCTCGGGGTGCAGGCCTGCCTGCGCGAGCGCGGCCGCATGGCTGGCGGCCATGGGTTCAAGGCGCACGACCTCGCCAGCGAGCGTGACGGGTGGGAGGCGAGGGGGTGTCATGGCGTATTCCTTGGGAGCAACGAAGACGATGGAGGCGTGCCGCGCAGGAAGGGATTCTACGCGCGAGCGCTCTTGCCGAACACCGCCTGCGAGAGCAGAATCCGCCGCATGAAAACAGACGCCTTGGTCTTGGGTGCGGGCATCGTCGGGGTCAGCACCGCCCTGCATTTGGCGGCGCGCGGCCGTTCCGTGGTGCTGCTGGACCGGCGCGGCCCGGGCGAGGAAACCAGCTATGGCAACGCGGGCCTGATCGAACGGGCCAGCGTGATTCCCTATGCCTTTCCGCGCGACTGGCGCAGCCTGTGGCGCTACGCCAGGAACAATACGCCGGACGTGAGCTACCACCCGCGCTTCCTGCCGCGCATCGCACCGTGGCTGCTGCGCTACTGGTGGCATTCGGCGCCGTCGCGCCTGGCGCGCGCGGCCGAGGCCATGCTGCCGCTGATCGAGCGCAGCGTGGCCGAGCACGATGCGCTCAAGGACGAAGCAGGCCTTTCCCATCTATTCCGGCGCAACGGCTGGATCGATGGCGTGCGCAGCGAGGCCGGACTGGCCCAGGCCGTCGCCGAGGCGCAGGCGCTGGCGCCCTATGGCCTGAACTACCGCGTGCTGGACCGCCAGGCGTTGGCGGCGCTCGAACCCTCGCTGTCGCGCATGGCGGGTGCGGTGCATTGGCTGGATCCGGTCAACGTGTCGGACCCCGGCGCCGTGACGCGGGGCTATGCAGCCTTGTTCGAGCGGCGCGGCGGCGTGCTGGCGCGCGGCGACGCGCGCAGCCTCAAGCCATCGGGCAAGGGTTGGCAGGTGCAGGGCGAACAGGATCTGATCGAGGCCCGCGACGTGGTTGTGGCACTGGGCCCGTGGTCGCCGGACATCCTGCGCCCGCTGGGCTATCGCCTCCCCATGGCGGTCAAGCGCGGCTATCACCAGCACTTCGCGCTGGAGGACGGCGCGACCTTGTCGCATCCGGTGGCCGACATCGAAAGCGGTTTCCTGGTGACGCCCATGACCCTGGGCGTGCGCTTGACGACCGGCGCGGAATTCGCGGCGCGCGATGCGCCGCCTTCACCGATCCAGATCCAGCGCACGCGCGCGCTGGCCCGCCAGCTGCTGCCCTTGGGCGAGGCCGTGGAGCGCGAACCTTGGATGGGATGCCGGCCCTGCATGCCGGACATGCGGCCGGTCATCGGACCGGCGCCGCGCCATCCGGGACTATGGCTGGCCTTCGGCCACGCGCATCATGGCTTCACGCTGGGGCCGGTGACCGGCAAGCTGCTGGCCTGCATGATCACGGGCCAGGCGCCGGACATGGATCCGGCGCCTTACCGCGTCGGCCGTTGAGGGCGGACGCAGCAAGGCGGGAGGGAAAGGGCTTTCGGGCCTGAATCCCGGACCCGACACACAGGCCGCAAATTCAGGCCGGAGCGTCAGGCCTGCTTTGCGGCCTTTTCGCGGCGCTGGCGCACGGCCAGGGCCAGCGTCTCCAGCACAGGCGCGGTCTGCGACCAGCCCAGGCAGGCGTCCGTGATGGACACGCCGCGGCGCAGCGGCAGGCCGGGCTTCAGGTCCTGGCGGCCCTCTTCGAGATGGCTTTCGATCATCACGCCGGTGATGCGGCCGTCGCCCTGGCTGATCTGCGCGGCGATGTTGTTGGCCACGTCGACCTGACGCAGGTGCGACTTGTTGGAATTGGCGTGCGAGCAGTCGATCATGACCTGTTCGCGCTGGCCGGCCGCGCGCAAGGCGGCGCAGCAGGCGTCGACGCTGGCGGCGTCGTAGTTCGGGCCTTGCTTGCCGCCGCGCAGGATGACGTGGGTGTCCTGGTTGCCGCGGGTTTCGAAGATGGCGGCCATGCCCATCTTGGTCATGCCCATGAAAGCATGCTTGGCGCTGGCGGCGACCATGGCGTCGGCCGCGATCTGCACGCCGCCGTCGGTGCCGTTCTTGAAGCCCAGCGGGCAGCTCAGGCCCGAGCTCAGTTGGCGGTGGCTGGGGCTTTCGGTGGTGCGCGCGCCGATGGCGCCCCAGGCGATCAGGTCGGCAATGTACTGCGGGCTGAGCAGGTCCAGGAATTCGGTCGCGATCGGCAGGCCCAGGCCGCTGATGTCCAGCAGCAGCTCGCGCGCGCGGCGCAGGCCTTCATTGATGCGGAAGCTGCCGTCCAGGCGCGGATCATTGATGTAGCCCTTCCAGCCCACGGTGGTGCGCGGCTTCTCGAAGTACACGCGCATGACGATGAGCAAGTCCTTCTGGTGCTGTTCGGCGGCGGAGCGCAGCAGGCGGGCGTACTCCATGGCCTGGCCATGGTCATGGATGGAACAGGGGCCGACCACCAGCACCAGGCGGTCGTCGCGCCCGTGCAGCACGTCGGCGATCTGGACACGGCTTTGCTCGACTAGCGTCTGGATTTCGGTCGAAACCGGCAGCTCGTCTTGCAGCAGTGCGGGCGAAATCAAGGGGCGGACCGCGCTGATGCGGGTATCGTCCGTGCGCGTATTGTCCTGGGTGGAGTCGGCCGCGCCGACCTCGCGGTCGTGCAGGGGGTCGTCAATGCGGGTCAAGGGTAGCTCCGTGCCGTAGATGCGGAAATAAAGACATCTATTATGGCACCGGCCGCGCCGCGGGGCGACGGAAGGCTGCCTCCGTCTGGCTGATGTTCCCGATACTACGACTATCGGCGATGGGCTTGCATTAACCCGTTAGCAATAACGACAGTCCGGGCGCGAATGCCTTAGCATGGTGTACACAGTTTCCAGCGGCCGCCTGCGGGGGCCCGCCCTATATGAGTAGGACGGTAGACCATGCCTAAAACGGAACCCGGCGGGACCCGACGGATACTTCTCGTCGAAGACCATCCGGTCGAACGCGCTTATCTGCAGAACGTGCTGCTGGCGCTGGGTTTCCGCCGGGTGGCCGGCCTGGGCAGCAGCATCGAAGCCGTCACCGCGCTGGCGCGCCAGTTCTACGACGTGGTCATCAGCGACATCGTCACGGGCGAGGGCGACGGCACGCGCCTGCCCAATGAGCTGCGGCGGCTGGTGGACGCCGGCCGCCTGAAGAGCATGCCGCCCATCATCTGGATCAGCAGCCTCAGCGATGAACTGTTGCAGTCGCATGTGCGGCTGGCCTTGCAGGCCGGCTGTCCGTCGGCGCAGGCGCTGTCCAAGCCGGTGTCGCGCACCGCCATGCAGCAGGCGATCAAGGCGGCGCTGCGCAGCCTGGACGAGGACGATGCCGAGTCGCCGCGGCCGCGTTCGCTGCGGCGCGACGTCATCGAGGCGGCGCTGGGCCATGCCTTGATCACGGGGCAGGGCATGAGCGTGGTACTGCAACCGCAGATGAGCCTGTCGACGGGCCGGGTGCTGGCCGCCGAGGCGCTGTCGCGCTGGGATCATCCCGAGCTGGGCGCGATTCCCGCGTCGGACTTCGTGCCCGCCGCGCATCGGCTGGGGCTGGACCGGACCCTGTTCTGCCGGGTCACGGACCGGGTGCTGGAAGTCCTGCAGCGCATGCATGCCGAGGACATCGCCGTGCCCATCGCGATCAATGCCTCGGCCTCCACGCTATGTTCGCGCGACCTGCCGGGCCTGCTGGAGCAGCGCGTGGCGCAAGCCGGCCTGCCGGCGCGGCTGGTCAAGGTCGAGCTGACCGAGGACGAGCCGGTGACCGATTGGCTGGCCCTGTCCTCGGCGCTGAACCTGCTGCGGGTGCGCGGCTTCGAATTGGCGATGGACGATTTCGGCGCCGGCATCGCTTCCATGCGGCTGTTCTCGGCCATGCCCTTCACGGAACTGAAGATAGACCGCGACTTCATCGTGCACATGCACCGCGAGCCCGCGTCGCGCGCCGTGGTTGCGGCCGCGATCGAGATGGGCCGCGTGCTGGGCCGGCGCGTGGTGGCCGAAGGCGTCGAGCACGAGCGCGACGTGGAGCTGCTGCGCGAGCTGGGCTGCGACATGGCGCAAGGCTACGGGATTTCCGTGCCGCTGGAAGCCGACGCCTTCATCGAGTTCTGCCGCGGCCATTGAGCCATCGGTCCGCTGCCATGGAGTATCCTGGCGCTGGCCGGACCCGTCCGGGCCATCCCGATTTTCGGCGAACTTGACCCCGATCAAGACTGCGGCCGCATAGCCAGAATCCACCTCACAGGCGGATTTACCATGGCTTCATGCGGATCGCGCTCGGTGGCGCGGTTCCCTAGATGGAGCGATGAACCGATGCGACGCATACTGGCCGCCGTCCTGCTGATTTCCCTGCTGGCCTGGGCCGGGGCCTGGTGGGCTCAACCTCCGGCCGAGCTCAACGTCTGGACCGCGCGCGACCAACTCATCCTGCTGACCGGCCTGGGCGCCTACGCGGTCATGACCCTGATCATGCTGCTGGCGGTGCGCCCGATGTGGCTGGAAACACGGATGGGCGGACTGGATAAGATGTACCGGCTGCACAAATGGAGCGGCATCCTGGCGGCCGCGCTGGCGGCGGCGCACTATCTGATCAAGCTGGGCAAGCCGTTGCTGCTGGCGCTGTTCGACCCGGTGCCGAAGACCCCGCGGGCCGCAGCCTTGCTGGACATGTTCCGCGGCTCGGCCAAGGACATCGGCGAATGGGCCTTGTGGATCCTGGCGGCGATGGTGCTGCTGACCTTGTGGCGGCGCTTTCCGTATCACATCTGGCGCCAGGTCCACCGCATCGCGGCGGTGATCTTCCTGGTCGTCGCCTTTCATGGCGTGGTGTTGACGCCTGCCGCCTGGTGGTGGCAGCCGGCCGGCTGGCTGGTGGCGATATGCACGGCGGTGGGGACGGTGTGCGCCTTGATGGCGCTGACGGGCAATATCGGGCGCGGCCGCCGCTATAGGGGGCAGGTGCTGGCCATAGATCATCTTTCCGACGACATACTGGCGCTGACCTGTAGGGTGGAGGGCAACTGGCATCATCGCGCCGGGCAGTTCGCCTTCCTGACCACGAACCGGCGCGAGGGCGCGCATCCCTACACGGTGTCCGGCGCGGACGACGGCACCGGCCGGGTACAGTTCTCCATCAAGGCGTTGGGGGACTACACGCGGCGCCTGCAGCGCAACCTGCAGGTGGGGCAGGACGTCATCATCGAAGGCCCCTATGGCTGTTTCGACTTCCAGCGCGACGATGGGCGGCAGCAGATCTGGGTGGCGGCCGGCATCGGCGTCACGCCGTTCATCTCATGGATGGAATCACTGCAAACGGACCCGGACACTGCTCCGGTCGCGACCCTGTACTACTGCGCCCGCAACGCCGATGACGCGCCGTTCGCGGACCACCTGAAAGCGCTATGCGCGCGCGTCCCGAACGTGACGCTGGACGTGCGCTACAGCGAGACCCAGCGGCCGCTGACGGCCGCCGAGCTGGCCGCGCACCACACGCCGGGCGCGCCCTGGCCCAGCGTGTGGTTCTGCGGCCCGGCGGGATTCGCCGATGCCTTGAAGGACGGGCTGCACCGGCGCGGCATGCCGGTGAGCGAACTGTTCCACCAGGAGGCGTTCCAGATGCGCTGAGCGCGTCAGATGCCGGAGACGTCGATATCGCCCGGATAGTCCACCGAGAATTTCAACACCGTTTCGCGCGACTTGCCGGGCTCCATTTCCCAGTCCCAGACCAGCTTGCCGTCTTCCTCGCGCTTGATCTCGCGATCGGCCGGCGACAGCAGCTTGACCACGATCTTCTCGTTGCGCGAGATGGGCAGGCGGTCCTTGAACGACACTTGCTCCTTGGTGGCCTTGTTGTTCTTGACGGTGATCTTGTACTCGTAGGTCACGCGCTTGCCGCTGCCGGAAAAGCCGGTGCTTTCGGTATAGCGGTTGACCAGCTGGCGCTTGATCGATATGCCGTCATCGGCGCCCAGCGCCAGTTCGAGCTTCTCGCCGGGCATCACCGCCTTCATGGCGCTGGCCGCCACGAAGGCGTCGTCCAGGAAGGTGTTGAGCGAGCCGGCCAGGAACGGGAAGTCGGTGCTGTTGCTGGCATGCGCCGTCAGGAACATGGCTTCGCGCAGCGCCGGCGTCGACTGGTACTGCAGCGTGGCGGGCAGCTTGGCCGTGGCGATGGCCACGCGCTGCGAGGAATTGTCGGACAGCAGCGTGGCCGGATTCTTGATCTGGAACGATGCGCTGGTGGCTTCGGCCTGTACCTGGGCGGTGGCCTGATCCAGCGGCTCAGGCATCAGCTCGGCGGCGGGCGCCCCGGCGTCCTCGAAGGACTGGACCCGCTGGCGCGACATCTTGGCCTGGGCTTCGGCCTGCTGCATGGCCGCCACCGGAGCGGGGCTGGGACGCGGGCGGGGCGGAGGCGGCGGAGCGGCCACGTCCAGGATCCACGGCTGCAGCGCGGGCGCGCCGCCGCCCAGCGAGGGGCGCGCGGTAGACAGCGTGAGCTTGACGTTGTTCCAGTCTTCGCCGGTGTTCTGGCGGATGACGCCGAAGTAGCCCAGGTCCACGCTGCGGTCAGCCGGACGCAGGCGCGCGTCGTAGGCGGGCGTCCAGCGGGCGCCGGCCACGGCGTAGGAAACGTTCAGGTCCAGCTTGCCCGCGCGCGCCAGGTTCACGCGCAAAGTGACGGTCTTGGTGCGGCGGTTGAGCGAGCTCTGCAATTGGCCCAACTGGTCCTGCAAGGCGGTGAGTTCACGCTCCAGCGCCTCTTTCTGCTCCGCGACGCGGCGCAGCCCGGCCAGCGCGCGTGCCAGCGAATCCGCGCTCAGCGACTGGATCGCCTTCAGTTCGTCCAAGGTCAGGCGCGCCCCGTCCTTGGCGGGTTCGGTGGCGCCGCGCTGCATCATCAGCACCAGCTCGCGCTGGTTGTCCAGCACCGCGGCCTCATCGTCCAGCAGCGCCTGCTGGCCCTGCAGTTTGCGCACTTGCTCTTCCAGCTGCTTGACGCGCTCGTTGGCGGTGTCGGCCTGATAGGCGTCGCGCACCTTTACGTCCAGCAGCGTGGCCTGGCCAGTGCTCTTGGCAGAGACCTGCAAGGAATTTTCCTGCAGGCTGGCGGGCAGCTTCTCCAGCACCAATTCATGCTCGCCGGCGGCCAGCTCGCTGCTGGCGGCGCGCGTCACGACGGCGCGGTCCTGGTAGACGGTCACGGAACCGATGGAAGAGGCCAGCCCGGCGGCAGCGGCCAGGCCGGGGATCGTCGCAATGGCCAAGGCCAGAAGGGTACGTCGCACTATTTCACCTTTAGACAGGTTGGAATCGCGCGGCGCCGTGCTCCTCGACAGGGACGGACCGCCGCGCGCGCCAAATTTACATTGCGGCCCGGACGCGGGTCTTACAGAAGATGACAAACGCGACAGTGCGATACCGTGGCGCGATCTAGGGGTGGGCAAGCTGGCGCAACATGTCGACGGCATTGGCGGCAGCGGTTGAACGGTCGTGGCGGCGGTAGGCCATGTCCAACAGCGCATGCGGCGCGTCGCCCTTGATGGGCCGGTATTCGATGCCTTGCGCGCCCATGTGCCGCATTGCGGCCGGCACGATGGAAATGCCCACGCCGGCCGCGACCAGGCTGACGATGGATGCCATTTGCGGCGCTTCCTGGATTACCCGCGGCGCGAAGCCGGCGCGCAGGCAGGCCGACATGATCGCGTCGTACAGGCCGGCGCCGATGGGGCGCGGATACAGCACGAAATCTTCGTCCGCCAGCGCCGGGATGGGCAGGCTGCGCTTGCGGCTGAGCGGGTGGTCGGGGGGCAGGGCCACCAGCATGGGTTCGTCCAGCACGCGTTCGGACTCGAATTCCGGATCCAGCACGTAGGGCGGACGCACGAAGGCCACGTCGACTTCGCCTGCGCGCAGGCCGCGCAGCAGCGAGACCGTGTTGCTTTCCGTGAGCGTCACGCGCACGTCGGGATAGCGGTCCCGATAGGCACGGATGGCCTGCGGCAGATAGGGGTGGAACACGGCGGATGCCGTGAATCCCACGGTGATCGCGCCGCGTTCTCCGCGTCCCAGGCGGCGTGCCGTGTCGATCGCGCGGTCGGCGCTGGCGAGGATGGCGCGCGCGTCGTCCAGGAACTGGGCGCCGGCTTCGGTCAGCGCGATGCCTCGCGGCAGGCGCAGAAAGAGCGGGGTGCCGATCTCGCGCTCCAGCTGCTGGATCTGCTGGCTCAGGGGCGGCTGGCCTATGCCCAGCCTGGCGGCGGCGCGCGTGAAGTGCAGTTCCTCGGCGACGGCGGTGAAATACCGCAGGTGGCGCAGTTCCATCGTTATTAAATATGGTTGGGGTGTGTTTCATATATTGGACATATGCAGGGGAAAAGTCTACCTTGATCGCGTGGGCTGCCTGCCCGCTGCTTTCGAGAATTCCGATGTCTTCCCCCTCAGCCTGTTCTTCGTCTTCAACCTCGGCGTCCGCCGCGGCAGCGCCTGTCTCCACCTCGTCCGATCATCTTGCCCGCGGCACCGCCGGATTGCGGCGCGCCCAATGGGCCTTGTTCGCCGCCGGCTTTTCCACGTTTTCGCTGCTGTATTGCGTGCAGCCGCTGATGCCTCTGTTCACCCACGCGTTCGGCGTATCGGCTGCCCAAAGCAGCCTGGTGCTGTCGCTATGCACCGGCTTTCTGGCGGTGGCCATCTTTTTCGTGGGCCTGTTCTCGCAAGCCGTGCCGCGCAAGCGCGCCATGGCGCTGTCGCT
The DNA here is from genome assembly GCF_017355315.1 of Achromobacter sp. SD115. Taxonomy (NCBI): domain Bacteria; kingdom Pseudomonadati; phylum Pseudomonadota; class Betaproteobacteria; order Burkholderiales; family Alcaligenaceae; genus Achromobacter; species Achromobacter sp. SD115. Next base: position 269,991 of record NZ_JADIJM010000002.1, on the reverse strand, counting down.
GTTTGCGTCCGCGGTGCTGGGCACCATTGCCGCGGCGGCGCCAGACTGGCATAGCCTGCTGGCGCTGCGCGCGCTGCAGGGCCTGGCCATGGGCGGCGTGCCGGCGCTGGCCATGGCCTATCTGGCCGAAGAGGTCGAGCCGGGCACCTTGGGTTTCGCCATGGGCCTGTACATCGGCGGCAGCGCCTTTGGCGGCTTGTCCGGCCGCGTCATCACCGGCCTGGTGTCGGATCATTTCGGCTGGCGCGCCGCGCTGGCCACGCTGGGCCTCCTGGGTATCGTGGCGGCGGTGCTGTTCGTCTGGCTGCTGCCCGCGTCGCGCAGGTTTGCGCCGCAGCGGGGCAGGGGGTGGACCGGCGTGTGGGGCGACGTGCGCGCCGGCGCCGCCTCGCATTTGAAGAACGGCCCCCTGTGCGGTTTGTTCGCCCTGGGCGGCCTGCTGATGGGCGCCTTCGTCACGGTCTACAACTACGTGGGCTTCCGCCTGCTGCTGCCGCCGTTTTCGTTGAGCCAGACCTTCATCGGCTTCATCTTCGTGGTGTATCTGGTCGGGATCTTCGCGTCGACCTGGTTCGGTCGTCTGGCCGACCGTCATGGACGCGGCGCCATGCTGTCGGCCGCCACCGGCATGGCGTTGGCCGGCCTGCTGTTGACCCTGTCCAACTGGCTGCCGCTGCTGATAGCCGGGATCGTGGTGTTCACCTTCGGCTTTTTCGCCGCCCACGCGGTCGCCAGCGGCTGGGTCGGGCAGATGGCGCGCGGCTACAAGGCGCTGGCTGCTTCACTCTATCTGCTGGTCTACTACGTCGGCGCCAGTGTGCTCGGCTCATTGGGCGGCCACTTCTGGAGCACCGGCCAGTGGCCCGGCGTAGCGGCGATGGCGGGCGCGCTGCTGGCCTTGGCGTTGACGATCAGCGCCAGCCTGTACTGGCGCACGGGCCGCGCATCGGCCTCCGCCGCAGTGGGGGGCAGCGCCTCGTAAAGATAGCACCTAAAAGCTAGTAATTCTCATTTATAATTAGCGGCCCGCCCGTAAAGCGGCATCCCCAACCAGATCCGAGGGCCGCGATGAATCCTATCTCCCCCGACAGCCAGAACCTGCAGCGCGAGCATGCCGCGCTGCTGGCCGCCTACGGCCAGGCGCAAGCGCATTGCAGCCGGCTGTTGGCGGCGCAGGCGGCGCGCATCCTGTATCTGGAGAGCGAGGCCATGCGCCTGCGCGCGGCGGTCATCCTGCGCGACACCGCGCTGGCCTGGGCGCGCGAAGACCGCAAGGCGCTGGAGATGTCCATTCCCGGATTGCCCCGGCGCGTGGCCCTGGCCCGCAGCGTCGCCCAACTGATGGAACGGGTGCAGACCCTGATGCGGGAGCGCCTGGCCTGGCAGGGACGGACTGGCGCTGCCGCGCGCGAGCTGGAGACGCTTACGGAGCCGCCGGCCTGGCGGCCCGCGCCTTCCGCGGTGGTGCTGCATGAAAAGGCGGTGCTCTGCGTGGGCGAGGATGCCGTCGCGCTGGCGCTGACCCGCAAGATGGTCGAACTGGCTGGCGGACGCTATCTCGGCCATGACGGCGGCGCCGATACCGACGGCAATACGCTGGAAGCCAGCCTGGTCGCCGCGGACCTGGTGATCTGCCAGACCGGTTGCGTCAGCCATGGCGCGTACTGGCGCGTCAAGGACCATTGCACGCGCACCGGCAAGCAATGCGTGCTGGTCGACAAGCCCGAGGCCCTGCAGGCGCTGCGGCTAGAGCGCGAACCGCTGAAGACGGAGAGCTGAACCGGCCGTTGGCGGCAGGCGATCCGTAGCGTCGGGTTACCTAGCGTTTCGGCTGCACGGCCGCTCCCGCAATACAGTCGGGGGCAAAGGGGCCGACATGCTGACCAAGCGAGATCAAGTGGCGCTACCCTGGACGGACACGCTTGCCCGCCTGGAGGACGAGCGCATCATGTTGCAGCGGATCGCCGCCGGCGTGCCGTTGGCCGAGGTGCTGGAACATGTGCTGCATGCCATCGAGGCGCAATCCAGCGTAGACCTGCGCACCGCCATCGCGCTGGTGGACGAGACCGGCGGCTTCCTGCTGCACGGCGCCGCGCCCAGCCTGCCGGCGGCATATAACGCGGCGGTGCACAGGGCGGCCATCGGCCCCGGCATGGCGTCATGGGGCGAGGCCGCCTACACCGGCAGTCCGGTCTATGTCGAAGATATCGCCTTGAATCCGGGCTGGACGCGCTGGCGGGAGCTGGCCCTGGCGCACGGTTTGCGGGCCTGCTGGTCCACGCCGATTAAGGCGCCCGACGGACGCCTGCTGGGCGTATTTTCGAATTACTACGGCGTCGCGCGTACGCCGTCGGCCCATGATATCGATGCGATCGCCCTGGTCGCGCGCAGCGCAGCCCTGGCGATAGAGCGTCATCTGACGGAACTGGCCTTGCGCCAAAGCGGCGAGCGCTGGCGCGCCATGTTCGCTGGCATGCAGGAGGCGTTCTTTCTTAGCGAGGCGTTGCGCGACGACGCCGGCCGTATCGTCGATTTCCGCTTCCTGGAGGTCAACCCCGCATTCGAGCGCCAGACAGGCATGAAGGAGGGCGACACCCTGGGCCATACCTTGCGAGAGATGATTCCCGGCGTGCCGGGGCAGATCATGGACACGTTCGCCCAGGTGGTTGATAGCGGCGAGCCGACGCAGTTCGAATTCATGGTGCCCGCGCCCAAGGAAGCCTGGTACGAAGCCCGCGCGCGCAAGGATGGGCCCGGCCGGATGATGGCGCTGTTCCTGGACGTGACGGCGCGCAAGGCGGCAGAGGCCGAACTGTGGGAAGGGCAACACCGCAAGAACTACCTGGCCGCGCTCGGTGACCGCATGCGCGAGCTGCATTGCCAGGAGGATATCGAGCGAGCTGCCTGCGAGGGCTTGTGCCAGCATCTGGCGCTGGCCCAGGTTGCGGTGCTGGATGCGGAAGGCGAGGGCCAGGGGCCTGCCATCTCCTCATGTTGGCCGCCTGGCGCCGATCTGTTGGGACAGCCGCCGCACCCGCTCGATGCCCTGGGCGACGACTACCATGCGGCGCTACGCCAGGGACGCACGACCTATCTGGCGCCGCTGCTGGGAGAAGCCGGTGGCGAGATCCGGCCATGGGCCATTTTGGCGCCGCTGCGGCGCTGGGGCAGGCAAAAAGGCGCCTTGCTGGCACGTCCCTCGTCCGGCAGCCGTCTCAAGAGCAGCGACATCGCGTTCATCGAGGAAGTGGCCGAACGCATGTGCGGCGCCGTCGAACGTTCGCAATACGCGCGCACTCTGGAGCAGCGCGTCGAGGATGCGATCGCCGAGCGCGACCGGATCTGGCGCTTGTCTCCGGAATTGCTGGCGGTGATCGACCGGCAAGGGCGCTTCGTCAGCGTCAATCCGGCGGTGCGCGTCATCCTGGGCTGGACGCCGGAGCAGTTCATGGCGATGGAACTGTCCGAACTGGTCCATCCCGACGATCTGGCCGCGACCCTGGGGGCCTGGAGCTGGGCTTCGGAGGACATGGGGCCGCGACCCGCCGCCAGGCATCTGGAAAACCGCATGCTCAAGCGTGACGGCAGCCATTGCTGGATAACCTGGAGCATGTCCTGGGCGCAGGACAGCCTTTACGTGGCGGGACGGGACGACACCGACCTGAAGCTGCAAGCCCAGGCCTTGCGCGATACCGAGAATGCCTTGCGCCAGTCCCAGAAGATGGAAGCGGTGGGGCGCCTGACCGGCGGCATCGCCCACGACTTCAATAATATGCTGCAAGGAATCTCCGGGGCGCTGTACCTGGTGCAACGCAAGATCACCGCGGGCGCGCCGGAACAGGCTTTGCGGTTCGTCGACGTCGCCATGGATTCGGCCAACCGGGCGGCCCATCTGACGCAGCGGCTGCTGACTTTTTCGCGGCGCCAGCCCATTGACCCCAAACCGTTCTGCGCGGCCTCCGCGCTGCAGTCCATGGTTGCCTTGTTTCACCGGTATACCGGCGAACGCGTGGCGTTGCGCTTGGACCTGCGGCAAGAGCTGTGGACGGTCTGCTGCGACAAGAACCAGTTCGAGAACGCCATGCTGAACCTGGTGATCAACGCCTGCGATGCCATGCCCAACGGCGGCACGCTGACGGTCGCCGCGCGCAATGTGGAGCCGGATGATCCCCTGCTATTGCAGTCGGTCGGCGCGCATTCGGGACGCTTCGTCGAAGTTTCGGTGACCGATGAGGGCTGCGGCATGGCGCCTGACGTGCTGGCGCATGCTTTCGACCCGTTCTTCACCACCAAGCCGATGGGCCAGGGCACTGGCCTGGGCCTGTCCATGATTTACGGCTTCGCCAAGCAGGCGGGCGGCGCCGCCGGCCTGGAGAGCACCGTAGACATAGGCACCACGGTCAGGCTGTTCCTGCCGCGCCACGATGGCGCGCCCGAAAATGTGCAGAACGGCGAGCGTCCGGCGCAGGCCGCGCCAGGCGCGGTGCGCAAGGAAGTCGTGCTGGTGGTGGAAGACGATGCGAACGTGCGCGAGATGGTGTGCGAATGCCTGGCCGAACTGGGCTTGGAGGTGCTGGCCGCGGCGGACGGCGAGGCCGGACTGGAGATCTTGCAGTCCGCGCGCGGCATTGACCTGCTTGTGACTGACGTCGGATTGCCGGGACTCAATGGCCGGCAGTTGGCCGACGCCGCCCGCGTCACGCGCCCCGGCCTGCGCGTGTTGCTGATGACGGGCTACGCCGAGAGCGCGGCGCGCGGCCAGGGCTTTCTGGAACAGGGGCTGGAGCTGATCGTGAAGCCCTTTCGCCTGGACAAGCTGTCGGAGCGTGTGCAGGGCATGCTGGACAGCGCGCCGGACGGGACCCGGCAGGAGGCCTAGCGCTTGCCCACGCGACGGTGGACCTTGCGCGCGGCCTAGTGGCGACGGCGCAATTCCGCGGGCGGCATGCGCAGTTGGCCGCGATACTTCGATACCGTGCGACGCGCCAGCAGGATGCCGTTCGCGGCCAATTGCTGGGTCAGCGCAACATCGGACAGCGGCATGGCCGGGTCCTCGGCCTCGACCATTTCCTTGATGAGGGCGCGCACCGCCGTGGCGGAGCAGGAACCGCCGGTGTCGGTGGCCAACTCACGCGAAAAGAAGTGGCGGAATTCGAAAACTCCGCGCGGCGTCACCATGTACTTGCCGACGGTTGCGCGTGACACCGTGGACTCATGCATGTCCAGATCGTCGGCCACTTCACGCAGCATCAGCGGCCGCAAGGCAACGTCGCCATACTCGAAGAAGGTCTGCTGGCGCTTGACGATGGCTTCGGCCACGCGCTGGATGGTGACGTAGCGCTGTTCGACATTGCGCACCAGCCAGCGGGCTTCCTGGAGTTCCTGCGCCATGGGGCTGCGGTCGTCCAGGCGAGCGCGCCGGAACAGTTCGGCATAGGTCTGGTGCAGCCTGGCCTGGGGCATGGCGTTGCGGTTGGGCAGCACGCGCCAGCGCGATTGCCACTTGTCCACGAACACGTCGGGCACGACGTAGACAGGCGCTTCGGCGCTGTAGCGGCCGCCCGGCTTGGGGTCCAGGCCGCGGATCAGCGCGCAGGACTCGCGCAGCGCTTCCTCGGAGCAGCCCAACTGCTGGCGCAAGCCGGCGCAATCGTTGCGGGCCAGCCGGTCGAGCTGTTCGCGCACGATGCGCAAGGCCAGGGCCCGCAGTTCGTCGCCGATGCCGCTGGCTGCCGCCAACTGCAGCGACAGGCATTCGGCCAGGTCGCGCGCCGCCAGCCCTGGAGCGTCCAACTGCTGGACCAGGCGCAACGCCGTCATCCATTCGCCTTCGTCGGGAACGGCGTCGGCGCCGCGGTGCGCGTCGCCCCACAGGCTGGACAGCGGCACGCGCAGGTAGCCGTCGTCGTCGAGCGCATCGATGATGAACTCCGTCAGTAAGCGGTCGCGCGGCGCCAGCTGATAGTTGCCCAGTTCCAGCGACAGGCGCTGGCTCATGGACAGCGTCGAAGCGGCCCAAAGCCCTTGGTCGCGTTCCTGGCCGTCGCCCTGGCCGCGCGTCGGGTAGTCGCCGGAGTAGGCCGGTACGTCCGGCATCGGCGGCTCGGCCTGCGGCGCGGGGTCCGGGGCGGCGGTGTCGGCGGCCGGAGGAAAGACGGCCGCGGCGGCGCCCGGTTCAGCCTCCTGCTCATCGGCTTCTTCCAGGAACGGATTGCTGGCCAGCGCCTGTTCCACCGCAGTGGTGAATTCCAGTGCGGTCATTTGCAGCAGCTTGACGGATTGCTGCAGCCGGGGCGCCAGCGTCATCTGCTGGCGCAGGCGCAATTCTTGCGTGGGGTAGACCAATCGAGTCTCCTGGACAGCGGCTGCCGACGGGCAGCCCATCCAGAAACTTAAGCAAGGACCGTGCCAAGTCCCGCAGCGGGCAGGGCGCGGAAATCGTGTCCGCTTGCTGCCTCAGTATTACAAGGTGCCGGTAAGAAATGCCGCCGGCGCGTGGAAATCAGGGGCCGGCGCCGTCCTTCTCGTACCCGTCCAGACGGTTGTAGAGCGTCTTCAGGCTGAGTCCCAGCGTCTCGGCGGTAATGCGCTTGTCGCCTGAATGATGCGCAAGGGTCGCCAGAATGAAGGCGCGCTGCGCCTCGTCCAGCGGCATGCCGACGGGGAGGGTCAGTGCGCCATCCCGCACGGTGGCGCGCGGCTCATCGCGGGCGCGGGGCAGCAGGTCGGCCGCGAGCTCGTGGTCCGCCAGGATGTACGCGCGCTGCACCGCATTGCGTAGTTCACGCACGTTGCCGGGCCAATCGTGCGTGGAGATCGCTTCCAGCATGCGCGGGCTGAAGGCTTTCCGCGTGCCGTGCGCCGTGTTCAGGGTATCCAGGAACCAGTGCGCCAGCACCATCGCGTCGTCGCCGCGCTCGCGCAGGGGCGGCACGCGCAGCGGGATCACCAGCAGGCGGTGCAGGAAGTCCTGGCGCAGGCGGCCTTCGGCGACCGACGCGTGGGGATCGCGGTTGCTGGCGCAGATGATGCGGACATTGGCGCGCAACAGATCGGAGCCGCCCACGCGCTGGTAGGTGCCGGCCTCAAGCACGCGCAGGAAATTGACCTGCAGGTCAGGCGGCATTTCGGTCACTTCGTCCAAGAACAGCGTCCCGCCGCTGGCATACTCGAAATAGCCCGCATTCTGCGCCACGGCGCCGGTGAAGCTGCCTTTCTCATGGCCGAATAGTTCAGCGTGCGCCAGGCTGCCGCTGATGGCGCCGCAGTTCACCGCGACAAAGGGCTGCGCGCGGCGCTCGCTCGCCTCGTGGATGGCGCGCGCGACGATTTCCTTGCCGGTTCCGCTTTCGCCGACGATGAAAACGCTGGCGTCGGTGGCCGCCGCCAGCTGTAGTTGCGCGCCCAGCTTCTGCATCACGGGTGACAGGCCGGATACATCCATGAGTACGCCCGTAGACGCGGACGCCGTCTCGCGCGCGGCGTTGGGAGTGCGATTCGCCATGCTGATTCCTTGGCCCGGCCTTGGGGCCATGCGCATCCGATCATGCTAGAGGGACGCAGCGGTCCGGGATGCGACGATTTGCAAGCATACGAAAACGTTGATGGAAAGTATCGAACATTTACCCTGCCTCCGGCCGTAGTCGCTATGCTGGATAACTGAGCGCAACATTCGCGATACGGAGTAGGCATGCCCCATCTGCTGATCGTTGACGACGACCCCACGATACGCGAAACCCTGGCCGAGATCGGTCGCGAGAACGGGTTTTCCGTGGCACTGGCCGCGAGCGTCAAGGACGCGCTGATCCAGCTGGAACGGCACGCGCCCGACTTGGTGCTGACCGACATCCGCCTGCCCGAAGGCAGCGGCATGGACATCTTCAAGAATGAGGCCGCGGCCAGCGCCGAGGTGGTGGTGATGACCGGCCACGGCACCGTGGACAACGCCGTCCAGGCCCTGCGTTTGGGGGCTACCGACTATCTCGTCAAGCCCATCTGCATGGAGCGCCTGAACGGCATCTTCGCCCGCGTGAGCGCGAACTCGGGCAGCGATCCTGCCGGCGCACCGTTCGAGGAACCCGGCCGCTACGGCAGGATGTATGGCGCATCCGCCGGCATGCAGGACGTCTATCGCCAGATCGGCCGCGTGGCGCCCACCAACGTTACGATCTTGCTGATCGGCGAGAGCGGCACGGGCAAGGAATTGGCCGCGCATGCCGTCCATGAACTCAGCGCGCGCCGCCAGCGTCCGCTGATCGCGGTGAATTGCGGGGCGATCTCGCCCAACCTGATCGAAAGCGAAATGTTCGGGCATGAACGCGGCAGCTTCACCGGCGCCGACCGCCAGCACAAGGGCTATTTCGAGCGTGCCGACGGCGGCACCTTGTTCCTGGATGAAGTGACCGAGATGCCGCTGGATCTGCAGGTGAAGCTGCTGCGCGTGCTGGAAACCGGGCAGTTCATGCGGGTGGGGACCAACCGGGAGATCGCTTGCGATATCCGGATCGTCGCCGCCACCAACCGCGATCCCGAGCAGGCGGTCAAGGAAGGCAAGCTGCGTGAAGATCTCTACTACCGCCTCAGCGTCTTTCCCATCAAGCTGCCCGCGCTGCGCGAACGCGGCGACGACATCGTGTTCCTCGCCAATCGTTTCCTGCAAGGGTTGAACCAGGAGGCGGGCAAGAACAAGCAATTCTCGCCACGCGCGGTGGCGGCGCTGCAGCAGTACGGGTGGCCCGGTAATGTGCGGGAACTCAAGAACTACGTGCGCCGCGCGTTCATCATGGCGGAAGGCGACACGCTGGAGGCGGACATGCTGACGCCACGGGTGTCGCCTGCCGGCGAAGGCGCGGCCGGCCAGGTGAGCGTGCCCGTGGGAGAAACGCTGGCGGAAGCGGACCGGCGCCTGATCCTGGCGACGCTCGAGCGCTGCAACGGCGTGAAGAAGCAGGCCGCCGCCGTGCTCGGCATCAGCCCCAAGACGCTGTACAACCGGCTGGAGGAGTACGCTGCGGCGGACGCGGAGGCGCCCGCCGCGGCGCCTGCCAGGAAACAGGACCGGTCCTGACGTCATTTTCCGTACCGCGTTTTCAGGTCCGCCATGCAGGCGTCCTTGGCGTTGCCGGACATGCCGTCGCATTTCTCCTTGCCGACCTTGTAGTCGGCGTCGTTGCGCACCTTGGCCGCGTCATGCGAGGCCTCGGCCTTTTCCTTGCCGGCCTTGGCATCCGCCCGGGCCTTGTCGCGCGTGGCTTCGGCCTGCTGCTGGCAAACGTCCTTCTGGTTGCCCTTCATGCCGTCGCAGCGCTTCTTGTCCAGCTTGTACTGGTCGTCGATCTGCTCGTTGCTGCGCACGGCAGTGGCGCCGCCTTGCATGGTTTGCGCCGGGGCCTGAAAGGCCAGGGCCGAGAGACTCAGGGCGACTGCGGGGAGAACGACTCGGGACAGATTCATGGCTGACTCCTTGGATGGGGCCCGGCATCGTCCGGGCCTGGCGTCATGCGCAAGCAAGCGGCGTGCCCGGGCCGGCCGGGAACGCCGCTTGCTCGGGGGCTGACGGCGGGCGATGCAGATGCGCGGCGCCCGCGGCATCCATGGAACGAGGCGGGGATACGAATATGGAAACCAAGCGGAAAGACAAGGCGAAGGCGGATCTGGAACATGCCAAGGCCAATGCGCCGCGCACGGAAACCGAAGCCGCCCATCGCAGCGGCCAGTTCGGCACGGACAAGCCCGATTTCGGCAAGCCGCCCGCCGCGCCCAAGCGCGAATCGGACAAGAAGCCCAATGACAAGGGCGCCGAGTACGAGGAAGGCGGGCAGTATCCGGGCAAGCGTCCGGGCGCAGCGTGATCGTCTCCGGCGTGCTCAATCCGCCTGTTCGCCCAGCCTGAAAAGCAGCACCACGCTGTATAGCGCGGCCAGCCCGATCAGGCCATAGACACTGCGGGTGGCAGCGGCCGAGGGCAGTATCTTGGCGAACACGTCCAGATCCACCGCGGCGATCAGGCCGGTATTCAGGCCGCCTGCCACCACGGCGATCAATGCCGACCAGTCCAGGATGGACAGGCCGCGGGTTTCGGGAGGCATGGGCGGTGGCGCCGCTTCGTCTTCCCGGTCGGAGAAGTCTTCATTGTTGCCGGGCATGTCCATGGGATGTCCTTTGCGCAGGATGCGGGTGGGGCGGAACCGCGGGCGGACTGCCTGTGCCGGCCGGGCCAGGCCGCTTGCCCCGCCGACAGCAAGCACCGTGCCTGGCGGCAGGCATGGCAGTTGCTGGCCATGAGGCGAATTACGGCTGGACTATCGTTGCGGGAGCCCGATATGAAGAAGACCACTTGGCTGTGCGGCATCGTCGCGGTTTGCCTGCTGATCGCGCCAGGCGTGCTGGGCGGTGTGCGGGCGCAGGAATTGGCGGAGCCGGAGGCGCGCTTCCTGCAGGCTGCGGCGGGTTCGGGGATGTTCGAGGTGGAGGCTGCGGAACTGGCGAAAAAGCGCGCCGGCGATGGCGACGTCAAGGCCTACGCGGCGAAGATGCTGGAGCAGCATCGCGCCATGAATGCCGAACTGAAGACCCTGGCAGCGAGCAAACAAGCGAAGCTGCCGACAGAACCGTCCGAGCCCGACCGCGGCACTCTGGAACAACTGAGCAACAGGACAGGGCCGGACTTCGATGCGCTTTACATCGAAAAGGCGGCCATGGATGCGCACACGATGGCCAACCGTCTGTTCGAGACTGCTGCGCGCGAGTCCAAGGATCCGCAGGTGCGAGACTTCGCTGCGCGCTCGCTGCCCATGCTGGCCCAGCATCTGGCCATCGCCCGCAAGCTGCAGGGCACTGCGCCGGCCGACCCCGACAAGATCCAGCCGGCCGTCAAGGGAGAGGCGCCAGCTGTTTCGCCCGCGTCCCGCCAGGCGCCCGCGTCGATCGCGCCGGCCAAATGAGAGTACGCGCGGCGAGGCGCCTTTTGCTCGCACGCGTTTCCGGATGCTCAGGAGCCTTGCCCCCGGCCGGGCGAATGGCGTGGCTGGCTGGCCTGCGCGCGTGATTACTGCCGTCCCACCACCACGCCAAACAGGAAAGCCGCGCCCGCCACCAGGCCGATCGCCTGCCAGGGCCGGGCGTGGATATATTCCTCGGTGCAGTCTATGGTTTCGCGCATCAGGTCGCTGGCGTTGTCGGAAGCGTCGCGCAGGCTGCGCCGCGTGGCGCGCAACTGCTCGGACAAGCGCGCCTTGAGTGCTTCCATGTCGGTTGCGGCGGTGTCGCTGAGCGTGGCTTCCAGATCGTCGATCCAGGCTTCAGGGTGCCGTGAGCGTCGGTGCGCGCCGCGGTTGTCCGGGCCGTTCTCCGGAAAGTCGGAGGGCAGGGGGGTGTGGGTAGAGGCCATCGGTAGCTCCTGGCAGTCGGGCGGAAAGTGCGTCGGCGCGGCCGGCCCGGACGGCCGCGCGGCGGGTCGGAAGGATTCAGGCCTCCAGCATGTCGCGGCAGGCCAGCGTGCAGCCCAGGCATGCGCCTGCGCAAACCTGGCAATGCTCGGCCTCGTGCGACGAACACTCGCGCGCGCAGGCATCGCACATCAACGCGCACAAGGTGCACTGGGCGGTGGCGAACTCGCCGTCGCGCGCCAGCATGGCCGCGCATAGCCGGCAAACCGCGGCGCAATCGGTGCACAGCGCGATGCAACGCTGCATCTGCGCGGGGTTGTCCTGCAAGCAGGCGGAGGCGCATATATCGCAGGCGACCGCGCATTCGTAGCAGGCTTGCACACATTGCTCGAAATTTGGATCTCGCATTGCATCTCCTTGTGATGCCCGGTACGCGCCGCAACCTGCATGCCTGGCCCGAAGGCCACATCCGCTTGCAATTTGAAGCCAGCCGGCGATGACCCTTGCGGCCTGCCGCCGTAGCATTGGGATGCAGCTTCCCTTGGGGAGCGACCCCAGGAGCCACGCATGAAACCAGCATCCGTATTGGGATCCGCGAAGCCGGCGCGTGCCGGCAAGCAGCCGGAAGACAACGCTAAGATACTGCCGCCGCGTTCTCCCGTCGATGTTCCGCGCAGACCGGATAAACCAGACGCCTTGAGCCCGGACGAGGCCGCGCGCGACAAGCGCATCGTGGCCGACACGCGCACCGAGTCGAATTGGGCTGACGGTTCCGCGCCGCAGCCGCAGGCCAAGAATGCGCGCTCATCGATCCTTTGATTCCTGAGCGGCCGGCGCCGCCGCAGCGGTCTGCGCCCGCAGAAAGGCCAGCAGGCGGCGTTCGTCCGGGTGCAGGCCGCGGGGCGCTTGTGGCGCGGCCGCGGCGGGTGGCAACGCGCCCTCCAGATAGGCGGCCAGAATCGCCGGGTGCACATAGCAGGCCCGGCACACGGCCGGCGTATTGGCCAGACGCCGCGCCACCTGCCTGACCACTTCCACCACGTTCTTCTGCGCCTGGGCGGCGTCGTCGGCCGGACAGCTCTGCAACGCCGCGTAGGCCATGACGGAACCTGCCCAGGTCCGGTAGTGCTTCGCCGTGAAGTCGCCCCGACCCGCCGCGCGCAGATAGGCATTGACGGCGCCAGAGTCCACCGGATGGCTGCCGCCGTCCTCGTCCAGGTACTGGAAAAGCTGCTGGCCGGGGATGTCCAGGCAGCGCTTGATGATGCGCGCCACGCGCCGGTCCGCGGCACTCACGTCGTGGCTTACGCCGCTCTTGCCCTGGAAGCGGAAACGGAAGCGGTCGCCGCTGACGCTGGCGTGGCGGCGCTTGAGGGTGGTCAAGCCATAGGACTTGTTGGCCCGGGCGTATTCGCGCGCGCCGATGCGCACCAGGGTTGCCTCCAGCAGCCGCACCAGTACGGCTATCACTTTGTTCTGGGATAAACCGGGGGTGCGCAGATCGCGTTCGACCTGGCGCCGGATGCGCGGCAGCGTCTGCGCGAAATCCGCAAGGCTTTGGTACTTGCTAGCGTCGCGCACCGCGGTCCAGTCCGGGTGGTAGCGGTACTGCTTGCGGCCGCGCGCGTCGCGCCCGGTGGCTTGCAGGTGCCCAAGCGGAGACGGGCAGATCCATACCTGCTCATAGGCCGGCGGTATCGCCAGGGCATCGATGCGCTTGATCTCCCGCGCACTGCGTATACGCTTGCCGCGCGCGTCCAGGTAGTGGAAGGCGTGGCCGTTGATGCGGGCTCGCGTATAGCCTGCCCGGCTGTCGTCGTAATAGACCAGTGCCGCGCCGCCGGACGTGCGGGGCGCTTGGGAGCTTGAGTTCATGTCGTCGGCGCCAGCCAAGGGGGACATGGGCGCTGGCATCAGCATGCGGCGTGCCCGTGCCGGTCACGCGGGCCGGCCCGGGCACGCGGCTTGCTGAGGGAGGAATGGATTTTCCCCGGAGACAGCCATGCACATTGCGTACTCGTATTACCTGCACGTTCCGCCCAAACCAGATCCGATACCGCCGGGTTCGCCTCCCGGGGACCTGCCGGTGGATCCGGATACCGACGAGCCGGACGTCGACCTGCCGCCCTTGTCGCCGCCGGGCAAGGAAATCACGCCGCCCAGCCCCTGAGGCGGGCAACGGGATTCCACAGACCCCAACAAGAACCGAGGAGTCGCCATGTCGACCATCCTGCTGATTATCCTGATCCTTTTGCTGGTCGGCGCCGTGCCGGCCTGGCCCCATAGCCGTGGCTGGGGCTATTACCCCAGCGGCATACTGGGCATATTGCTGATCGTCCTGATTGTGATGCTGCTGACCGGACGGCTGTAGCGGGGCCGGTCCACAGTAGCGCGGGCGCGAGCCGTGTCGGGCGGCTCGCGCGCCGGTACTGTCGCCGGGCGGCCGCCTGACGGACGGCGGCTGGCGCGCGTCACGGCCCAGGCGTAACATCGCCGGGTTTTTATGCAGCTCCCGCGATGCGCGGCATTCCCGACATGACCATCCCCTTGCTTGTCCTGATTGAAAGCGTGCAGGACTATCTGCCCGAAATCGAAGCGCGCGGCTTTCGCGCGATTTTTGCGCCTACCGACGCGTCGCGCGCCCAGGCGATCCGCGACCATGGCCATGAGATCCGCATCGTGCTTACGCGCGGCGCCACCGGCTTGCACGCGGAGGAAATGGCAGCGATGCCCAAGCTCGAGATCGCCTGTTCCCTGGGCGTGGGCCATGAGAACATCGATCTGGCCGCGGCGGCCGCGCGCGGCATCGTGGTGACCAACGGTCCGGGCGCCAACGCAGTGTCGGTGGCGGACCATGCCATGGCGCTGCTGCTGGGCGCGGCGCGGCGCTTGCCGCAGGCCGATGCTTCGGTGCGTCAAGGCCATTGGAGCGGCTTCATGGGGCCGCAGGTCTCGGGCAAGCGCCTGGGCATCCTGGGTTTGGGCACCATAGGCCTGGAAATCGCCCGGCGCGGCGCCCTGGGCTTCGGCATGAGCGTGGGCTATTACAGCCGCAGCGTCCGCCCGGAATCCGGCTACACCTACTTCGACAGCCCACGCGCGCTGGCCGCGGCGTCGGATTTCCTGGTGGTGGCGACGCCGGGCGGGGCGGGCACGCGCCATCTGGTGGACGCCCAAGTACTGGAAGCGCTGGGACCCGAAGGGTATCTGGTGAACATCGCGCGCGGCAGCGTGGTCGACACGCAGGCGCTGATCGCGGCCCTGGCCGGGCGCCGCATTGCGGGCGCGGGCCTGGATGTGGTGGACGGCGAGCCCGACGTGCCCAAGGCGCTCATCGAGCTCGACAACGTGGTGTTGACGCCGCACAGCGCGGGGCGCTCGCCGGAGGCGGTGCATGCCACCGTGGCGCTGTTCCTGGACAACGCCACGGCGCACTTCGCCGGCAGGCCGGTAGTGACCCCCGTGCGCGGAGGCTGACAGCCTGACGTCAGTGGGAGAACACGATCGGCACGGTCATGCTCTTCAGGATGGACGCGGTGGCGCCGCCCAGCGCCCACTGGCGCAGCTTGCTGTGGCCGTAGGCGCCCATGACGATCAAGTCCGCGCTATGGTCGGCGGCGGCATTCAGGATGGTGCTGCCCACGCCGACGCCCTTGATGTCGCGGCGCACGTGCTCGGGCGCCGGCATGCCTTGCGCGACGCAATAGGTCGCCAGGTCCTCGAACGGCGCTTCATGCTTCGGGCTGGCGGCGCCTTCGTTCATGGTCAGCACGGTCATATGCGAAGCCAGGCGCAGGATCGGCGCGGCATCGGCCAGCGCGCGGGCGGCTTCGCGGCTGCCGTCCCAGCAGCACAGCACGCGGTCGCCGATGACCGGGAATTCGCCGCTGGACGGAATCGCCAGCACCGGCCGGCCCGCCGTCAATAGCGTCTGCTCGACGAATTCGATTTCGTGCGCGGCTTCGACGTCTTCGCGGTTTTCCTGGCTGACCACGATCAGGTCGGTGGTGCGGCCGAGCAGCGCCACGGTCTCGCTGGGTGAGGAGGTGCCAGCGCGCATGAAGGCGGGAACGTCCGCTTCTGCGGCAGCCTCGAGAAAGGCGGCTTCCACCGCATCGCGGTTTTGCGCGTGCAGTTCCTTGATGATGCCCAGCGAACGCGACATGAGCACGGATTCGCCGTAGTAATACTGGGGCGGCGCGGCGTTGGCATAGATGCCGACCAGCTCGGCCTTGTGGCGCTTGGCCAGGGCCAGGGCAGCTTCAATGCGGCGTTTGCAGTCGAATCCGTGATCCAGGTGGACGGAAATGCGGCGATACATGGAGGCCTCCTTGTTTAAGCGTGCCATGTGCCTATGGTTACGCTTTTCGGCCATTTCGCCCTTGATAAGCGTCAAGCCCGCGGCAGTTCGCCGGGTCCAGCGCAAACCGGCCGGCTAGGGCGAGGGCTGCGCCCGTTCCACGCGCTCGCGCAGCTGGCGCAACTGGCGCGCTTGCTGCGCGATGCGCTCCAGCGGCCCGGCCAGTTCCGGATAGCCGGCGGCGACCGCTGCGGGCACGGTCAACTGCCGGGCTCCCGATTCCGGAGCGGGCTCCTGCGGATGCAGCGCGTGCGCCAGCACCGGCCCGTACTCGGCGAGCGCCTGGGCTGCGGGGGACGCGGCAGGCAAGGCGGCTTGTATCTCAAGCACGGTTCCCGCCGCAGTGACGCGGCGCATTGCGTTCAGCAGGTTTTCCGCCGTGCTCACGTTGCGGTCGCGATGGACCGGATTTTGCTGCAACCGCTGCAAGGAGGCCTGCGCATTGTCGGCGGACAGGCAAGCCATGCGGCGCAGCGTCACGATGTCCTGTCCCGCGCGGGCATCGCCGCTTTTTTCCCGGACCAGGGCGCGTGCGTAGGCGGCATGGCGTTCCAGCGCCAGGCTGAGGGCGCCTGCCAGTTGGCGCGGCTCTTTTTCAGGCCAGACCAGAAAGCCCACCAGCAGCGCGAGGATGCCGCCCAGCACGCTGTTGAAGGCGCGCAGGGCGGCAAGCATGGGCTCCTGGATGTCCGGCTGCTGGATATGGGTGACCAGCACGAACTGCGATGTCAGGAAGAACGTGAACAGCGCGTAATGGATGGTGCGCGCGGCGAACGTGCCCAGCGCGATGGGCAATACCGCCAGGGCCACGGACAAGGGCGTGCTGAGGAACAGCCCCAGCAGCGAGGCGCCGATGGCGCCCGCCACGCTACCGGCGACGCGTTCCAGGGTGCGCTGCCAGGTGGTGGCGAAGTAGGGCTGCAGAATGAAGACCAGCGTCAGCGACATCCAGTAGCCATGGTTGACGGTGAAGGTCTTGGACAGAGCCACCGCGATGGTGGCGCCCACGCCTACGCGCAAGGCATGGCGGAACGCGTCCGATTCGACGCTCAGGTTCTGGCGCAGTGCGCGCCAGGCGTCTTGCGCACGGCTGGTCCTGAGGCGGTCGCGCGCCGGCGCGGCGGGCGCATCGCCCTGGTCGAACAGCGACTGCGTCACGGCTTGCGCGGTGTGCAGCAGGCGGTCCAGCACCGGCACCATGGTGGCCAGTTCCGGCGCATGGGCCATGGCGCCGCCGCGCAGCTCGTGCAGGCCGGAACCGTAATGGGCCAGGCGATCGCGCAGGCACTGGGCCTGCTTGGCGTCGTTGAGGTCCGAGGTGCTGGCGATGGCATTGCACAGGCTGGCATAGCGATGCAGCGCGTGGGAAAGATGGGCGCCGGCGCCGCGGCCCAGCCATTGCGGCGCATTCGATTCCAGCAGGTCGGCTGCGGCCACCAGCGCGATGAAGCTGTCCTCGGCATTGTCCAGCAGGTACAGCAACTGCTGCGCGCGGGCGCGGCGCGAGGGCCGCGCGTCCTGCACTTCGCGGATGCGCACCCGGGCGGCTTCCAGCGCGGCGCGCTGGGCACTGCGCTGCGGGCGCGTGACGGCGCTCCAGTCCTGGGGACTGGCCGCCGGCGCCAGCCCCGAATACATGCGGGCCAGCGCGTCGGCGAAATCGGCCAGGCCGCGGTAGCAATGCGCGACGGCGTGGGTCGCGTCCTTCCAGGGACGCCTGCGCCACACCAGCGCGGTCATCAGGATGGCCCAGGCCGCGCCGGCGAGGAAAAACAGCGTGTACGACAGGCTCTCCGTCCAGGTCGGGGCAGGCAGTTCGGCTGCCACGACGAAGCCGGCCGACAGCAGGGTGCCGACGATGGCTGCGGCCGGCCCCAGCACGCGCAACAAGCCGCCGAAGGTACAGCACACGAAGGTCAACGGCAGCAGCAGCCACAGGTGGGCAGCGCTGACACTGGCCAGGAAGCAGAACAGCGCGCCGATCAGCCCCAACGCCAGCATCGCGCCGGCGCGCTGCCGCAGCGGGCCCCCCGGGTCGCCGAAGCAGGCCCAGAACGCCGCGATGGCGCTCCAGCCCAGACGCGGTTCGTGCGCCAGCACAGCCAGGATGACAGGGGCGGCGCTGATGGCCGCGGCTTGCAGGGCGTCCAACCACAAGACGTTGCGCAAGGATGCGCGCCAACGGGAAAACAGGTTCTTCACGCTAGGAGTACAGCAGCGGAGGTGGGCCCGGCAGGGCGAATGACGGCAACCCTACCATGTCGACAAGGCATTCCGGCGAGAGGCGGCCGGAGCGCCTGAGATCGCCGCCTCGTTCATGAATCCGAGCAGCTTAATACGTATGGATACATATATGTGACTTTGCCGCCGCAGGGGCGCAGAATTGCCTGGAAGAAAGTCTGGAAATGGCATACAAAAAGCGCTGTAGCTGGGAATACTCAGTCCAATGTGCCTCTTTCTGCGCCCGGACAGCGCAGGTCAAGCCCAGGGGCGCGCAAGGAGTGTCGACATGATGTCGAATCACGAGGCTTCCACAGACTCGGTGGCGAGCGACGACGAGATCGCCGCCATGATCACCGGCAAGGATGGGCTGCGCATGCTGTTGCAGCCGCAGGTGGACTTGCTGACGGGCAGGATCGTGTCGGCCGAAGCGCTGGCGCGCTGGCGGCATCGGCGGCTGGGCATCATCATGCCCTCCGATTTCATCCCGGCGGTCAATCGCCTGGGGCTGGACAAGATGCTGTTCGAGCGCGTCTGCCTGCGGGTGATAGATATGCTGCTGACCATGCGGCGCGCCGGCATCGCGATTCCCGTGGCCATCAATGCGCCTGCCTCCACCTTGTCGGACGAGGCCGCCGTCGATTTCCTGCTGGACCGCATCTACGCGGCGGAGCTACCGGCATCGCTGGTGCGGGTGGAACTGACCGAAGACCAGCCCATCCGTGAACTCGACGTGCTGCGCGCGACGCTGCTGAAGCTCGAAAACGCGGGCTGCGAAGTCAGCCTGGACGATTTCGGCACCGGCCATGCGTCGCTCAAATTGCTATCGGCGCTGCCGTTGTCGGAAGTCAAGATCGACCAGTATTTCGTCACGCGCATGCGGCGCAGCGCCGTCGCGTTCGAAGTGCTGCGCACCGCCGCCGAACTGGCCAACCGGCTGGGCCGGCGCGTGGTGGCTGAAGGCGTCGAAAACGTCGCGGACATTCCCGCCTTGCGCGCCGCCGGCTGCCGCTACGGGCAGGGCTTTGCGCTGGGCCGTCCCATGCCGCTGGACGAATTGATGGTCCGCCTGCGCACGCAGCGCGACCAGGGCGAGCCGCTGGCCGCGCCCGCCGCCTATACCTCGTCCTGGCTCGATACCTACGATGCCGCCCAGGAGCCGCAGTCCGTGCGCGGCAAACGGCACGCGGCCACGCAATAGCGCAGGCCGCCGAGCGCAATTTTTACCGGCCGGGCCGGACTTTACCCTCGGGGCTTGCGTCCCCCATGCGCGCCCGGGTGCGGACGCTTGGCCGCCGGGGTTTGGGCACGCGGGTTGCTGTATGGAAGGTGGCGGAGTTTTTTCCGTCTTCCAGGAGACTTGCAATGCCCAATCAGAACCAGCCCGACCAGCAAAAGCAGCAGCAGAAGCAACAGGCCCAGGAAAACCCCAAGGACCGCAATCAGCCTGGGCAGCAACAGCCCGGCCAGTCCGGCCAGCATGCCGATAAAGACCGGCAGCAACCTGGCCAGAACCCCGGGCAGCAAAGCAAGATGCCGCGCTGACTCGTAGACCGCGTGTTCCGGGCCCCATAGTCGGGCGGGCATCGCGGTAGCAAGACGGCCTTGTCCCGCTGTGGGCGGACAAGGCCGTTTATTCATGGACGGCGTTCACGCGGGACTCCCTCCTCAAGGATGGAGGGACAGGCATAAGGCTACCGGCAGTTCGCGCAGCAGGTGATGCAGATGCAACGCGCCATCCGGGCCGGGCTGCACCAGGGCACCGCTCACGGCGTCGCGCCAGGGTCCGTTCCTGACGGCATCAGGCAGCAGGATGACCGTGCTCGCCCAGAACTCGCGCGCTGCCGCAGGCTTGCCGCTCGCGTAGCCGGACAGCCGGCTCGCGCATAGCCGCGGGGCAACGATCAGTGCAGTTCCATCTTCATGACGCCGCAGCCAGGCAAGTACGTGATGCGCGTTCGGCCCCGCGACCGTCAGCGGGACGCATCCTCCATGGCTGGACAATGCCGGATGGCGCTGGCGCGCCGCCAGCAGCCGCTGGATCAGCGCCTGCTTGACCGCGCCGCTGCGCCAATCCGATTCCCGCGTGAATATTCCGCCTTCGGCGGCCAGGGCCTCGGCGAGCATGGTGATTCTCCTCGGATAGTCCACGGCGCGCCGGTTGTCGGGATCGACCAGGCTGTAGTCCCAAAGCTCCGTCCCCTGGTACAAGTCCGGCACGCCGGGCAGCGTGTTGCGCAACAGTGTCTGCGCGAGGCTGTTGATCATGCCCGCCGGAGCCAACTGCAAGGCATAGGCAGCGATTTCCGCCAACAGGCGGCGCCCTGGCCCCGGATCCCGCAGGAACGCAAGCGCCGCGCGCGCCGCGTTTTCGTATGCGAGGTCGGGATCGGTCCAGCTGCTGTGGATCTTCGCTTCGCGTAAGGCCTTGAGCTGCCATTGCGCCACCCGTTCGATCCAGCCGGCCACGACGTCGGCTTTGTGCTCGATCGCGTCTGCGGTCCAATCCGCCGGCCATGCGCCCACCAGCGTCTGCACGAGCATGTAGCGATCCGCCAAAGAAAGGCGGCCGCCGTCCGGCAGGGCCTGGATCCAGCGGTAAGCGCTCTTGCGCCATTGCCCGGGCATTTCCGACAGCACGGCCAGCCGGGCCCTCGTGTCTTCGCCGCGCTTGTGGTCATGCGTGGCGGTGGCCAGCATGGCATGGGGGAAGTCGTTCGCGCGGGCCTGGACCAGGGCAAGAAAGGCTTCCGGCGGCAAGGCGAATCGCGTGGGCGATGCGCCGACTTCATTGCGCGACAGCAGCGGGCCGTAGCGGTAGAACAGCGTGTCTTCGAGCGCCTTGGCGGCCAGCGGCGGCGTCAGTTGCTGGAACCGCCGCAAGGCTTCGGCTTGCTGCGGTGGTCCAGTCCGGTGTTCCGGTGCCGCAGGCCTGGCAGCGCCGCCGTCCAGCCAGCGGTCCAACTGCGCGAGCAGGGCAGCGTCCGCCGAACCGGGCAGGGCGTTCAAAAGGGCGGCTGCCCGCTTGCTGGCGCTATCGCACCCGCGGCGATCCGCGCCGCTGCGCCCGCCGTCTTCGGCGTAGGTCCGGTACACCGGGAAGGCGGTCAGCCAGGCGGACAACGCGCGGTCTATCGACACCGCGCTCCAGTCGCGGGTCTGGCGGTGTTGCCGCGCAATCTGTTCCAGGCTGCGGACCAGCGCCTGTCGTTCGGCCGGAAAGTGCCGCTCCAGCATGCGCGCGCGCGCCGCTTCCAGCTGTTGCTGCGGCGTGCGCAGGTCGCCCGTAAGCAATTGCCAGAACGCGCGCAGCGGCGCCTCGGCGTCAGGGTCGTGCAACAACGCGCCGACCTGGTCCATGAAGTCGTAGCCGGTGGTGCCGTGCAGCGACCAGCGCGGATCGGGCGATTCATCCGGCGCCAGGATTTTCTCCGCCACCACATAGGCTTGAGGTTGCGCGCAGGAAGGCGGCCGACTGGCGCCCGCTGCGCCCAGGCGCTGGTTCAGGCGGCGCAGGTAGGCGCCCGGCGCGGCCAGACCATCGATGTGGTCGATGCGCAGCCCGTCGAGTACGCCCTGCGCATACAGACGCAGCGCCAGCGCATGCACGGCATCGAACACGGCTTCGTCTTCGACCCGCACGCCCACGAGTTCGCTGATCTCGAAGAAGCGCCGCCAGTTGATCTGGTCGGCGGCGTTGCGCCACCAGGTCAGCCGGTAATGCTGGCATTCCAGCAAGCGGTGCAGACGTTCCCGGCCAGCCTGGCGGGCGGGATCATATCGGCGCAGCAAGATTTGCGGATCCAGCCCGCGTGGAATCGACTCCGGCGCTACCGGATAACGCAGGCCCGCGACCTCCAGTTCGATTCGTCCGCTGTCGGTGTCATGGCGCAGCCGCATGGCGCCTTGGGCCAGCGCCACGCCATAGGGCTCGGGCAGGATGGGCAGCAGGACCTTGCCGCGCAACGCCGGGTCCGGGCCATCCCAACTGATGTCGAAGCAGCACGCGTGCGCGCTTGCGGCGCCGTGCTCGAGCACATCGCGCCACCAGACATTGTCAGGATGGGCCGCCATGTGATTGGGCACGATGTCCGCGATGAGGCCCAGTCCGCGTCGGCGCGCGGCTTGGGCAAGGTCCCGGAGCGCGGGCTCGCCGCCCAGCTCCGGATTGACCATGGCGTGGTCGACCACGTCATAACCATGCGTTGAGCCAGCGCGGGCGCGGGTGATGGGCGACAGGTATAGATGGCTTACTCCAAGGTCGGCGTAATAGTCCACGCAGGCGCGGGCGTGGTGCAAGGTGTACCCGGCATGCAGTTGCAGCCGGGCGGTGGCGCGCGGCATGTTCATGGCCGGCCCCGCCCGCAGCGGATCGCTTGCAGCCGCGCCTGCGCCGCTGCGTCGGCAAGACAAGCCTGGCTGCCCGCCGGCAGGCGTTGACGCCAGTTGGGATGCTCATCGACGGTGCCGGGCAGGTTGGGCTGCTCCAGCTCGCCCGCCAGGTCCTCCAGGGGAACGAGCAGCAGCGGGCAGGGGCTGGAAGATACGAAGCGCAGCATGTCCGCCAACGGCGCCTGCGCGGGTTCGGCGGGACAGCCCATGGCCTGCGTCAGCAAGCTGCGGTCCATCCGCCGGCAGCGGCGCAGCGATGTTTCGTCATCCTCCGCGCCCAGCAAGTTCAGTTTGGCGCGCACATCGATGTCGCGCTCGGCCCACCAGCCGCGCAAGGTAGGCAGATCGTGGGTGCTGGTCATGGCCACGGCCTCGGCGGGCCAGGCTTCGGGGGCTAGAAAGGGTTCCGGCGCGTCCGGCATGGTTTGCTCAGCCGCCGCGTCCGTCTCCCGCCGCATGAACCACAGCACATTCATGCCCAGAATGCCGTGGTCCGCCAGTTCGCGGTTGAATCCCTCGGGCACCGTGCCCAGGTTCTCGCCAATGGCCAGGGCCCGGTGGCGCCAGGCCTCGAGCGCCGTCAGCGCCAGCAGCTCGCGCAGCGGATAGCGCAGATAGGCGCCCGCGGCAAAGCCGTCGGGCACCAGCCACAGCCGCGCCATGCCCAGGATGTGATCGATGCGCAGCCCGCCGGCATGGGCCAGGGACGCGCGCAACATATCGATGAAGGCCGCAAAACCCTGGGCATGCATCGCGCGCGGCGAGAACGCGGCCAGGTTCCAGTTCTGCCCCTGAGGGTTATGGATGTCGGGCGGGGCGCCGATGGACAACTGCGGCATCAGATCGGTCTGCCGGCTCCAGGCGTGGCTGCCATCCGGACTGTCGCCGACCGCCAGGTCCGCAATCAGCCCCACGCGCATGCCGGCTCGCCGCGCCGCGTCTTGCGCGCCAGCCAGACTCTCGGCCGCCAGCCATTGGGCGAACCGATGGAAGTCGACGTCTTCAGGATACTGCTGCGCGTAGCGCTCGACCTCGGGCGAGTCCGGATCGCGCAGGCCTGCCGCCCACTGCGTCCAGGGCAAGGAGGCGGCATTGCGCGCCGCCTGGGCGGCATGCAGGGCTTCGAACACGGCATGATCGCGCAATGCTTTGCCGCGCTGCGCGCAGAAGGCGTCGTAGCGCAGGCGGCAATCCTCCGGGCCGGTGGCGCGGAACTGTCGATGCAGCGCGCGCAGCAGGCGCTGCCGTCGGGCGCCTGCATCCGGCCAATCGATCAGATTCGTTGCAGGCGGCGCGGCGCCGATACCCGTGGATGCGCGGCATAGCGCATCGACGCCCAGCACCGCCGCAGGGTCCGCATACAGGGTATTCAGGAACAGGCGGCTGGAGGGAGCATAGGGACTGCAACGCTGCGGCTGGGCGGCGAACATGGCGTGCACCGGGCTGATGGCGAGCGCATCGGCGCCTTCGGCGGCGGCCGCGGCGGCCAGTTCGCGCACGGCGGCGAAGTCACCGTAGCCACCGTCACCAGGCTGGCTGCCGGGGCCATCGCGACGCAGGCTGTAGACCTGCGCGCAAAGTCCCCAGGCGCGGGGCCGGTCAGTTGCCGTCAAGAGGTCCAGGCCAGGCGCTTGCACGGGGGCCACGGCAAGCATGGTCCTGCCTGCGCGCAGGTATAGCGCGTGATAGCCGGGCTCGTCCGGCGCAGTCAGACGGCAGTCGTCGGCAATGTCGCCCTCGAAGGCTGCGCCCGATTCGCACACGATGCGATAGCGGCCGCGTGCGGACGGAGGCAGAGACGTGGCCATGCCGCTGCGCGTCACCAGTAAGGGCGGCAGCACGCCGGCGTGCTCCGCGCGCAGGCGATGGTCGCTCTCGCGGATGTCCTCTGCGCTGCGCGCTGGCAGATCCATGCCCGCCAGCAGCAGGCGCAGGGTGTCTGGCGACACGCGTTGCGGGCGCTGGCGCGCGTCGGTCCAATGTTCGGCGATGCCGGCCCGGGCGGCCAACGCGGACAGGGCAGCATCGTCGACAGGCGCCGCGCTCATGCCGGTTCCTCAAGCAGCCATACGGTGCTGTCGCCACACACTTCCCCGTGGATCAGCGCGTCGCGTGCGCCTGCCACGGATTCGAAGAGCAGCGTGGCATAGGCCTCGGCGCCGGCCTGCAGGGGCTCGGGCAAGGCCAGGCGCTCGGGGCCGAGATTCGCATAGACCGTCAGCCGCGCGCCGCCGGCCAGTTCCCAGCGCGCGAACACGCCGCGCTCGCCGATCGCGGCCGCGCCCAGGCTGCTCGCGCCGGGCAGCCGCGGGGCAATCAGACGGGCGCGCAGATGCAGCAGCACCGCGTAGTCACGCATCCAGGCGTGCGCGTCCGCGGCGCTGGCCCGAGGTTTGCTCGCGAGATAGGTCTCGGGATCGTTCGGATCGGCCAGCGCGGCCGCACCCTGGAATTCAGGAAACCGCGAGAACTCTCGCGACCGGCCTTCGCGCACCGCTTGCGCCAAGGCCGGGTCGGCATGGCTGGTGAAGTAGTGGAAAGGCGTGCGAGAACCGCGTTCCTCGCCCATGAAAATCAGCGGAATCTGCGGCGCCAGCAATTGCAGGGCGACCGCGGCCCGCAGCCGCGCGGGGTTGTCCACCAGGCTGGCCAGGCGTTCGCCGCCCGCGCGGTTTCCGATCTGGTCGTGATTTTGCAGGAACAGCACGAAGGCGGTGGGCGCAAGCGCCGCGCTGGACTCGCCGCGCGCCTGTCCGCCACGGTACGGCGAACGCTGCCCTTGGTACAGCCAACCTTCAGCCAGGCAGCGCGCCAGGTCCTGGGCCGGCTGCGCGCTGTAATCCGAGTAGTAGCCGTGGCGCTCGCCGGTCAGCAGGCAATGCAGGACATGATGGGCGTCATCGTTCCATTGCGCATCGAAATCTCCCTGCAGCAGGCTGGCCCGGTTGTCGTCGTTTTCCAGCACCAGATGCACGTAGCGCTGGGCAGGAATGTACTGCCGCAGGTACTGCGCCAGTTCATGCAGCCATTCATGGCCGGCAATGGCATGCACGGCATCCAGGCGCAGTCCGTCGAAGCGATATTCCGTGAGCCAGTACAGCGCATTGTCCTTGAAGAACTGGCTGACGGCGGGTTGGCGGAAATCGATGGCATCGCCCCAGGGGGTGGCCACGTCCTTCCTGAAGAATGACGCGGCGTAACGCGGCAGGTAGTTGCCGTCCGGGCCGAAATGGTTGTAGACCACGTCCAGCATGACGCCCATCTCCAGGCCGTGGGCCTCGTCGATCAGCCGCTTGAGTTCGTCCGGCGTGCCGTAGGCGGCGTCGGGCGCATAGGGCAGCACGCCGTCGTAGCCCCAGTTACGCGGGCCGGGGAAGTCGGCGATCGGCATGAGTTCCAGCAGCGTGACGCCCAGCGCCGCCAGCTCGGGCAGGCGCGCGAGCAGGCCCGCGTAGCCGCCCTCCAGGCCGGCATGGGTCTCGTACAGGACGGATTCTTCCCAGGGGCGTCCGCGCCAGGTCGCGTAGCGCCATGGATAGGAATCCGGTGCGACCACGACGCTGTCGCCATGCACGTCGCCGTGTTGCAGGCGCGAGGCGGGATCGGGCGCGACGGTGTCGGCGTCCAGACGGTAGTGGTAGCGGGCGCCTATGGGGCAGTCCAGGTCCGCTTGCACGTAGCCGTCCGGACCGGGGCGCAAGGCGATGGGTGGATGGCCCTCCACCTCTAGTGCCAGCCCGGCGGGCGCGGAGGGCGCCCACAGGCGAAAGCGCGTGATGCCGCTCTCCAACGGCGCGGCGCCGGATGCATAGGCATACGTCATGGAGGGTCTCCCGGCACGTGGGTTGCCGCCAGCAGTACCAGGCTGCGCGCGGTCACGGTGATGGCGGCGTCGGCCAGGGGCGCGGCGGGCGCCTGCGTGGCGGAATCCAGCTCACGGATCCAGGCCAGCGCGGGCGGCGGCAGCTGGAACACGAGGTCCTCCGCGCCCGGGTTCAGGATCAGCAGCGTCACGTCGACACTGCTGTCCTCGCGGCAGGCGGCGCGGCGCAGGGCCATGGCATTGTCCTGCTCCGATTCCCAGGCTGCCGCGTCCAGTTCCGCGCCCGTGGGATCGAACCAGGAGATTGCCTTGACGCCCGGCATGAGCTCCTGGCCGGCATCGCCGTAGCGCGCGCCGCGTGTGCTGGGATGGGCGCGGCGCAAGGCGATCAGGCGCGCCGCATAGCGGCTCAGTTCACGGCCGTCGTCGGCCTGCGCCTGCGTCCAGTCCAGCCACGAGAGGGTGTTGTCCTGGCAGTACGCGTTGTTGTTGCCGTCCTGGCTGTTGCCGAACTCGTCGCCGGCCAGCAGCATGGGCGTGCCATCCGACAGGAACACGCAGGCAAGCTGGGCCCGCTGTACCAGCTTGCGGGTCTGCAAGATTGCTGCGTCATCGGTTGCGCCTTCGGCGCCCCAGTTGTGGCTGTAGTTCTCGCCATGGCCGTCGTTGCCGCCTTCGCCGTTGGCCTCGTTGTGGCTCGCGTCGTAGCTGACAATGTCAGCCAGCGTGAAGCCGTCGTGCGAAGCCACGTAGTTGATGCTGCTCCAGGGGCGGCGATGGCGGCGGTCGAACAGGTCGCGCGATCCGCACAGGCGCGCCGCCATCTCGCCGCGCATGGACGGATCCCCGCGCCAATAGCGCCTCGTGGCGTCGCGGAACTTGTCGTTCCACTCCGCGAATCCGGGCGGATGGTTGCCCAGCTGATAGCCGTCCGGCCCCACATCCCAGGGCTCGGAAATCAGCTTCAGGCGAGCCAGCACGGGATCCTGCAGCACGGCGTCGAAAAAGCCCGAGCCCGGGTCGTAGCCGGTGCCTTCGCGGCCCAGCGTCACGCCCAGGTCGAAGCGGAATCCGTCGACGCCGTAGGACTGCGCCCAGTAGCGCAGCGAATCGGTGACCATCTGCAGCACGCGCGGATGCGACAGGTTGACGGTGTTGCCGCAGCCGGTGTCGTTGATGTAATAGCGTTCATCGCCCGGCACCAGCCGGTAGTAGCTGGCATTGTCCAGGCCGCGCCAGGACAGCGTGGGCCCCAGTTCGCTGCCTTCGCAGGTGTGGTTGTAGACCACGTCCAGGATGACTTCGATGCCGGCGGCGTGCAGCCTGCGTATGGCCTGGCGCAGTTCGTTCGGATTGTGCTGCAGATAGAACGGTTCCGGCGCAAAGTACGACAGCGTGCTGTAGCCCCAGTAGTTGCGCAGGCCGCGTTCGGTCAGGAAGCGGTCCTGCAGGAACGCCTGCACCGGCAGCAGCTCCACGGCCGTGACGCCCAGCCGCAGCAGATGCTCGATGAAGCGCGGGTCAGCCAGGGCGGAACAGGTGCCCCGCAAGGGCTGGCGCAGGTCTTCGCGCAGCATCGAGGCGCCGCGCACGTGAACCTCGTAGATCACAGAATCGTTCCAGGCCGTGGCCGGCGGGCGGCTGTTGCCCCAGGTGAACGGCATTTCCTCGGCCACGATGGCCTTGGGCATGGCGGGCGCGCTGTCGCGCCGGTCGATGCTGAGGTCGGCGCGCGCATGGTTCATGCGGTAGCCGAACAGGGCGTCGCTCCAATGAAGCGGACCGGTCAACTGCTTTGCGTAGGGATCCAGCAGCAGCTTGTGGGGATTGAAGCGGTGCCCATTGCGCGGATCATGCGGGCCGTGGGCGCGGTAGCCGTACACCAGCCCGGGATGCGCGTCCGGCAGGTAGCCGTGCCAGATCTCGTCGGTGCATTCCGGCAGGTCGAAGCGGCGCAGCTCCTTGCGGCCTCTTGCATCGAACAGGCACAGCTCGATGCGCGTGGCATTGGCCGAGAACACCGCGAAGTTCACGCCCAGGCCATCGCTTACCGCGCCCAGGGGATGGGGCTGTCCGCCGGCGAGCCGCGTGAATTGGGTAGGGTCCATGATCCGTTCAGCCTTCGTAGAGCAGGAAGAGGGTGGCCAGCGGCGGCAAGGTGAGCGACAAGGCCTGGGGCTGGCCATGGGCGGCGCCTGCTCCGGTGCTGGCGCCGCCCTGGTTGCCTTGGCCCGAGCCGCCATAGTGCGTGGCATCGGTGTTCAGCCTTTCGGTCCAGCGGCCGGCCCGTGGCACGCCTATGCGATAGTCATGGCGCACCACAGGCGTGAAATTTGCAACCGCGAGCACATGGTGCGCGCCGTCGCTGCGGATGAACGCAACCACGCTGTTGTCGCGGTCGTCCAGAATCGTCCAGGCGAAGCCGGCAGGGTCGGAATCCCGCGCGTGCAGCGCCGGCAGCGCGCGGTACAGGCCGTTCAAATCGGCGACCAGGCGCTGCATGCCCAGGTGGCCGGGTCGGTCCAGCAATTCCCAATCGAGCGGCTCGTCATGGTTCCATTCCCGCGGCTGGGCCATCTCGCCGCCCATGAACAGCAGCTTCTTGCCCGGATGCGCCCACATGAAGCCCAGGTAGGCACGCAGGTTGGCAAGCCTGGCGGCCGCATCGCCGGGCATCTTGGCCAGCAGCGAGCCTTTGCCGTGCACCACTTCGTCGTGCGACAGCGGCAGGATGAAGCGCTCGCTATACGCGTACACCATGCTGAAGGTGATGTCGTGGTGGTGATGCTTGCGATGCACGGGGTCCTGGGACAGATAGCGCAAGGTGTCGTGCATCCAGCCCATGTTCCACTTGTAGTGAAAGCCCAGGCCGCCCTCGGCGACCGGCGCGGTCACGCCCGGCCAGGCGGTGGATTCCTCGGCCACCATGATGGCGTCCGGGACTTCCTGCCGCACGGTGCTGTTCAGCGCCTGCAGGAACTGCACCGCCTCCAGGTTCTCGCGACCGCCGTAGCGGTTGGGGATCCATTGCCCGGGCTGGCGGCTGTAGTCGCGGTACAGCATCGACGCCACTGCGTCGACCCTCAAGCCATCGATGTGGAAGCGCTGCAGCCAGTGCAGTGCGCTGGCGATCATGAAGGCCTGCACCTCCGTGCGCCCCAGGTTGTAGACCATGGTGTGCCAGTCCGGGTGGTAGCCTTCGCGCGGATCCTCGTACTCGTAGAGCGCGCTGCCGTCGAAGCGGGCCAGGCCGTGCGCATCGTCGGGGAAATGCGCGGGCACCCAATCCAGGATGACGCCGATGCCGGCGTGGTGGCAGCGGTCGACGAAGCGGGCGAACGCCTCCGGCGGCCCGTAACGGGCGGCGGGTGCGAACATGCCCAGGGGCTGGTAGCCCCAGGATCCGCCGAAGGGGTGCTCCATGACGGGCAGCAGCTCCACGTGGCTGAAACCCATGGCGCGGGCGTAGGCCGGCAGCTTGTCGGCCAGGCGGTCCCAGATGCAGGCGTTGGATCCGGCGTCGTCGGGCAGCCAGGAGCCGGCGTGCACTTCATAGATGGACAGCGGCGCTTCCGGAGCTTGGCGCGCCTGCCGGTCCGCCATCCAGGCCTGGTCTTCCCACGAATAGTCTGCTGGATCCTCCACCACCGATGCAGTGGCTGGCGGCGCTTCGCTGCGCCGCGCCAGCGGATCGGCCTTGAGACGCTGATTGCCGGCGCGGTCGGTGATGGCGAACTTGTAGCGCTCGCCGGCGCGCACGCCCGGGACGAAGATTTCCCAGACGCCGGCGCGGTGTCGCAGCCGCATGCCGTGGCGGCGGCTGTCCCAGGCGTTGAAATCGCCCACCACGGCGACGCGTTGCGCATTGGGCGCCCACACCGCGCAGCGCAGGCCGGCCACGCCATCGACCTCCATCAGCCGCGCGCCGATCGCTGTCCCGGCATCGCGCCACGAACCTTGCGTCAGTTGCTCCAGCGTCTCTTCCTCCAGCAAGGGGCCGAACGCGTAGGGATCGGCGGTGATCTGCTCGGCGCCGGGCCACTGGATGGCCAGGCGGTACGAACCCGCGTCACCCGCCCGGGCGTGCGGCACCCGTCCAAGGAACAGGCCCTGGCCCTGTTCGCGCAGTCCGGTGCGCGCGCCGGACGGGTCCAACGCGTCGACCTGCTGCGCGCCCGGGGCATACACGCGCAGCTCGCCATCGTGCGGTCCCAGGAAGGCATAGGGATCGTTGTGCAGGCCGCAAGCCAGCGCCGCCAGTTCGGCGGGATCGGCAGTGATGGCTGCGGCTGCGGCGCGCGTGTCCTGGTTCATGATGGCGTGTCCTCATCGTCCACCGCCGCCGACAGCAGCAGGCTGCGCGCCAGCTCCGTCAGCGCGCACAGCGGTATCGAGATCCAGTCGGGGCGATGCGCCGCCTCATAGCTCACCTCATAGGCGGCTTTCTCCAGCTCGGCCAGGGCCAGCAGCGCGTCCTCGTCCGCAGGCGGAATCAACGCCGAGGCGCGCTCATCGCGATAGCCTTGCAGGAAAGCCTGGGTGGCGGTCTGGCGGAAACGCGACAGCAAGGCGTCGCGCAGTTCGCTAGGGGTCACCGGCGTGCCGGGCGTCTCGCCCGCGCCGGCGTTGGCGTCGGTCGGCGCGCCGCCGATGATGTCGCTGCGGGCGATCGAAGCCGCGGCATAGTCGAACGAACGCAGCATGCCCGCGACATCCTTGTAGGGCGAGGCCAGGGCCCGGCGCGCCTGCACGCTGCTGATCGGTTCGCCCTCGAAGTCGATGAGATAGGCGTCGGCCTGCGCTACCAGCACCTGCCCCAGGTGGAAGTCGCCGTGCACCCGCAGGCACAGGGTTCCGGCTTCGGCTTGTGCCATCGCGGCCACGCGCGCGGCCAGCCGGGCGCGGTGCTCGAAATACCATTCGGCGCAAGCGCGGGAAGGGGCTTCGAGCTTGCCGAGTTGCGCGCGCAGATCCTTTTCCGCGCGCTCCAGCAGGCCCTGGACGTGCTGCGCGCGTGCGTCGGCGTCGGCCTGGCTGGCCGGGCGCGGCTGGAAAGCGGGGTCGTCGCTGGGTTGTGCCAACAGATTGTGCATCTGCGCCAGGCGTTCGCCCATGGTGGCGGCCATGGCGGCGTAGCCTTGCAGGTCTTGAGCGAATTCGTCGGGGCTTTGGTTTACCAGCAGCGCATTGTCCAGCGTGCGTTTCAGGAGATCCAGCGTCCAGCTCCAGGCGTCGCCCTCGTTGGCGACGTAGCGATGCGCCACGGCCAGCGTGTGGGGCACGCCGTCGGCGTCCTCGCGCTGCACTTCACCCAGCAGCGCGGGCATGTTCGCATAGCCCGCCCGCGTCAGGTAGCGGGTCATTTCGATTTCTGGCGATGCGCCTGCCTGGACCGCGCGGATCAGTTTCAGGATGAGCTTGCCGTCGACGATGACCGAGCTGTTGGATTGTTCGCCGCTCAGCCACTGCAGTTCGCCGTCCTCGGCCAGGTCCATGGCGGCCAGGCCTTGCTCGGGCAGGAAGCGGATTACCCCGGGTTTGTCGCCGGGCTTGCCGCCGCTGCGGCCGTCGAGCTCGCGGCTCTCTTGCAAGGCCTGGACCACGCCGCGCACAAAGCCGGGTTGCAGGAATGCGTCCGCCAGCACGCCGACCTCGGCGCCGCGGCGGACCCGGGCAATCGCATACTGCACCGCGGCGGTTTCATCCCATACCAGCACGAAAGGCGCCTGCGCGCGCAAGCCGGTGACGCCATCCTCGGGTTCAACCTCGGCCCAGTAGTATTCGCCATCCGCCGGGGTGAAGGGCGTGGCGTAGGCCAGGCGCGCACGGGCCGGCGGCTGCTTGCCGGGATACCAGCGCTGGCGCGCCAGGTACTGCGGCAGTACCTCGCGCTCCAGCGTGGCGCGGGACGCGTCCGTCAAGGCCGCGCCGCCATGCGCGCGCAGTACCAGCGTGGTCAGTTCCGGCATCTGCTCGGGCGCGCTGGCGTGCCAGTCCGGCGGTGCGGCCTGGTTGCTCAAGTCCAGCCAATAGAACGCGTAAGGCGGCAGGGTCAGGAGATAGGGCAGTTCACCCACCGCCGGGAACGGCGTTCCGCCCAGCATTTCGACCGGCACGCGGCCGTTGAACTCCTGC
The DNA here is from genome assembly GCF_017355315.1 of Achromobacter sp. SD115. Lineage (NCBI taxonomy): Bacteria > Pseudomonadati > Pseudomonadota > Betaproteobacteria > Burkholderiales > Alcaligenaceae > Achromobacter > Achromobacter sp. SD115. The sequence continues at coordinate 237,674 of NZ_JADIJM010000002.1, read as the reverse complement.
AGCAGCAGCTCGACCGGCTGCGCGGCGTTGGACAGGTTGGCCACGCACAGGATGGTGGTGTCCTGCCATTGCCGCAGGTAGGCCAGGATCTTCCGGTTGCCGGCGAAGATGAAGCGCAGCGCGCCGCGCCCGAAGGCATGGCTTTGCCGGCGTTGCGCCAACAAGCGCCGGGTCCAGTTGAGCAAGGAGTGCGGATCGCGCTGCTGCGCCTCGACGTTGACGGCTTCGTAGCCGTACAACGGTCCCATCAGCACCGGCAGCGGCAGCTGCTCGGGATCGGCGCGCGAGAAGCCGCCGTTGCGGTCCGGCGACCACTGCATCGGGGTGCGCACGCCGTCGCGGTCGCCCAGGTGCACGTTGTCGCCCATGCCCAGTTCGTCGCCGTAGTACAGCACCGGCGTGCCCGGCATGGACAGCAGCAGGCTGTTCATCAATTCCACCCGGCGCCGGTCGCGCTCCAGCAGCGGCGCCAGGCGGCGCCGGATGCCCAGGTTGATGCGGGCGCGAGGATCCGCCGCGTACACGTTCCAGAGATAGTCGCGTTCGCGGCTGGTGACCATTTCCAGGGTCAGTTCATCGTGGTTGCGCAGGAAGATGGCCCATTGGCAGGTGGCGGGAATGTCCGGCGTCTGGCGCATGATGTCGATGATGGGAAAGCGGTCCTCCTGCGCGATCGCCATGTACATGCGCGGCATCAGCGGGAAATGAAAGGACATATGGCATTCGTCCCCGGCGCCGAAGTACTCCTGCGCGTCCTCCGGCCATTGGTTGGCCTCGGCCAGCAGCAGCCGGTTGGGATATTCCGCGTCGATCACGGAGCGGATGCGCTTGAGCACATCGTGCGTCTCGGGCAGGTTCTCGTTATTGGTGCCTTCGCGCTCGACCAGATACGGCACCGCGTCCAGCCGCAGGCCGTCCACGCCCATGTCCAGCCAGTAGCGCATCACGGCCAGCACTTCCTTGAGCACCTGCGGGTTGTCGTAGTTCAGGTCGGGCTGGTGGGAATAGAAACGGTGCCAGAAGTAGGCGCCGGCCTCGGGGTCCCAGGTCCAGTTGGATTTCTCGGCATCGCAGAAAATGACGCGCGTGCCGGCGTAAGCCTTGTCGTTGTCCGACCAGACATAGAAATTGCGCGCGGCCGACCCCGGCCTGGCCGCGCGGGCGCGGCGGAACCAGGGGTGCTGGTCCGAGGTGTGATTGACCACCAGCTCGGTGATGACGCGCAGGCCGCGGGCGTGCGCCGCGCGGATCAGCTTCCTGACGTCGGCCACGGTGCCGTAGTCCGGATGCACGCCGCGGTAGTCGGCAATGTCATAGCCGTCATCGCGGCGGGGCGAGGGATAGAAGGGCAGTAGCCAGATCGTGTTGACCCCCAGGCTGGAGATGTAGTCCAGCTTGGAGATCAGGCCGGGCAGGTCGCCCACGCCATCGCCATTCGAGTCGAAGAAGGACTTGACGTGCAGCTGGTAGATGACCGCGTCCTTGTACCAAAGGCCGTCGTCCTGGAGGGGCTGGGTTTCACTGATCATGGCAATGGGCGTGCGGCGTCAGCCATGCAGCGACAGGCGCCACACGCGATAGGGTTGATCGGGATGCAGCGTCAGTTCACGGGTCTGGCCCTGCCATGGCTCGCTGCGTTCAGCCAGCAGGTCTTCGGCGACCAGCCGCCCGGTGTCGGCCTGGCCGAACAGCCAGAAGGGCGCTTCGATGCGCGCCGCCTGCGGCTGGAAGGGATCGAGACTGATCGCCGCCAGAATGAAATTGCCGCGGCCGGGCGTGGACTTGCAGAACGCCAGCACGCGGTCGTTGCCGCTGCGCGCCAGGGTCAGGCCCCTATGGCTCTGCAAGGCGGGATTGGCGCGCCGGATCTGGTTCAGGCGGGTGATCTCCGCGCGGATATTGCCTGGCGCGAACCAGTCGCGCTGGCGCAGTTCATACTTCTCCGAATCCAGGTATTCCTCCTTGCCTGGGAGGGCGGCCGACTCGCACAGTTCGAAGCCGCTGTACATGCCCCACAGACCGGACCCCAGCGCGGCCAGCGCGGCGCGTATCAGAAAGCCCGGACGGCCGGAGGACTGCAAGAAATAGGGGTTGATGTCCGGGGTATTGACGAAGAAGTGCGGCCTGAAGAAGTCCGCGGCAGGCGGTGTGGACACCTCTTCCAGGTAGGCCTCCAGTTCCGCCTTGTCATTGCGCCAGGTGAAGTAGGTATAGGACTGGGTAAAGCCGATCTTCGCCAGCCGGTACATCATCTTGGGGCGGGTGAAGGCTTCGGACAGAAAGATCACGTCGGGATGCTGGCCATGGACCTCGGCGATCAGCCACTGCCAGAACGGCAGGGGCTTGGTATGCGGGTTGTCGACCCGGAAGGTGCGCACGCCATGGTGCACCCAGAACAGCACCACGTCGCGCAGCGCGCGCCATAAAGCCAGCTTGCGGGCGCGGCGGGCGACGGCGCCGTAGAAGGCCACATTGACGATGTCCTGGTACTTCTTGGGCGGATTCTCGGCGTAGCGCAGCGTACCGTCCGGCCGCCAGGAGAACCAGTCGGCGTGGCGCGCCAGCCAGGGATGGTCCGGGGAGCACTGGATCGCGAAATCCAGCGCCACCTCCATGCCGTGCGCGCGCGCAGCCTCCACCAGCCTGAGGAAGCCGTCCAGCCCGCCCAGCAGGGGTTCGATGGCGTCATGTCCTCCATCGGTGGAACCGATGGCATAAGGACTGCCCACATCGCCGGGCGCCGCGTGCAGACTATTGTTGCGTCCCTTGCGGTTGCGTTGCCCGATGGGATGGATGGGCGGCAGATAGAGCACGTCGAATCCCATCTCGCGCACGTCGGACAATCGGGCGATGACGTCGTCGAAGGTGCCGTGCTGGCCCGGCTGCGCGGACTGGGATCGCGGAAACAGTTCATACCAGCTGGCGTGGCAGGCTTGGCTGCGGTCCACCCAGACTGGATAGGGCGCGGGACTGACGTACTCGAAGGGACGGTCGTCCAGTTCGCTCATGGTGCTGGCCAGGTCCTCGTCCAACAAGGCGGACAGTTGCTCCGGCGTGGGCGGAGCCGTCTCGTCTTCGGCGGACTTGCTGAACCGCTGCAAGGTGTTGCGCAGCGTCATGGCGCCAGGGTGCGAGGCGTTGCGGGCGCGCGCCAGGGCCGCGCGCAGCATCAGCAGGCCTTCCTCCACTTCCAAACGCAGGTCCACGCCGGCCTGGCGCTTGACTTCCAGGTCATGGCGGAACGTCTGCCAGGCGTCGAGCCAGGCGTGGATGGCGAACTCATGCGGCCCGATGCGGCGCGGACGGAACGCGGCCTCCCAGCGGTCGTTCAAGCCGCGCGTGAAGGGCGTGGCGCGCCACGAGCTCTCGTCGGCCGCACGCCAACGCAGTTCGGCCGCCAGCAGTTCATGGCCATCCATATAGATGTCGGCGCACACCAGAATCCGCTCATGCGGAATGCACTTGATCGGGAAGGCGCCGCCATCCACGGCGGGGCTGACCTGTTCGACGACGATGCGCTGGCTAGCGGCGCCGTCCATGCGTCTTGCAGCGTGCCGCGAGGGTTCGCGCACCGGATGCGTGGGTTCGAGGAGGAACATGGCGCAGCCCGCCGGCGCAATGCTATCCGCTTGCGCTGCCAGGCCGTCCGGCACGCCTTCGGACAGAAAATCGGCAGGGGGCAGCAAAGGAGCCAGCGCATCCCAATCCACGCTTGCCTCGGCCGTGTCCGACGGGTTGAGCGCCAGCACGACGGTGCCGGCGGCGCATGCGCGCAGCAGCATGGTGCAATGGCCATCGCGCCCGCCCGCCAGGCGCAGGGGCCCGCGCAAACCGGCCTGCGCAAACCAGTGATTGGCGGCCGCAACGTCGGGCAGCCCGGCTTCATCCTGGTCGTCGAACATCAGGCAGTCGGCACATAGCGCTGCAGTCCAGGCTGCCCGCTTGTCGGCCGCTGAGTGCGGCGTATCGGGTCGAGGTGGCGAGGCGATCACGGGCGCGAGGGCGCGCAGCCTGCCATCTTCTTCCGCCAGCCATGTGGACTTGAAGTCCCACCACGGCAAGGACGAGAACAGGCCATCGAATCCTGCTCCGCGCAAGGCCGCCAGCGATTCGGGCGTGAGCCCCTGAGCCCAGGCGAGCAGCCCCGGGGCTGCGTGCGCGCCGCGCAGGGTGGCCGCCAGCTCGGCCCAATCCGAGGCCGGGAGACATCCCGGCGCTTGAAAGGCGTAGCCTGCGGCGCCGCGTTCCGTCCAGCGCCGCAGCCGCTCGCTCCAGGCCTGTAGAAAGCCGGGGGGCATAGGACCAGGCCGCAAATGCAGCACGTCGCGTGCCTCGACGCTCATGCGCGGATCACGCGCGGGGTTTTCGGAAGGCGGTTGGTACCAGCCCGGGCCCGCCGTGCCGGACACGGCGCCGACGGCGCAGCGGTCCAGGACGATATCCAGGTACAGCGCCAGCCCATGCGGCGCCAATTGATCGGCCGCATGCCCGATCCATTCGGCCATGGGCACGCGCCTGCCAGCGAGCAATGCGCTATCGGCGTCCAGCGGCGCCGCCGAAAGGCTGTCCCGGCCCAATAGCCAGGGTGCAGGCATCAGCAGCGCATTGAAGCCGCGTTGCCGCAGGCGCGCATACAGGGCCGGTCCCGATTCGCCACCCGGGAAGGAGGAAAGCCCGGGCGTGCCACCTCGGGCATGATAGAGGCGCAATGGAGCGTGGTCGGCGTGGGCTGTGGGCACCTGCGGTTCCTCCTGTGGACACGTCTATGCGGCGGGTGCGGGCAGCGGGCTGCCGGAACGTTGCCCCGCGCGCAGGGCGGCGGCGCTCGCGGCTGCCTCGGCCGGCGCCGGGAAGCGCGCCGGCCTGTCGGCCTCGGCCAGTGAGCGGTACAGCTCGGCGTAAGGCCCCGCAGCCGAGCGCCAGCTGAAATCCGCGCTCATGGCGTTGCGCTGCATGGTGCGCCAGAGCATGGCATCCTCGCGCAGACTCAGGGCGCGCGCGATTGCAGCGGCCATGGCCGCCGGATCGTCGCCATCGAACAGCAGGCCGTTGGCGCCGGCCATCGCCGACAGCGGTGCGCGCGGCCCCGGATCGTCTATCGTGTCGGCCATGCCGCCCACCCGTGAGCCTATCGGAATCGAGCCATAGCGCATCGCATACAGCGGGGTCAGGCCGAAGGGCTCGAAGCGGCTGCCATGCAGCAGCACATCGGAGCCCGCATGCAGCCGGTGCGCCACCGCCTCGTCATAGCCGATATGGGTGGCGCAGCGTCCCGGATAGCGCGCGCTCAGCGCTTTCAACGCCTCTTCCAGCCGGCGTTCGCCCTGGCCGAGGATGGCGACCTGCAAGCGCGGGTGGCGCTCCAGGGCCGCGGGCAGCGCCTGCGCGGCAACGTCCGCCATCTTCTGTTCGGTCAGCCTGCTGCCCATGGCCATGAGCACCGCGTCGCTGTCTTCGCGTAGCCCGAATTCGCGCTGCAGGGCCGCCTTGCAGCGCGCCTTCCTGCCGAGGTCGCGCGCCGAGAAGCGTAAGGAACCGAGGTGCGGATCGCGGACCGGATTCCACAGCATGTTGTCGATGCCGTTGGGGATGGGAACCAGGTCGGCGGCGCGCCGCCGCAGCAGCGCGTCCAGGCCGCAGCCAAAGGCCGGCGTCAGGATTTCCCGGGCGTAGGTGTGGCTGACCGTGGTGACGCGGTCGGCATAACGGATTCCGGTCTTGAGGAAATTCAACCGGCCCCAGGCGCCCGCGCCCTCGTCGTTGCGGTAGCGCTCGGGGATGCCCAGGGACTCGGCGCATTCCATGGGGAACTGTCCCTGGAAGGCCAGGTTGTGTATGGTCATGATGCTTTTGACATCGCGCGGCCCGTATTCCCGCAGCAGCAGCGGCACCAGTCCGGCGTGCCAGTCGTGCACGTGCAGCAGGGTCGGGCGCGCGATGCCTGGCAGGCCGCCCGCCACGCGCACCGCCGCATGGGCCAGCGCCGCGTAGCGCAGCGCATTGTCGGTGTGCTCGCAACCGTTCTCGTCCAGGTAAAGGCCCGGCCGGTCATAGAGCGCAGCGTTCTCGAGCAGCAGGAAGTCCAGCCCGGACTGGGCGCAATGTCCGGCGAGCAGCCGCGCCTCGCCACCCGGCAAGTTGTGGAGGGGGGCCACTACCCGGACCCGTTCCAGGCGTCGCCGCACGCCACGGTACGCCGGCAGCAGCACCATCAAGGGAAATCCGGCTTCGCGCAGCGCGCGCGCCATGCCCGTGATGGCATCGCCCAGGCCACCCGTCTTCGCCAGGGGAAATGCTTCACCCGCTACTACCAGGGTTCGAATCTTCGCCATGCCAACTCCCTTTGTGTGGCGGATCGTCCAACGCGTCCGCCGCAGGGCTTTCATCCGCAAGTGCCGTGCCCGCCACGGCGCCGTTACAGGTGTCAGATTCCCGGGCATGGCACTTGCTGCGCCGAGCGTTCCGCCGGATTGTTGGAGAAGCAGGGAGACTCGAATGAAAACGGTGGCGCACGATTGCGTGCAGAGGCCGGCGACGGTGGAGCAGGCGCGCCACATGATCGACCCCGCCACGCGCATCGCCATTGAGCGGCGCTGCGTGGCCCTGCGTCATATTTCCAAACGATGTGCAGGATTTGCCGGCGGTCGAACAGGCCTCTCGTGGACAGGACCAAGCCTGCAAGCCGCTCTGCCGCATCGATCGTGTTTGTCGTCCAGGAGCATGCCATGACCAAGACCACGCCTTCAAAGCCTGCCCAGTCCAGGGACCGGGAGCAACCGGCCCCGGAGCAGCACCCGGCGGAACAACCAGGGCCCGATCCGGCCCGGCAGGAAAAAGACCAGCGCGGCCGCTGGCCGCCGGACAGCCTGCCCAACCCCATGCCCGGGCTGGATCCCCAGCAGACACCCGGCATCGACCGGCTCGACGGGCCGCGTGTCGCGGCCGGTCGGAGCGCACCCTTTTTTCACGAGGAGCTGGCGGGCGTGTGCCTCATGTCCGACCACAAACGCCGCTGAGCGCCTAATCCTTTTTGCCCATTGATGAGACGGGGCGTTTCCAGGACCATGCACGGATTGCGCCGCACCTCCGGAACCACGATGAACCTCGACCCAGCCGCGCCACGCCGCAAGTCGCCATGGGGGAACGCCTTCGCGGTCTTGACCCTGATTGCGGCCGTGGCCGTGGTGCTGGCGTTTGCCGCCTTGCGCATTGCGGAACAGCGCATCGCGAACATGCTGGGGCCGCGCGGCCAGGTAGGCCACGTCGAGGTCGGGTACAGGCAGGTGATCCTCAAGGACGTAACAATCTCGGGCGGAACCGGCCAGGCGGGCGCCACGGCGCGCCAGGTGGTCCTGGAACCTGAATGGCCCGCCTTCCTGCGGCACGAGGCAGTCTTCAAGACCGTCACCATCGAAGGCTTCGACTTTACCGTGGTGCGCAGGGCCAACGGCGACATGGACATCGCGCCCGCCCTGCAGTCGTCCTTGCGGGCCGGTGAAGGCGGCGACAGCCAACCCCGGGCCAGGACACCGATCCGCATCGCGGAATTGATCCTGCGCGACGGCCGCCTGGATTTCGAGGACGCGGCCGTGTCCAGGCCCGCGCACCGGATCCCGTTTTCGGACGTCCAGGCGCGCTTGCGTCCGCTGACCATACCCGGCGACGGCGCCCGCAGCGACATGGAATTCACCGGCAACATCGAAGGCAACCGCAACGGCGCGGCCACGGTGCGCGCGGAAGGCTGGCTGGTGGTCGGCGGCACGGATGCCGACATCAAGGTCGCGGTGCGCAATATGGACATCAAGCATGCCGCTCCCTACCTGGCCGACAACGGCGCCACCTCGCTGGCCGCGGGCACCATGGACCTGGACATGCGCACCGCCATCGCCAAGCGCCAACTTCAGGCCACGGGCACGGTGGCGTTGCGCGGCTTGCGATTCAGCGGCGACGGCAGCCTGTTTTCATTGCCGCGCAAGGCGGTGCTGGCGGCGCTGAAGGACCAGAGCGGCACGCTGCGCTTCGACTTCGCGCTGGCTGGCGACCTGGACAATCCCAAGTTCTCGGCCACGCGCGGCTTTACCGCGCAGGTTGCCCGGGGCTTCGGCCATGCGATAGGGGTCGGCGCCGAGGGCGCGGCGGAAGGCGTCACGGGCGCCGTGAAGGAACTGGGCAACGCCTTGTCGGACCTGCTCACGCCTAAGCCTTGAACGACCCGTGCGCATTCTTGCCGCCGGCATCCGCGGGCGGCGCCGGGTGCGCCCGCCTGTGTCTGAGCTTCACTTCCATCACGGCAAACGCCGCCAGGGCCAGGAACAGCGGCGCGAAGGCATAAAGCGCGCGGTAGGTCAGTACCGCGCCCAGCACCTCGGCGGTTGGAATCCCGGGCGCGAGCGCGGCCACGAAGATCGCTTCGGTCGTACCCAGGCCGCCCGGCACGCGGATGATGAGCGCGGCGAAACTGGCGCACAGCAGTATGCCCAGCACGGCGGGGTAGCTGGCCTTGTCCTGCAACAGCAGATAGATGATGGCGCCCATGATGGCCCACGACAGCGCGGCCGCCAGGCTTTGCGCCACCGCCATCCGGGCGCCGGGCAGGACGGCGTGCTGCCCCATCCAGGTCCAGGTGCGCTGCCGCGCCCGCGCGCATACCGCCACATAGCCCGCCGCCAGCGCCAGCAGCGCCACGCCGAGCGCGCGCAACAGATTCGAGCCTATGGCCCAGCCCTGCGGCACCGGCACCGCGCCCGCGACGAACAGCGTGCCCGCGACCCATGCGTAGCCTATCCAGTTGGAGGCCGCCGAAAACAGGGCGACCCGCGTCGCCAAGGACTTGCGGCAGCCCAGCCGGGCATAAAGCCTGAGGCGCGCGCCCAGGCCGCCCAACAGCACGCCCAGACTGAGGTTCAGGGCATAGCTCATCATGGCCACACCCAGCACTTTGGGCCAGGGCAGGGTATGGCGGGTGTAGCGCTTGCTCAATAGATCCAGGGCGCCATAGCTCAGGTAGCCCGCCACGACGAGCCCGGCTGCGGCGGCAATGGTGCCTGGCGGAATCCTGCGCATGGCGATCCAGACCTGGGCCCAGTCGACCGAACGGCCAAAGTAGTACAGCAGCGCTGCGACCAAGGCCAGCACCAGCGCCGGCAACACGCGCTTGAGGCGGGGCCAGCGATGCCGCCATGCGCGCGTCAGCGTGGAGCGGAACACTCTCATGCCGACTCCCGCTGCGGTTCCATGGCAATGGATTTCAGGCGCGGCTTATGCGCGGGCAGGCTGCCGGCCCAGGCAGGAAAGCGCCGCAGGAAGTGGAACACGACCACCCCGATCCAGAGTCGCCGCAAGCGCCGCTTCGAACCTTCGGGCAGTTCAATGCGCCGGCAATCCTGTTCGATGAGCCGATCCAGGCTGGCGCGTAGCGCGGTGTTCAATCCGGCATCGCGCGCCACCACATTGGCCTCCAGATTCAGCGCCAGACTGAGGGGATCCAGGTTGCTGGACCCTATCGTGCTCCAGTCCTGGTCCACGCAAGCCACTTTTCCGTGCAGCGGGCGCTTGCAGTATTCGTATATCTCCACGCCCGCATCGATCAGGTAGTCATACAACATGGACGCCGCCAGCCGCGCGACCAGTACGTCGGGCTCGCCCTGCAGCAGCAGCCGCACGCGCACGCCGCGGCGGGCGGCGTTGGCCAGGTCATGCAGCAGCTGATAGCCGGGGAAGAAGTAGGCGTTGGCGATCAACACGTCTTCGCGCGCGGCGCGTACGCCCGCGCGGTAGTAGCGCTCGATGTCGGTCTGATGCTCGATGTTGTCGCGCACCACCAGGCGTCCGCCGCCATCGCCCTCGGGCATGGGATCCAGGCGTGCCGGCCGGCGTCGCCGCGGGCGGGCCCAGGCGTCCACGGCCAGCGCGGCGCGGGCGAAGTCCGCGATGTCCGCGGCCAGCGGGCCTTCCAGCCGCAGCGCATAGTCTTGTTTGGCTTCAGGGCCGTAGTCGGGCAGGTGGTCGGCGGAAAAGTTGATGCCGCCGACGAAGGCGACGCGGCCGTCCACCGCCACGATCTTGCGGTGCATGCGCCTGAACACATTGGTGCGCACGCCCAGGAAACGCGGACGCGGGTCGAATACATGGACGCGGATGCCGCTTTCGGTCATGGCGCCGACAAAGGCGTCGCCCAGTTCGTCCGATCCATAGCCGTCGACCGTCAGGTCCACGCTGACGCCGCGGCAGGCTGCGGCGATCAGGGCGCGCTGGAATTCCTGGCCCACGGCGTCATCGAAGAGGATGAAGGTCTCCACCAGCACTTCGCTGCGCGCCGTGCCGATCGCTTCCAGCACCGCTGGGAAGTAGCCGGTGCCGTTTTCCAGCAGCGTGTAGCGGTTGTGCTCGCGCCAGCGCAGGTTCATAGCGCGATCTCCGCACAGATCGGCACATGGTCGGACAGCCGCGACCAGACCCGCGAGGCCAGCGGCACAGGTTTCCAGTCGCGGACATTGCGCACATAGATGCGATCCAGCCGCAACAAGGGCCAACGCGCCGGAAACGTGCGGGCAGGGCGGCCCAGCCGCGTGGTAAAGACTTCGCGCGTGCCGCAGCCTGTCATCAGCGCGTCGGCGCGCAGGCGCCAGTCGTTGAAATCGCCCGCGATCAGCAGCGGTTCGCCGGCAGGCACGCCGTCCGCCACCAGTTCGCACAGGCGCCGCAATTGCTTGCCCCGGTGCCCCTCCAGCAAGCCCAGGTGCACGCATATTGCATGGACTGGGGAAGGTAGCGAGGGCACCCGCAGGACGCAGTGCAGCAATCCGCGCCCCTCATGCCCATGGACGGTGACGTCGTGGTTTTCATGGCGTTCGATGGGATACCTGGACAGTAGCGCATTGCCATGGTGCCCCGCCGGATAGACCGCATTGCGGCCATAGGCGAAATCGGTCCATAGCGAGTCGGCCAGGAATTCATACTGGGACAGGGCGGGCCAGGCCTGGTGCCGTTCCGCGTGCCCTTGGTGTTCTCCCAGCACTTCCTGCAGGAACACGATGTCGGGGCTCGCCAGCCTCAAGGCTTCGCGCAGTTCATGCAACATGAAGCGGCGGTTGAAGCTGGTGAAACCCTTATGTGTGTTCACGGTGAGCACGGTCAGCGTGGTGGCATCGATGTAGTGCGAGGAGGGCATGGACGCTCCGGTAGGGGTCGATCCGCAGTGCGGAGCAATCCGCGTTCCCAAAACGTAAACAGGCGTAACTGACGCAGCGCAGCGACAGCCGTGCGCCACAACAGCTGTGCGCCACAGAAGCCGTGCGCCACAGAAGCCGTGCGCCACAAACCGAATGAGCAAATGAGAAATGCGCAGTTCCCACGCGATCCGGGCAAGCCTACGATCCAGGGCTACTTCGTGGTGGACCACTCATGACCGAATTGCTGCGCATCCAGAATCTGACCGTGGACCTGCCGCCAGGCGCCGACCGTCCGCACGCGCTGAAAGACTTGTCGCTAAGCATCAGCGCGGGCGAGATCGTGTGCGTGGTGGGGGAAAGCGGCTCGGGCAAGTCGCTGACCGCCGGCGCGATCCTGGGGCTGCTGCCGCCGGACGTGCGCGCAAGCGGTGGCCAGGTGCTGTGGGAAGGGCAGGACCTGCTGCGGCTGGCGCCCGATGCGCTGCGCCGCCTGCGGGGCCAGCGCATCGGCATGATCTTCCAGGAACCGATGACGGCGCTCAATCCGTTGCGCACCATCGGCGACCAGATCGCGGAAGTCTTCCGCACCCATACCCGCCTGGGACGAACCGAGATCCGGCGCCGCACGCTGGAACTGCTGGACGCCGTGCGCTTGCCGGACCCGGCGCGGGCGCTGGACGCGTATCCGCACGAACTGTCCGGCGGCCAACGCCAGCGCGCCATGATCGCCATGGCCCTGGCACTGGAGCCAGCCCTGCTGATCGCGGACGAACCGACCACCGCGCTGGACGTGACCACGCAGGCGCAGATCCTGCACCTGATCCACGACCTGCAGCGCCGCAAGGGCACGGCCGTGCTGTTCATCACGCATGACTTCGGCGTGGTCGCCGAAATCGCCGACCGCGTAGCGGTCATGCAGCGCGGCGTACTGGTGGAAAGCGGCGCGGCGCAGCAGGTGCTGGAACACCCCCGGCACCCGTACACGCGCGCCCTGATCGCGGCGGTGCCGCCCTTGGCGCCGGCCGCGGCCCGGCCGGCGTTGCCGGCCGACGCGCCAGTCATCCTGCGCGCGCAGGGCGTGTCCAAGACCTATCGCAAGCGCGGGTGGTTCGGCCGTCCGGGCCGCGAGACGCGGGCGCTGGACGACGTAACGCTCAGCCTGAAGGAGGGCGGCACGCTGGGCATCGTGGGCGAAAGCGGGTCCGGCAAATCGACCTTGGCGCGCGCCTTGCTGGGACTGGCGCCGCCGGACGCGGGCGGTATAAGCCTGGCCGGCGAACCGCTGGCGCTCAAGGGGACCATCGCGCGGCGCGAGCATGCGCGGCGAGTGCAGATGGTGTTCCAGGATCCCTACGGTTCCTTGAATCCGCGCCAGCGCGTGGGCGAGATCGTGGCGCGCGGCCCCATCGTGCACGGCACGCCCAGGCGCGAAGCACTGGCGCGCGCGCAGGAGCTGTTTGAACTGGTGGGTTTGTCGCCCGACGCCCTGCGGCGCTATCCGCACGAGTTCTCGGGCGGCCAACGCCAGCGGATCGGGCTGGCGCGGGCGCTGGCGATGCGGCCGCAGGTGTTGATCGCGGACGAACCGGTATCGGCCCTGGACGTGTCGGTGCAGGCGCAGGTGCTGGATCTGCTGGCGCGGCTGCGCGAGCAATTGGGGCTGTCCATCCTCTTCATCACGCATGACCTGCGCGTGGCCGCGCAGGTCTGCGACGACATCGCGGTCATGCAGAACGGCAGAGTGGTCGAAGCGGGCGCCTGCGCCCAAGTGTTCAGCCAGCCCGCGCATCCGTACACCCAGGCCTTGCTGGCCGCCGTGCCGGGGCGGCGCTGGGATCCGGCCTCGGCGGCGTTGCGCCAGGCGGCCTGATCCGGGCTGCGCTACACCGTGCGGGCCGCCCAGAACGCCGTACGCACGGCGGGCGAGGCGGCGATGCTGGCCGTGACCCGGTCCAGGTCCAGTTCGTCCACCGACGCTTCGCTGAGCGCGGCCTCGATCTCGACCTCGTTCTCGCCGAACTGGTCGATCTTCAGTTCGGACAGGGGCAGCTGCTCGGTTTCGAGCACGTCTTCCAGCACCGTCATCGCCGCCTGCCGCTGCTCCACGTTTGCGATGACGTGTATCACGGTCGTGACTTCCGTGGTCTGCGCATCCACCGGCTGGCGATTGACGTAGCTGACCACCGGCCGCAGCAAGGTGTTCGCCGCCAGCACGAAAGCCGTGGCGGCAACCGCTTCCAGGATCAGCGATGCGCCCGCGCAGGCGCCGATGGCAGCCGAGCCCCATAGCGTGGCGGCGGTGTTCAGGCCGCGGATGCTGCCGCCTTCGCGCATGATGGCGCCGGCGCCCAGGAAGCCCACGCCCGAGACCACATAGGAAATCACGCGCGAGCCGCCGTCGGCGCCACCCACCCGGAACGCCAGGTCCACGAAGATGGCGGCGCCCACCGCCACCAGCACATTGGTGCGCAGGCCGGCGGTGCGTTGGCGGAATTGGCGCTCAAAGCCGACCACGGAACCCAGCACGAAGGCGGTAAACAGGCTGACCAGGGTATTGGCCAGGGTGATGAACTGGATGTTTTCGAAGTTCTTCATCTTCTTCTCGATGCTTCAGCATGTTGTGGAAGGAGCCGGTCGCTCAGGGCAGGCGCCAGACCGAGGCCAGGACCAGCAGCAGCCCCGCCAGCCAGATCAGCGCCAGCGCGACGACGCGCGCAATCATCAGGGTTTTGTACGGATCTTTCATGACAGCCTCCTGGCTGCGGCCCGCGGCCGCGCTTGGGTCAGGCAGGCAGCACGGCAATCGCCGCGCCGGACTCGCATTCCCAGTGCACCCGGCGCACGTCCGGGCTCTGGCCCAGCCGCAGCGCAACGGCGCTCAACAGATTGCGCAGGTGCGGCGGGCAATGCAGCGTGACGATGGTCGACGCCAGTTGATCCGATTCGCTGCGCGAAATGCGCACCGCCAGCACGCGCAAGTCCAGGTCGCGCAGTTCGTAATAGAGCTGCTTGCGCAGCGCGTTGAGCGTGTCGCCCAGGCTGACTATGGTGAATTGGTAGATGGCGGCGGGCTTGGGCGGGGCCGCCACAGCGTGTGCGGTACGGGCCGCGCCTAAGCCGGCCGCGCCTAAGCCGGCCGCGCCGCTCCGATCCAGGAAAGGCAGGAATTGCTTGATACGCATGATCGTCTCCTTAGCGGGGAGTACGGTGGAAGGTCCACATGCATGCGCCGCCTGGCCGGCCGCAGGCGCGCGCAACAGGGCGCAACGCATCGCGTGTCGGCAAGCAGTAGGGAGAGGGCTGGCGGCCCGTAGAAGGGGGGCCGGAGAGCCGGGTCCTGGCTTCAGGCAGGACCGGCGCGGACTATGGCCGCGGATCCTGCGTCAAGCGGCGCTTGCAGTCGTGTGTCGACTACATCCGTCGTTGTCCACATTGATCTCGGGTGAGTTGAAAGTGCCCGCAGTATATCGCCGCCCTAGGGTAAACACCAGTAAAAATCCGGCAAAGTTGCGGCCCCGCGCCATCCAGGAACCGGACTCGCCAGAATGCGCCGGAAACTAGATTCAGGTAGTATTCAGTTTCCTGTAAGAACGAGAGCAAGGCGGGCGCTCCATCCGTTTGCTGCCCCGGCAGCCAGAGCCGTCCGCCATTTATGACTGAAGACCCACCTTCTAGCAGGGCGCCGCAAGCAAGCCGGCGCCCGATGCCCCATCTTCCTGCCACGGCCAGGGCAAGCAGCCCGCACGCCGATTCCATCCTCGCCGCCGCGGCCACGCCGCGCCTGGGTTGCCGCGCTCCGCCGGCAGCCTCCAGGCGCATTCGCGCCCGCACTGAGCCTCTAGCCCGCGTCCGCGGCGCATTTCCCTTGATCCTGTCCGGCGCCACTTGGCGCGCGGTCCCGATTTGCATGGAATCTCGATGATTTTCGATTGGATGTCCGACCCCACCGCCTGGCTAGGCCTGGCGACCCTGGTCGTGCTTGAAATTGTGCTGGGTATCGACAACCTGGTGTTCATCGCCATCCTGGCGGACAAGCTGCCGCCCGCGCAGCGCAACCGCGCGCGTCTGATCGGCCTGACGCTGGCGATGGTCATGCGCCTGGGCCTGCTGGCGAGTATCGCGTGGGTGGTCACGCTGACCGAACCCATGTTCACGCTGCTGGGCGCGGAGATCTCAGGGCGCGACCTGATCCTGATCCTGGGCGGCCTGTTCCTGCTGTTCAAGGGCACCATGGAACTGCATGAGCGCGTGGAGGGCAGCGCCAGCCACGACCAGGGCCAGAAGCCGCAGCATGCGGTGTTCTGGCAGGTGATCCTGCAGATCGTTGTGCTGGACGCGGTGTTCTCGCTGGACTCGGTGATTACCGCCGTGGGCATGGTGCAAGACCTGAGCATCATGATGATCGCGGTGGTGGTGGCCATGGCCGTGATGATGCTGGCCAGCCGCCCGCTGATGGCCTTCGTCGGCCGCCACCCCACCGTGGTGATCCTGTGCCTGGGCCTCTTGCTGATGATCGGCTTCAGCCTGGTGGCCGAAGGCCTGGGCTTCCACGTGCCCAAGGGCTATCTGTACGCCGCCATCGGCTTCTCGATCCTGATCGAGCTGTGCAACCAGCTGGCGCGCCGCAACCGCGCCAAGGGCACGCACGCCCTGGGCCGCCGCCAACGCACCGCGCAGGCCGTGTTGCGCCTGCTGCGCGCCGGCCGCGCCGGACAGGCGGGCGCGCAGGCTGACGAGGTAGCCGCGCTGGTCGACGGCGCGGAAGGCGAACCCGCCTTTGCGCCGGAGGAAAGCACCATGATCGAGCGCGTGCTCTCCATCGGCGGGCGGGACGTGCGCTCCATCATGGTGGCGCGCGGCGACATGGTCTGGCTGGACGTGGCCGATACCCCCGACGCCATCGTGCGCAAGTTCGCCAGCGGCCACTCGCGTCTGCCGCTGTGCGCCGGCGATCCGGCCAATGTGCTGGGCGTGCTGCACTTCAAGGATCTGCTGCCACTGCTGCAGAATCCTGGCCCGATCGATCTGGTGGAACTGGCGCGCCAACCGCGCTATGTCATGGAAACCACGCCGGTGCTCAAGGTGCTGGACGAGCTGCGCGCCTCGCGCGACCACATGCTGATCGTGGTCGACGAGCATGGCGTGTGCGAAGGTCTGATCACGCCCATGGATGTGCTGACCGCCGTCGCGGGCGATCTGCCCGAGCATCAGGAAGACCAGCCCGAAGCCTTGCAACTGGCCGATGGATCCTGGCTGCTGGAAGGCCGGCTGGCGGTGGCGGAAGCCGCGCGCCTGCTGGACGCGCCGGCGTTGGCCGATGAGTATCCGGACGCGACCTTGGCGGGCTGCCTGCTGCGCGCGGGCGGACGGATTCCCGAGACGGGAGACGCGATCGCGTGGCGCGACTGGCGCTTCGAGATCACCCGGCGCGATGGGCTGCGCATCGATCAGGTGCACGCCAGCCCGCTGCGGCAGGAGGCTGAGCAGGCGGGCTGACGCACGCCGCCGGTGATCGCTGTCCCTGGGGATGCCGTGAGGCATCCCTTTTTCAATTGGCCGCCCGATGATGGCGCCATAGCTTTCGCATAGCTGAAAGGCATTGCGCGCCTCGGAAACCCGGCTTGGTGAAAGTAAAACTCTGTGCGAATATTGCGAAGGATTTCTCGAATTTTGATTTCGGCGCTCATTGCTGAAATCAGCGTTTCCGTACGGCGTGTCTTTGCACTTTGTTATCTCCAACCGGGGTACATCGCATGGGCAGTACGAGTTCGGCATTCCAGAGAATCAGCGCAGCAGTAGCCGCGGCCAGCAGCGTGCTGTTGGCGCGCGCAGTCGTGGTCTGCGCCGCACTGTCCTTGCCCACGGCGGCCTGGGCCACCGAAGGCGCGCTGGGACGTCAGATCACCGGCACCAACGTGCAGCCCAACGCAGGCATCGTGTCGCCCGAACCGATCTGGGCCGTCAACCTGTCGCAGATCTACCTGGACGGAAACATAGGCGGCAGCCGGGAAGTGCCTGTAGCAGGGCGCACCTCGCTGGGCCTGGATGCGAAAGTCGCGTTCACGCTGGCCACCGTCCTGAAGACCTGGGACACCGGGCCGGGGCGCTGGAACTTCGCCTCCAGTTTCACCTTGCCCTATGTCTGGACCAAGGTGAACTCCACCGTGACGGGCTCCGGAGGACGGAGCGCCGGCCAAAGCGATACCGCGTCGAACCTGTTCGACCTGTATTTCTCGCCCATCATCGCGGGCTACCACTTTTCCGAAACCTCGCACATGGCGCTCAGCCTGAACATCTGGGCGCCCACCGGCAAGTACAACGCCGACGACATGGCCAACCCCAGCCTGAACAACTGGACCTTCATTCCGCAGGTGGCCTATACCAAGATATTTCCGGAATCCGGGTTCCAGTTCGATACCGTGGCGGGCATTCAGTTCTACACGCGCAACAACGCCACTGACTACCGCAACGCACCGCTGTTCAGCATGGACCTGATGGGCCGCAAGGTGTTCAGCAACGGCGTCAGCGCGGGCCTGATCCTGGGCACCATCCAGCAGCTGGGCAACGATTCCGGGCCGACCGCGGACCGGCTCAGCGGTTTCAAGGGACACGATTGGGCGCTGGGTCCCATCGTGACCTATGACAGGAAGCTGGCAGACAAGCGTTCCCTGTCCCTGAGCCTGCGCTGGGTACCCACGATCAGCAGCACGAACCGTCTGGACAGCAACGACACGGTCATGGCGACCGCGACGCTGGTGTTCTGAACGTCAGCACGATTTCAAGGGGCGGTCAGCCCCGGGCGCGGCCCCGCCGCCCCTGAACCGCTAGCTTTCGGGTGATTGAAATGGCAAAGCAAACACAAGGAAAAACGCGCTACGCCGCAGCACTGCTGCTGGCCGGCGTGGTGTTGGGCGCGGGCGCGAGCACCGCCTATGTGGTCATGGGCAAGGACGGCCCGCCCACGGCCGTCAAGGTGGTGCTGGGCGACGGCAAGAGCGGCCCGGCCGGCATGGCCTGGGTGCCGGGGCGCGAGTTCCTGATGGGCAGCAGCCACAAGCTGGCGCAGCCCAACGAGATGCCGGCGCACAAGGTATCGGTCAGCGGATTCTGGATGGACGTGAACGATGTGACCAACGCGCAGTTCCGCCGCTTCGTCGACGCCACCGGCTACGTCACGACCGCCGAACAGAAGCCCAAATGGGAGGACCTGAAGGTCCAACTGCCGCCCGGCACGCCGCGTCCCGACGACCGCCTGCTGGTGCCCGGCGCCATGGTGTTCGTCGGCACCGAGAGCGAAGTGTCCTTGCGCGACTATTCGCGCTGGTGGCGCTATGTTCCGGGCGCCAATTGGCGTCATCCGCAAGGACCGGGCAGTTCCATCGCCGGCAAGGACGACCATCCTGTCGTGCAGGTGTCGTATCAGGACGCGGCAGCCTATGCCAAATGGGCCGGCAAGCGCCTGCCCACGGAATCGGAATGGGAGATGGCCGCGCGCGGCGGGCTGGAGCAGGCCACCTATGCCTGGGGCGAGGAACTGCTGCCGCAAGGCAAGCCCATGGCCAATATCTGGGACACGCAGCAACCGCAGCCGTTCCCGGTGGTGAAGGATGAGAAGGTGCAGGTCGGCACCATGCCGGTGGGCAGCTTCTCGCCCAACGGCTATGGCCTGTACGACATGGCGGGCAATGTGTGGCAATGGACCGCCGACTGGTATCGTGCCGACGCCTTCAAGATCCAGGCGCAATACCGCCAGCCGCCCGCCAACCCCGCGGGGCCGGCCGACAGCTACGACCCGGACGACGGCATCGTCCCGCCGGGCGCGCCCAAGCGCGTGACGCGCGGCGGCTCATTCCTGTGCAGCGACACCTATTGCATCAGCTACCGCACCAGCGCCCGGCGCGGCACGGACCCGATGAACGGCATGTCGCACCTGGGATTCCGCACCGTCATGACGCCTGAACAATGGAAACTGGCCCAGACCGCCAGGAACGGCGTCGCCAGCCGCTAGCGCGAAATGCCATCCGTCACTCAGGAGAGGGAATGACCACGAGTAACCGCGACAGCATCCTGGAACTGGAGCGCGCCATCGCGCGCTCGGTGCTGGGCCAGGGCGCCGTCATACGTGAAGTCTTGCTGGGCCTGTTGGCCGACGGCCATCTGCTGCTGGAAAGCCTGCCCGGGCTCGCCAAGACGCGCACCGTCAAGACCCTGGCGCAGCATCTGGCCGCTGCCATGAGCCGCATCCAGTTCACGCCCGACCTGCTGCCTTCGGACATTACCGGCGCCGAGGTGCTGCAGCAGGATGCGCAAGGCCATAGCCGCATCCAGTTCCAGCAGGGGCCGCTGTTCGGCAATCTGATCCTCGCCGACGAGATCAACCGCGCGCCGGCCAAGGTGCAGGCCGCGCTGCTGGAGGCCATGGAAGAGCGGCAGATCACCGTGGCGGGCACCACCCACCGCATGCCGCGCCTCTTCATGGTGCTGGCCACCCAGAATCCGATAGAGCAGGAGGGCACCTATCCCTTGCCCGAGGCGCAGATGGACCGCTTCATCATGAAGATCGTGCTGGACTATCCCGACCCCGACAGCGAAAGGCAGATGCTGGCCATGCTGCGCGGCGAGTCGCGCCAGGACGCGGGTGCCGATTCCGCGCCGCTGACGCAGGAAGCCTTGTTCGCCTGCCGCGCCGAAATCGATCGGGTGCACGTGTCCGAGGCGCTGGACCAGTACCTGGTGGACCTGGTCAATGCCACGCGCCATCCCGCCGGGCAGGACGCCGATCTCGCGCGCTGGATCCAGGTCGGCGCCAGCCCGCGCGGCGCGATCGCGCTGGACAAGGTGGCGCGCGCCCACGCCTGGTTGTCGGGACAGGATTACGCCTCGCCCGATGACGTGCGCAGCGTGGCCAGGCCGGTGCTGCGGCATCGTTTGCATCTGTCCTATGACGCGGTGGCCGACGGCGTGTCGGCGGACCAGGTGATAGACAGACTGCTGGATGCGGTCGCGGTGCCAGCCTGAGTCCGCCATGTCCTCGGCCGCTCCTTCCCCAGAGGTCCAGGTCCGCATCACGGACCTGATGGCGCTGGAACCCGCCGCGCGCGGCCTGGGGTTCTTCAGCCGCCAGCCTGTGCGCAGCATACTGGCGGGCCAGCATGGTTCGCGCCTGCGCGGGCGCGGCCTGGACTTCGAGGAACTGCGGCGCTATCTGCCGGGAGACGACCTGCGCCAACTGGATTGGCGCGCCTCGCAGCGCCTGGGCAAGCCTTATGTGCGCACTTACAGCGAGGAGCGCGACCGCCCGGTGCTGGTGGTGGTGGACCAGCGCATGGGCATGTATTTCGGCTCGGTGCGCAGCTTCAAGTCGGTGGTGGCTGCGCGCGTGGCGGCGCTGTCAGCCTGGATGGCCTATCTGGCGGGCGATCGCGTGGGCGGCCTGGTGTTCAGCGACGCGGGCATCGACAGCGTGCGCCCGCTGCGCAGCCGCGAACGCATCCAGTCCCTGTTCGCCGCCATCGCGCGGCGCAGCCAGTCCATGGGCGCCGATCAGCCCGATGTCGACGCGTCTGGCCGGCTGAACGAAGCCCTGCAAGGCGCGCTGGCTCATGCGCCGCACGATTGCCTGGTGTGCGTGGTCAGCGACTTCGCTGGCGCCGACGATACGAGCTTGCGCCTGTTGCGCAGCTTGGCCGCACACAACGACGTGGTGGCCACGCTGGTGTATGACCCGCTGGCGCTGCGCCTGCCTTTGCGCGGCCGGCTGGTGGTGACGCAAGGCGAACTGCAGGTCGAGGTGGCGGCGGATCGCAAGCAGGTGCGCGAGCCATTGTCGGACTTTTTTTCGGGACGCCTGCACGACGTGGCCGGGCTGCTGCGCCGCAGCCGCGTGCCGCTGCTGTCGATCGACACGGCGGACGACACCGTGGCGCAGTTGCGCCGCGAACTGGGTCGGCAGACGAGCCGTCCGCAAACCAGGGGCAGGGCATGAACGCCGACGCCGCGCCGTCCATCGAACAGCTGCGGCAGCTTCCGCTGCCCGCGCCGGTCAGCTATTGGCCGCAGACCTGGGGCTGGCTGGTCCTGTTGGCCGCGGTGCTGGCGCTGGCCGGATGGGCGGCGTGGCGGATCGCGCGCCGACGCCGGCGCAATCGCTACCGCCGCACCGGCCTGCGCATGCTGGAGGCGCTGCGGCGGCAAACGCAGTCCGACCCGCTGGCCGCGCGCGCGTTGCCGGAACTGCTCAAGCGCGTCGGATTGTCCTCGGTGGCAGAAGCCGACAGGGCCAGGGTGGGTGCCTTGCAGGGCGCGGAGTGGGTGGCTTTCATGGACGACGGCATGGCCGTGTTTCCTCCCGACGCCAGCGTCTTGCTGAGAGCGTTGGCTTATGCGCCGCCTGAAACCTTGCGGGCTATCGATCCCGCGCGCGTGCGGAATTTGTTCCTCGCCAGCCGGCAATGGATGGAGCGTCACCATGTGGCGGCTTGAGTATCCCTGGCTGCTGGCGCTGCTGCCGCTGGGCTGGCTGGCGTACCGCTATCTGCCGCCATACGTGCAGCGCCGCAGCGCGGTGCGCATTCCGTTCTTCGAATCGGTGGCGCGCAGCACCGGCCAGACGCCGCAGCGCCCCGGCGTGCGCGGCGACCGCTGGCAACTGGCGTTGAGCGCGCTGGTGTGGCTGCTGCTGATCCTTGCCCTGGCGCGGCCCGAGCGGGTCGAGCCGCCGCTGGAACACCGCCAGCCGGTGCGCGACCTGCTGCTGGCCATCGACATCTCGCAATCCATGGAGACCGAGGACTTCGTGGCGCCGGACGGCCGCCGCGAGGACCGCCTGAGCGGCGTGAAGGCGGTGGTGGCCGATTTCATCGACCGCCGCAAAGACGACCGGCTCGGCCTGATCGTGTTTGGCACCGCGGCCTATCCGCAGGCGCCGCTGACCCAGGACCACGCCACGCTCAAGCTGCTGCTGGAGCAGGTCAGCACGCGCATGGCCGGACCCAACACCGCCATCGGCGATGCCATCGGGGTGGCGATCAAGCAGTTCGAGCACGCCGGCGAACATGACCAGGTACTGATCCTGCTGACGGATGGCAACGACACCGGCAGCGCCGTGCCGCCTGACCGCGCGGCGGCCATGGCAGCCGCGCGCCATATCGTGGTGCACACCGTCGGCATCGGCGATCCGCAAGCGGAAGGCGAGGAAAAGGTCGATTTCGATGCCTTGCGCGCAATCGCCGCCAAGACTGGGGGCCGTTTCTTTCCGGCGCAGGACCAGGCATCGCTGCGGCAGGTCTACGCCGAGCTGGACCGCATCACGCCGCACGAGGTCCGCGAGCTGCGCCATCAGCCCAAGCAGGATTTCTTCTGGGTGCCGCTGGGCCTGGCGCTGTTGCTGCTGGCGGGCTGGCATC
This sequence comes from Achromobacter sp. SD115, assembly GCF_017355315.1. Lineage (NCBI taxonomy): Bacteria > Pseudomonadati > Pseudomonadota > Betaproteobacteria > Burkholderiales > Alcaligenaceae > Achromobacter > Achromobacter sp. SD115. The sequence goes on along the minus strand of NZ_JADIJM010000002.1, from coordinate 215,098 downwards.
TCGCGGCCGCGTTGCTCGGCTGGCGCCGCGGCGCCAGGCCGCAAGGCGGTGCAAGCGTGGAGGAGGGCGAATGGAAGTCGATCTGAGCGCCTTCCATTTCCTGCGTCCCTGGTGGCTGCTGGCGATTCCGGCGGCGGCCTTGCTGCTATGGCGGCGGCGGGACGAGGACGGCCAGCTCGGATGGCGCAGCAATATCTCGCCAGCGCTGCTGCCGTACCTGACCGTACGCACGCAAGGCAGCCGCGGACTGCGCCCCGCGCAGTTGCTGGCCGCCTTGCTGGCGCTGGGCGGCATCGCTGCGGCGGGCCCGACGTGGCAACAAGACCGCCCGGCCTTCCTGGATAATCTCGCGCCCCTGATCGCGGCGGTGGACCTGTCGCCGTCGATGGACGCGGCCGATCTGCCGCCCAGCCGGCTGGAGGCCGCCAAGCGCAAGCTGCGCGATCTGCTGAAACGGCGCGCCGGCGCCAAGACGGGCCTGATCGCCTACGCCGGCTCCGCGCACCTGGTGCTGCCGCCCACCGACGATCCGGCGCTACCCGACATGTTCGTGCAGGCCCTGTCCACCGGACTTATCGCCGCGCCGGGCAAGGACGCGGCCGGCGCCATCGCCCTGGCCGCGAGTCTGCTGCAGTCCGGCGAGGCCGGCGGCACCTTGCTGCTGGTCACGGACGGCGCAGACACCGGACAGCTGGCCGAGGTCGAGCGCCTGGCGCGCGCCAATTCCTTCCAGATACTGGTGTGGGCGGTGGGTACCCGCGATGGCGGCGTGGTGCGCGACGTCCGCGGCCAGCCTCGCATCGATGCACAGGGCAGGCCGGTGCTGGGGCGTTTCGACGAGGGCGCCCTGAAACAGCTGGCGCAGGCGGCCCGCGCGCCGCTGGGCAGCCTGACCCTGAACGATGATGATCTGGACTGGGTGACGCTGCACGCCGAACGCCACTACCAAGAGGTCCAGGACGCCGACAAGCCGCTGCATTGGAAGGACGCGGGTTATTGGCTGTGCTGGCCGCTGGCGCTGTTGGCGCTGCTGGCGCTGCGGCGCGGCTGGAACATCAACTGGACGGCCTGCCTGCTGCTGGCCTTCACTGCCGCGCTGCACACGCCGCGAGCGGACGCCGGCGCGCTGGCCGACGCCTTCTTCACGCCCGATCAGCAAGGCCGCTGGGCCTATGAGCACAAACGCTATGCCGAAGCCGCGGCCTTGTACGCAGATCCTTACTGGAAGGGCCGCGCCGCCTACGACGCGGGCGAGTACCAGGCGGCGCTGGCGGCGTTCGCGAAACTGGATACGCCCGAAGGCTACTTCTATCTGGGCAATACCCAAGTCCGGCTGCGCAGCTACGATGCGGCGCTCGCGGCGTATGACCAGGCGCTGCGCCTGCGGCCGGACTTCAGCGCAGCGCGCGACAACCGCGAACTGGTCGCCAGGCTGATCGCCGCTGCGGAAAGTGAGCAACAGGACGACGACTCGGAGAAGCCCGACGAAACCCGCGTGGACAGCAACAAGAGCGCAGGCAAGATGATGCGGACCACGGTGCCCGAGGCCGCGTCCGACGAGGTCTGGCTGCGCAACCTGAGCCTGTCGCCTGCCGGCTTCCTGAAGCAGAAGTTCGCCATCGAAGACGCGCGCAAGGCCGCGCCGGCGCAGGGGAAGCAGCCATGATCCGCTGCCATGCCGCGCTGTTGCGCCACCTGGGCCTGCTGCTACTGTCGTTGCAGCTGGGACTGTACGCCGGCATGGCGCGCGCCCAGTCCGCGGATGAGGGGCCGCAACTGCGCGCCGAAGCCCGCATGGCGGCATCCGGCGACCTGATGGCGGGCGGCACGTCCATCCTGCAGGTCGACGTGCTGACTTCGACCTGGTTCACCCAGCCGCCGCAGATGCCGGCCCTGGATATTCCGGGCGCGCTGGTCTCGGGACCGTCGGGACAGGCCACCATCATCCGGACCTCGATCGGCGGCGTCGCCTACAGTGGACTGCGCTTTTCGTATCTGATCAGTCCGCAAGCGGCCGGCAGCCTGCAAGTGCCGGCCATCCATGTCAGCGCGCAGGTGGGACAGGCATCCGCCCCGCTGGCCGCGCAGACGCGCCCGCTGGAGGTACGCGCCGCGGGGCCGCCGGGCGGCATCGCCGGGCGCGCCCTGGCGGCGAGCGCGGTCCAGGCGACCCAACAGATCCGCTATTCGGCCGAGCCTCCCGCCGTGGGCGACCACGTCAGCCGCGTCATCACCATAGAGGCGCAGGGCGCGCAGGCGATGCTGATTCCGCCGCCGGCCATGGCGGCCGTACCGGGCCTCAAGCTGTACCCGTCGGAACCCGAGTTGACACAGCTTTCCGACAACCGCGGCGGCTTCCTGGGCGGACGACGGGTGGATCGCCTGGATTATGTGATCGAACGTGGCGGCGCTTTCGAGCTGCCCGCGATGGAGATCCGTTGGTGGAACATCGCGGCCAATAAGGAAGAGCGCGTGGCGCTGCCGGCGCAACGCTTCGAGGCGCAGGCCGGCGCCGCCTACCAGACGCCATTCTCGGTCGAACAGGACCTGCGGGACATGGGCCGGCAGGTGCAGGTGCGTATCCCGGGAGGGTGGCTGGCGCTGGCCGCCGGGGCGGCGCTCGCGGCGCTGGCCTGGTGGCTGGGCGCGCCCTGGCTGCGGCGGGCAATTGCCCGGCTGCGCGCCGGCTTGCGGGCGCGGCGCGCACAGTGGCGCGCGTCCGAGCCCTATGCAGCGATGACGCTGCGCCGCCTGCTGGCGCAACCGCGGCCGCGCCTGGACGCGCTTTACGTCTGGCTGCGGCGCGCTGCTGGGGCAGCCACGGTTGCACAGGCGACGGCTGGCCTGGAATCTGCGCTGCGGCAGACCGGGACCGACGCGCTGCGAGCCATCTATGGCCGCGATCCTGACGCGACGCTGGGCTGGCGCGGCTTGCGCGGGATGTTTCCACGGTGGCGCCGCGCCTTGGGCGCCCGGGCAAGGCCGACCGAAGCGCATGGTCTGCTGCCTCTGAATCCCCGTCCAGCCGAATCCTCACGCGGACGCGCAGGCATCGCGTCCGGCGAACCCCCAGGAGATCTCCCATGACGACGCCTTTGCTGCTCCGGCGCTGGTTCGCGCTGCTGATCCTGTTGTTGCTGGCTGGCGTGGCGCGCGCGCAGACGCCGCTGCCTTCCTGGAACGAGGGCCCCTCGCGCCAGGCCATACTCAGCTTTGTGCAAGCAGTCACGGCCGAGGGCACCCCGGACTACGTGGCGCCAGCCGACCGCATTGCCGTGTTCGACAACGATGGCACGCTATGGAGCGAGCAGCCCATGTACTTCCAGCTGATCTTCGCGCTGGATCAGGTCAAGGTCATGGCGCCCGAGCATCCTGAATGGGCCACGGAGCAGCCCTTCAAGGCCGCGATCGAGGGCGACCGCCAGGCGCTGGCCGCATCGGGCACGGAAGGACTGCTGAAGATCGTCGGCGCCACGCACACCAATATGACGACGCAGGCCTTTGGCGCCGAGGTCAGGCAATGGATCAAGACCGCCCGCCATCCGCGCTTCAAGCAGCCGTACACCAGCATGATCTACGCGCCGATGCTGGAGCTGCTGGACTACCTGCGCGGCAACGGCTTCAAGACCTACATCGTGTCCGGCGGCGAAGTGGAGTTCATGCGGGCGTGGGCGCAGGACGTCTACGGCATTCCACCCGAACAGGTGATAGGCACCACCTTCGTCACCGAGTTCCAGATGCAGGACGGCAAGCCCGTGCTGATGCGCACGCCCAAGCTCGACTTCAACGACGACGGTCCGGGCAAGCCGGTGGCCATCAACAAGTTCATCGGCCGCCAGCCCATCTTCGCCTTCGGCAATTCGGACGGCGATCTGCAGATGCTGCAGTGGACGGCGGCCGGCAGCGGCAAGCGCTTCGCCGGGCTGGTGCATCACACCGACGCCAGGCGAGAGTGGGCTTACGACCGCGAATCCAAGATCGGCCGGCTCGACAAGGCGCTGGATGAAGCGGAGCAACAGGGTTGGGTAATCGTGGACATGGCAAAGGAGTGGAGAAGGGTATACGCATTTGAAACACAGTGATTCGTTTACGTGACTGGGAACCGCCCGCAAGGGTCAGGAGAAAGCGATGAACGCAAGAAAACTGTTGAGCGCGGCGCTCTTCGCCGCAGCCGGGCTCACGGCCCTGGGCAGCGCGCAGGCGCAGACCCAGACGCCGCCGGCCAATCAAGGCCAGGCGGCGGCATCGGACAAGAAGCCGAACATCCTGGTGATCTTCGGCGACGACATCGGGCAGGCGAACATCAGCGCCTACACGCACGGGGTCGTGGGCTACACCACGCCCAACATCGACCGGATCGCAAAGGAGGGCGCCCTGTTCACGGACTATTACGCCGAGAACAGCTGCACGGCGGGCCGTTCGTCCTTCATCACCGGACAGTCGCCGCTGCGCACCGGGCTGTCCAAGGTCGGCATGCCTGGCGCCACCGTCGGGCTGCAGAAGGGTGACATCACCATCGCCGAAGCCTTGAAGGCGCAGGGCTACACCACGGCGCAATTTGGCAAGAACCACCTGGGCGACCGTGACGAGTACCTGCCGACACGCCACGGCTTCGACGAGTTCTTCGGCAATCTCTATCACCTGAACGCCGAGGAGGAGCCCGAGCGCCCGTACTGGCCCAAGGACCCCAACGATCCCTATGTCAAGAACTTCTCGCCGCGCGGCGTGATCAAGGCCACGGCCGACGGCAAGGTGCAAGACACCGGGGCGCTCACCACCAAACGCATGGAAACCATCGACGACGAAACGGTGGGCGCGGCGATCGACTACATCGACAAGCACGGCAAGTCCGACAAGCCGTTCTTCGTGTGGATGAACACCACGCGCATGCACATCTACACGCACATCCGGCCGGAGCACAAGGGCAAGAGCGGCATGCCGGGCAACGACTACGCCGACGGCATGTGGGAGCATGACCAGGACGTGGGCAAGCTGCTGAAGAAGCTGGACGACATGGGCATCGCCGACAACACCATCGTCGTCTACACCACCGACAACGGCCCCAACGCCTTCACGTGGCCGGACGCCGCCACCACGCCGTTCCGCAGCGAGAAGGACTCCAACTGGGAGGGTGCGTTCCGCGTGCCGGCCATGGTCCGCTGGCCGGGCAAGATTCCCGCGGGGGAAATCAAGCGCGGCATCGTGTCCGGCATGGACTGGTTCCCGACCCTGTTGGCCGCCACCGGCGACGCCAACGTCAAGGAACGGCTGCTGGACGGCTGGGCGCCACAGGCGGGCGGCACCAAGTTCAAGGTGCACCTGGACGGCTACAACCAGTTGGCCTACCTGACTGGCAAGCAGGACAAGAGCGCGCGCGACGACTTCTATTACTTCAATGACGACGGCCTGCTGGTCGGCGCGCGTTGGGGCGACTGGAAGGCGGTGTTCTGCGAGCAGCGGGCGCCGGGCAACCTAAACATCTGGCAGAACCCCTTCGTCTGCCTGCGTCTGCCCAAGATCTACAACCTGCGCATGGATCCCTACGAACGCGCCGACATCACGTCGGACCAGTACAACGACTGGCTGGCCAAGAACGCCTATCTGACGGCGATCGCGACCATGAAGGCTTCCGCGTTCCTGGAGACTTTCCTCAAGTATCCGCCCAGCCAACGGCCCGCCAGCTTCAGCGTGGACCAGGTGCAGGAAAGGGTGAACAAGGCCATGGAGGAACACTTCGAAGAGGTCGATAAGCAGAAGTCGAAGTAGCCGGTTCCGGCGCGAGCCGGAGCAGGACCGGGCGGCGCCTGTCGCGCCGCCCGGCAACGCAGCAGGAGCAGCATGATGGGCATGGGGGCAAGCGAGGCGGCGATGCAGGAACCTGGCGTGAAAAACCTGGCCGTGGGCCGGCGGCCATTGACGGCGACTCGGCCGGCCGCGCTGCTGTTCCTGTCCGGAACGGCGGCCCTGGTGTTCCAGGTGCTGTGGATCAAGCAGTTGTCGCTGGTGGTGGGCGTGGAGGTCAGCGCCATCGCCGGCGCGGTCAGCGCGTTTTTCCTGGGGCTGGCGCTGGGCGGCTGGCTGTTGGGCCGCCGGGCTGACCGCTTGCGGCGGCCGGTACGCTTCTACGCCATGCTGGAAGCGGCCGTGGCGCTGTCCTGCGTCGCGGTGACATGGCTGCTGGCGCGCAGCGCCGCCGCCTTCGTCGCGATCGAGAGCCATAGCAGCGTGGCGGCCTGGCTGGCGATAGGACTGCTGCTGGCCATGCCCGCGTTCCTGATGGGCGGCACCTTGCCGGTGCTGCTGCGCGCGGTCAGCCGGCAGGGCGCGGACGTCAGCCGCCGTGGCGGGACTATGTACGCCGCCAATACCTGCGGCGCCATCCTGGGCGCCTTGCTGCCCGCTTTCTGGTTGATTCCACGCTTCGGCGTGCAGGGCGCGGCCCTGGCCGCAGCCTCGTTGAACCTGCTGGCGGCAGCCGGGGCCTGGGCGCTGGACCGCAAGGCAGGCGACAGCGCGGCACCCGCCGCCAGCGCTCAAGCCGCCGCCGCGCCCTTGTCCGGCGAAGCCCGCCTGGCCGTGGCGCTGTACGCGGTGGCCGGCGCCGTCGCGCTGGGCTATGAAGTGATCTGGTCGCAGATGATCGTGCCCTTCATGAGCACGCGCGCTTTCGCTTTCGCCATCGTGCTGGCCACCTATCTGGCCGGCCTGGCCCTCGGCGCGGCGCTGTATTCGCGCTGGGCGCACCGCGTGCGCAATCCCTGGCCGGTGTTCGGCTTTCTGATCGCGGGCGCGGGCCTGATCGCGGTGCTGGAGGTAGCCTTGCTGGGCAAATGGCTGATCGTGGCCCAGACCCAGGCGGAAGCGGCAGTCTACCAATGGACCGGCAGTGGCTTCGTCGGCATGTGCGCGCGCTTCGCGGTGGCGGCGGCTAGCCTGGTGCTGGCGCCCACGCTGCTGCTGGGCGCGGCCTTTCCCGCCGTGCTGCGCATCGCGGTGGGCGATCAGCGCGTGGGGAAGGAGGCCGGCGCCGTGCTGGCCTGCAACACACTGGGGGGCATCGCCGGCACCTTGCTGACGGGATTCCTGCTGCTGCCCGCCTTGGGGTTGGTGCGGACCTTGAGCGTGCTGGCGGCCATCGCCGCCGCGGTCGGCGCCGTGGCGGCCTGGCGCGGACGCTCCGACGGCCGCGCCGCCACCGGCTGGGCGACTGGCATCGCGGGCCTCGCCACGCTGGCCGTGGTCGCCATGCTGCCGGTGGATCAGTTCGCGCGGCTGCTGCCCGGCGCCAGCGGCGCGGGCCTGGTGTTCTATGAAGAAAGCCACGGCGGCACGGTCGCCGTGGTCGAACGCGCCGGCAACGGCAACCGCTTCCACCGGCTCTACATCCAGGGCGTGTCGAATTCCGGCGATGCCATGCCATCGTTGCGCTATATGCGGTTGCAGGCGCTGCTGCCGCTCATCGTCCACAACGCCGAGCCCAAATCCGCGCTGGTGGTGGGCTACGGCACCGGCATCACGGCGGGAGCGCTGTCGCAGTATCGCGGGCTGGAAAAGCGCGCGGTGGCCGAGCTGCTGCCGGCCGTGCTGCGCGCCGCGCCGCATTTCCAGGGTACGTTCCAGGCCGCCACGGACCCCGGCCTGGACAAGCGCCTGCGCGACGGGCGCCGCGAACTGCAGGCCAGCGCCGAACGCTGGGACCTGATCACGCTGGAGCCGCCGCCGCCATCCGCCGCGGGCGTGGTCAATCTGTATTCTCGCGATTTCTACCAGCTTGCCGCGAACCGGCTGGCACCCCAGGGCATCGTGGCGCAATGGCTGCCACTGCCCACGCAGAACGAGGACGACACCCGCGCGCTGGTCGCCAGCTTCATCGAGGTGTTTCCGCATGCCCAACTGTGGACCAGCGAGCTGCATGAAATGCTGCTGCTGGGATCGATGCAGCCGCTGGCGCTGGACGCGGCCCGCATCGAGGCGCGTTACAACCAGCCGGACATCGCCGCCGCCTTGAAAGCGGTGGGCGTGCCGTCGGCCGCCGCCTTGCTGTCCACCTGGGTGACCGACCGCGACGGATTGGCGCGCTTTGCCGGCGGCACGCAGGCCGTGACCGACGATCGCCCCGGCATCGAGTACGCGACCTGGGTCCGTCCGCGCGAGGTGGCGCGAGTCCTGCCCGCGCTGCTGGCCTTGCGCAGCGAGCCGCCGCTGGTCGGCGCCTCCGAGGCGCTGCGTGCCGACATGCGGCTGGAGCGGGCGCGGCTGGACACGTTCTATCGGGCCTCGCTGGCGGCCTACGTGGGCGATCGCGAAACCTGGGGCAGGGAAATGAACAAGCTGGCGCGCGACGACGGCGACAACGCCTATTACCGCTGGTTCATGCCAAGCGCCAGGCAATAGGGCTCAGCTGCATATGCGCCGCCACGGCGCGACCCCATGGGGCGAGCAATAGCCCGCGCAGGGCGTCGCCATCGACATGCCGCTCTGGCAGCGCAGATCCGGCGCCCGTTCGCCATAGGGCACCATGCCTTGGCAATCGCACTGCGCCAGCCCCGCGCCGGACGGCAGCTTCTTCACCAGATCGGCCTCGGCGGTGCGTTCCGCCTTGGCCGCTGGTGGCGCCGGCGTCTCGTCATCCGCGTCGGCGCGCTCGATCACGCCCCGGATCTTGGCGGACGGCATGTTGCAAGCCTTGGCGATCGCGTTCACCGTGCGGCCGTCGTTGGCCATCGCCAGTATCTTCTTGTCGGCGCAGGCCGCCTCGGCGCGCGGCGCGGCCAAGGCAGACAGCGCGAGGGCCGCGGCCAGCAGGATGCCGGGTCTGGTCAATGTCATTGCACGCCTCCTGCACCCATGCCCGAATGAGGAAATACGGCGTAGTCTGCTCAGGCTAGAGGGTTTCGCAAAGAGCGTAGTGCCGGCTGTTTGGGGGTGTCAACGCAGTCCGATTGCCTAGTGCTTCTTGCCGACGCCGGGCTTGCGCCGGCGCTATCCCTAAGCATGAGTCGGCTTGGTGCGCGCGCCATGATGCGGCGGCACCAGCCTTGGCGGACTCAAGCAGCGGCAAGCTCCGGCTGCGGACCTGCCGCGAACGGATACGCGGCGATCTCCGACTGCGCTTGGGCGCGCGCCTCGTGCAGCGCATCCGCGCCGCGCGCCGTGCCTTGCACCGAAAAGAACGTCACGTTCTTCAGGCCTATCGTGCCCAGCACGTGCCGGAGATACGGCGTGAGGAAGTCCGGCTGACTATTCGCGCCGCCGCCGAACTCGCCGCCGGACGAGATCGCCACGTACACCGGGCGGTCCTGCAGGCTGCCTTCCTTGCCGCGCGCCGTGATCTGGAAGGTGCTGCGCACCCGCACCACGTGGTCGATCCAGGTCTTGAGGGATGCCGGCACGGTGAAGTTGTGCATGGGCGTGGCGATGACGATATGGGTGGCGGCCTGCAAGGACTGGATCAGTCCGGACGAGCGGCCCAGCGCGCCGCGGTGCTGGCGGCCGTCGGCGGGATCCTCCCGCGCGCTCAGCGCGGCCGCGTAGTCGGTGTCGACCAGAGGCAGGGCGGTCGCGTCCATGTCGACCACGGCCGCGGCCGGCGCGGCGGCAAGCAACTGATCGACGATGGCTTGCGACAGGCGATAGCTTTCGGAGGCGCGGCCGCGCGGGCTGCAGATGATGCGCAGGATGTTCATGAGGCGGGAGTATCCAGGGATTTGCTGAATCGGATGGCGCTGGTCAGCAGACCGGCGCGGAAATAGAAACGCTGGGCCAGGGCGTTGCCCAGGCCAGTGTCGAGCACCAGACGGGCGCAGCCGCTGTCGCGCGCGAGAGCGTCCAGCGCTTGCAGCAGCCGGGCGCCCCAGCGCTCGCCGCGGCGGCCTTGCGCCACGACCAGGTCGTCGACGTACAGGAAGCGGCCGTAGATCAGGTTTTCCTGCAGGCGGTAGCCGGCCAGCGCGACGGGCTGGCCCTCGGCCATGGCGGCCAGCAGACGATAGCCGTCCGCGCGCATGCGGCTCACGCGCTCGACGAAATCGGCGTCTTCCTTCAGGTGGGGCCTGAGCTCGCGCATGAGCGGCAGGCATGCCCGCAGATCCTGCGGGCTTTCGAGGTGTTGCATGGCGGCTTTTGTCATGGATGCACTAGCGGTATCAGAGTTCATGAGCAGCTATGTTATGTGCCGCATGCCATAATAAGAAGGGCCATAAATTGAATTTTTTACTATGCCATGATCAATCCTCAGCCCCCGCACCTGCCAGCGCTATCAGGCGACGCCGAGCCCCTGTACCGCCAGGTCTATGAGCGCTTTCGCGGCGCCATCGCCCAAGGCACGCTCAAACCGGGCGACCGCATTGCGTCGGCGCGGGCGCTGGCCAAGGAGCTGGGCGTGGCGCGCGGCACGGTAGAGGTGGCGTATTCGCTGCTGGCATCGGAAGGCTATATCCAGGCGCGCGGCCAGGCCGGCACGGTGGTGGCGCCCGATCTGCAGCCGCAGCATGCGCCGCCGCCCGCCGCGGCCGTCCCGCCGGAGGCTCCCGGAGACGGTCCGGGCTGGCGCGAGCCATCGGGCCTGCGGCCGTTCCAGCTGGGCTTGCCGGCGCTGGACGAGTTTCCGCGCAAGCTCTGGGCCAGGCTGGGCGCCAGGCAGTTGCGAGGCCTGCAGGCCGGGGATCTGGCCTATCCGCCCAGCGGCGGCCTGCCGGCCCTGCGCAGCGCGACGGCCGCCTATCTGCAAGTGGCGCGCGGCATTCATTGCCAGCCTTCGCAGGTGTTCATCACCTCGGGCTACAACAGTACGATGGCGCTGATCCTGCAGACACTGTTCGAGCCCGGCAACCAGGTCTGGATGGAAGATCCGGGCTATCCGCCGACGCGCGCGCTGCTGGAGCAGGCCCGGCTGGAACCGGCGCCCGTGCCGGTGGATCAGGATGGGATCATGGTCGGCGCCGGCATCAAGCGGGCGGGACAGGCGCGCGGCGCCGTGGTGACGCCGGCCCATCAAAGCCCCTTGAGCATGTCGCTGTCATTGCCGCGGCGCCAGGCGCTGCTGGACTGGGCCGAACGTCGCGGGGCCTGGATCGTGGAAGACGATTACGACGGCGAGTACCGTTACGTCGGCCGGCCGCTGCCGGCGCTCAAGAGCCTGGATACGCAGGGGCGGGTGCTGTATGCCGGCACCTTCAGCAAAGTGCTGTTTCCCGGCTTGCGGCTGGCCTATCTGGTGGTGCCAGAGCCGTTGGCCGGACGCTTTTCGCAGTCGGCGCGGCTGCAGGCAGGCGCGGCGCCGGGCCTGACGCAGGCCATCCTGAGCGCCTTCATGGCCGAGGGGCATTTCGGCCGCCACATCCAGCGCATGCGCAAGCTGTACGCGGAACGTCGGGCCGCGACCGTGGCGGGCCTGAACGCGGCGCTGGGGCAGCGTCTGCGGATAGAACCCCAGCCAGGCGGCATGCATCTGGTGGCGCGCCTGGACGACGGCCAGAGCGACGTGGCGCTGGCCGGACGGATGGAGGAGCAGGGCATGTACGCGGGCGCGCTGTCGCGCTGGTGCGCCGCGCCGCAGCGGCAATCAGCGCTGCTGCTCAGCTTCACCAACATCGCCACGCAGGCGCAGGCCCATGAACTGGGCCTGCGTATCCTGAAGCTGATGCAGTCCTAGTTCAGGCCGGCCTTGTCCAGGCCGTAAGCCGCATCGGCCGAGCCCGGCACGGTGCGGAAGGCCACGTTCAGCCGGTTCCAGCCGTTGATGCCGACCACCAGCAGCGTCAGGTCGGAGATTTCCTGCTCGGACAACTGCGCGCGCGCTTCTTCATAGACGGCGTCCGGCACGCCTTGCGCGGACAGGGTGGTGACGGCTTCGGTCCAGGCCAGCGCGGCGCGCTCGCGCGGCGAGAACAGCGTGGATTCGCGCCAGATGGCGACGTGGTGCAGGCGCAGCTCGCGTTCGCCGGCGATCCTGGCCTGCTTGATGTGCATGTCCAGGCAGAAGCCGCAGCCATTGATCTGCGAAGCGCGGATATCCACCAGTTCGCCGACCTCCCGGACGATGGGGGTCTTTTTCAGCGACATGCTGAATTCCAGGTACTTCCTGGATTGTTCTTCGGATACCTGGAAGTAATTCAAACGCTGCGTCATGTTGCTGCCTTTTCGATGCGTGTAGCCGAGCGGAATCTCGTGCCGACAGGATGACCCAGCTTGGCCCAGGCTGGTAGTGCCATAAATGGAGTTTTCATCTGGGCCATGAGTGCGGCCGCGCGCAGAGGCAACGCTCAGGCCGGCCAGCGCAGCACGAAGCGGGCGCCGCCCAGGGGGCTGTCGTGTATCTCGATGCCGCCGCCGTGGCTGGCGGCCACCCGCCAGACAATGGCCAGGCCCAGGCCGGCGCCGCCAGTGCCGCGGTCGCGGCTGTCATCCAGCCTGATGAAGGGTTCGAACACTCGCGCGCGGTCGGCCGGCGCAATGCCGCTGCCGTCATCGTCGACGATGAGCTCAAAGCCGCCGGACGGGCATTGCCTGAGCTTCACCTCCACATGCCGGCTGGCGTAGCGCACCGCATTCTGCACCAGGTTCAGCAAGGCCCGGCTCATGTAGCGCGGATGCAGCCGCACGCGCGGCGGGTAGTCGCGGTGCACGTGGCATTGGATGGCGCGCGCCTCGGCCTGGTGCGCCACTTGAGCCAGGGCTTCGCCCAGCCAATCGCAGGTGTCCACGGTCTCCAGCCTGACGGTCTCGTCGGTGGGACGCTCGAGCCGCGCATAGACCAGCAGTTCGGCCACCAGCGTTTCCAGTTCGCAGATATCGGCCTGCATGTCGCGCAGTATCTGGTCCCGCTTGGGCAGATGCTGGTCCTGGCCCAGCAGGGCCACTTCGAAGGACAGCCGGGCCAGCGGCGTGCGCAATTCATGCGAGACGGCGTTGGTCAGGCTGCGCTGGTTCTCGACCAGGGCCGAAATGCGCTCGGCCATCTGGTTGAAGCTTTCGCCCACGTGCCGCATGCCGGCCAGCCGCGACAGCCGCACCCGCGCTCCCAGTTCGCCCTGGCCCATGCGCTGCGTGGCGTTACGCAGCCGGTCCAGGTCGCGCCACAAGGGCAGGGCCCACAGCAGCAGCAGGATCCCGCCCACGATCAGGCTGAGCGCCGCCCAGGCGGCTATCGTGATCCATCGTTCAACGGCCCGCGGCGGGCGCGGCAGGCCCACCTCCAGCCACTGGCTGGGTTCGCCGGGCAGGGGGGCGACGTAGATGTTGTAGTCGTCGCGCATGATGAAGCCGACGGTGGCAAGCTGCTGCCGCTCCGCCGCGGTGGGATTGGCTTCGGCGTCCGTGAGCAGGTTCAGGTCCAGGCCGTAGTGCGGCTGTATTTCGTTGCGCAAGTACTCCAGCCGCGCGTCGGGCGCGAGCCCGTCCAGTTCCTTCCGCAACGCATGCATCTGCCCCCGGACCGACTGGTACGACAGGTCCGCGCTCAGCGGGTCCAGCAGATACTCGAGGCTGCGCTGCACCAGCTGCGATCCCGCGATGTAACCGATAGCGGCGACCACGAAGATGCGAATCGCGAACTTGAGCATTGGGGATCTGAACCGGAAATGGCGACCTGGGATGCTATAGGGCCGCGCCCGGGGCAGTCCGCCGATATTTGTACGGTATTTGTAAAGTTGTTTGAAGCGCGGCCGGGCGGCGAGGTAAACCGGCCATATGGCCCGGCCCGTTCAGGCGGTTGAATCCGCCACGCCGCCCGGCTATAAGCATGGGGCGGGGGCCGGACCCTGATGCCCCGCCTGCCGAAGAAGCCCGAATCCCATGCCGCCGCTGCCTCCCCCTCAAGACGAACACGTCGCCAGCAAACCCGCCACTGCCACCCGCGAGCAGCCCGGCCAGGGCTCCTGTCTGGAAGTCTTCCTGGTATTCCTGCGCCTGGGGCTGACGTCCTTCGGCGGGCCGGTCGCGCACCTGGCCTACTTCCGCAGCGAATTCGTGGAGCGCAGGCGCTGGCTGGATGACTACGCGTATTCCGACCTGGTGGCGCTTTGCCAGTTCCTGCCGGGGCCGGCCAGCAGCCAGGTCGGCATGGCGATAGGCTTGAAACGCGCCGGCTGGGCCGGCATGGCGGCCGCGTGGATAGCGTTCACGCTGCCCACCGCCGTCGCGCTGATTCTCTTCGCGCTGGGGCTGGCGCAGTTCGGCTGGCTGTCCGCCTCGGGCGCCATCCATGGCCTGAAGGTCGCGGCGGTGGCCATCATCGCGCAGGCGGTCTGGGGCATGGGGCGCTCGCTCTGTCCGGACCGCGAACGGGCCGGACTGGCGGTGGCGGCGGCGCTGATCACCATCCTGATGCCGACCACGCTGGGGCAATTGAGCGCGATCCTGCTGGGCGCCATCGCCGGCATGGCCGCGCTGCAAGTGCCGCCACGTCCGGCGTTGGCGGTGCAGCCGCTGAAGGTGTCGCGCCGTGCCGGGTACACGGCCTTGGCGCTGTTCGTGCTGCTGCTGGCGGGCTTGCCGGCCTGGGCCGCGGTCAGCGGCATGCCGCTGGCGCAGCAGTTCTCCGGTTTCTACCGCGCGGGCGCCCTGGTGTTCGGCGGCGGCCACGTGGTGCTGCCCTTGCTGGATTCCGCGGCGGTGGCGGGCGGCATGGTGTCCAACGCCGATTTCCTGGCGGGCTATGGCGCGGCGCAGGCCATGCCGGGGCCGCTGTTCGCCTTCGCCGCCTTTCTGGGCGCAATGTCGTCCGGCCCCTTATCGGGCTGGGCTGGCGGCCTGATGCTGCTGGTCGCCATCTTCCTGCCGGGCGCCTTGCTGGTGGCCGCCGCGCTGCCGTTCTGGGAAAGCCTGCGGCGGCGTCCAGGCGTGCGCAATCTGATCGCGGGCGTGAACGCCAGCGTCGTCGGCATACTGCTGTCGGCGCTGTACGACCCGGTCTGGACCAGCGCCATCCGCGACCGCGCCGACTTCGGCCTGGCCTTGCTGCTGTTCGGCCTGCTGGTCTACGCGCGCTGGTCGCCCGTGTGGGTGGTGCTGCTGGCCGCGGCAGGCGGATGGGCGCTGGCTTAGCCGGGCCGCGCGCACGGCCCGGCAGGACTGCGCTAGGCCTGCCAGCGCGGCTGGCGCTTCTGCAGGAAGGCGTCTATGCCTTCGCTGGCGTCGGCTTCCATCATGTTGCGGGCCATCACGTCGCCGGCGTAGTCATAGGCGTCCGCCAGCGCCATCTGCCGCTGTTGGTAGAACATGCGCTTGCCGTAGCGGATTGCGGCGGGGCTCTTGGCAAGGATGTCGTCCACCAGCGCACGCACGCGCTGGTCCAGCTGCGCCTCGGGCACCGCGTCATTGACCAGGCCCCAGTCCCTGGCCTGGCCGGCGTCGATGAAGCGCGCCGTCACCAGCATTTCGAAGGCGCGCTTGGCGGACACGTTGCGGCTCAAGGCGACCGCGGGCGTGGAGCAGAACAGGCCGACGTTGATGCCGGATACCGCGAACTTCGCCGTGTCCGCGGCCACGGCCAGGTCGCAGCTGGCCACCAATTGGCAGCCGGCGGCCGTGGCGATGCCATGCACCTTGGCGATCACCGGCACGGGCAGGGCCTGCAGGCCTTGCATCACGGCGCTGCATTTCCTGAAGAGGTCGCGGTAGTAATCCAGCGAGGGCTGGCTGCGCATTTCGCGCAGGTCGTGGCCGGCGCAGAACGCGCGGCCGCTGGATTCCAGCACCACGCAGCGCACGCTCGCATCGCGCGACAGGGCGTCAAGTTCGGCCTGCAGCGCGGCCAGCAGGCTTTCGGACAGCGCGTTGAACTGGCCGGGGCGGTTCAGGCGCAGCGTCACCACGCCGCCTTCGGCATGGCGCGCCAGGACCGGCTCTTGCGCCGCTTCTTCGATATTCATGTCGTCTCCAGGGTGGGCTATTCCTGGATAGTAGAGGGATATGGCGCCTGACGTAGCGGGCTGGGCCCTCAGCCCGCGGCCAAGCGCCGCGCCATGCCCGGCGACAGGCACAGCAGCGGCCCGACGATGACGGCGCCGATCAGCGCCATGGCCAATTGTGGCGACATGCCGCTATCCAGCAGGACGGTGGCGATGACGGCCGATCCGCTCATCTGGAAAAGGCCATACACCGCGGCCGCGGTACCGGCGCGCTCGGCGAACGGCTCCAGCGCCAGGCTAAGGCCCGAACCCAGCGCCAATGAAAAGCCCACGGTCAGCACGGCCACCGGCAACATGAAGACCCAGGCCGACAAGGGCAGCCACAGCCACGCGGCCAGATGCATGGCTGCCGCCGCAAGCAGGGCGGCCATACCCACTCGCACCATGGTATGGCGGCCAAAGCGCGAGATGAAGGCGGGCGCGAGGAAGAAGGCCCCAATGTTGATCGCCGCGTTGCCGCCGAACCAGGCGGAAAAACCCAGTTCGGAATAACCCAGCTGCTGCACCAGCACCACCGGCGCAGCGGAGACGAACACCAGGATCATCGCCATGCCGGCCATGCCGAACGCCGCGAAATACAGAAAACGGCCGCTGGCCGCGATCGGCGCATAGCGGCGCAGGCTGTAGAGCGCGCCTTGCGGCTTGGCGGGCTTGGCCCGCGTCTCCTCGAACCGGATCGCCAGCAAGCCCGCCAGCGTCAACGCGAACAGCACCATGAAGACAAAGGTGCTGCGCCAACCCGCGTGCACCGCCAATGCGCCGCCCACCATGGGCGCCAGCGCGGGCACGGTGCACAGCGCGCCGTTGAGATAGCTGTAGACGCGCGCGCCCACCGCGGGGCTGAAGCAATCGCGCACCGCCGCGAAGGCCACCAGCGAGGCCGAGCAGGCGCCCAGCCCCTGGATCACGCGCGCGACGTAGAACACCTCCAGCGAACTGGCCGAGGCGCCCAGCGCCGAGCCCAGCAGATAGGCCAGCGCACCGCCCAGCGCCACGGGCCGGCGGCCATATCGGTCGGCGAGCGGGCCGATCAGGATCTGGCCCACGCCCACGGCGAAGATGAACAAGGTGATGCTGGCTTGCAGCGCGGTGACCGGCCGGCCATAGTCCTGCGCCATGACGGGCAGGGAGGGCAGATAGATATCGATGCCCATCGGCGTGAGCGTGACCAGTCCCATCAAGAGACCGATCAGCCAGCGTTGGCCGCGAGGGGATAATGCAGACTTCATGGCAGGCTCGGGGTCCAGGCAGACCCGGGAAAACCCGATATTATCCATGAACCGGCGTAGAATCTTCTTCCTATGAATGCACCCGCCCTGCGTCCCCGCATCGTCATCCATTACTGCACGCAGTGCCAGTGGCTGCTGCGCGCCGGCTGGATGGCCCAGGAACTCCTGTCGACGTTCTCCACCGATCTGGGCGAGGTGGTACTGCAGCCCGGCACCGGCGGGATCTTCCAGGTCACCTACAACGGCGAGCTGATCTGGGACCGCAAGAGCGATGGCGGATTTCCCTCGGCCAAGGAGCTGAAGCAGCGCGTGCGCGACCGTCTTGATCCCGGACGCACGCTGGGCCACATCGACGGCCACACTGCCGGGCCCCTGGCCACGCCTGACGCCTAGCCTGTTCTGATCCAGCGGAGCTTTACGCAGGCTCCAGCGCCTGTGAACGGCCGGCCCCGCGAGGCCGGCCGACGTAAAGTGCGCGCTCGCGCCGCTACGCCGAAGACTCCGCCTGCTTCAATGCCTCGCGGCCCTTGCGTTGGCGCACCGCCGACACCACCAGCAAGGCGATCAGTCCCACGCACGCCGCCACGAAACCCAGGCTGATGGGCCGCGTCACGAAGATCGCCAGGTCGCCGCGCGACAGCAGCAGGGCGCGACGGAAGTTCTCTTCCACCATGGGGCCCAGCACGAATCCCAGCAACAGCGGCGCGGGCTCGAAGCGCATGCGGATCAGCGCATACCCCGCCGCGCCGAACAAGGTCACCATGGCCACGTCGAACAGATTGTTGTTGGTGCTGTAGACGCCCACGCAGACGAAGAACAGCGCCGCCGGGAACAGATAGCGGAACGGCACCGTCAACAGCCGCACCCACATGCCGATCAGCGGCAGGTTCAGGAGCAGCAACAGCACGTTGCCGACCCAGAAGCTGGCGATCAGCCCCCAGAACATGTCGGCGTGCTCCACCATCATCTGCGGTCCCGGCTGGATGCCGTGGATGATCAGCGCGCCCAGCATCAGCGCCATCACCGGGTCGCCCGGGATGCCCAGGCTCATGGTGGGAATGAAGCTGGTCTGCGTCGATGCGCTGGTCGCCGCTTCCGGCCCCGCGATGCCCTCGATGGCGCCGCGCCCGAAGCGGCGCGGCTCGCGCGCCACCTTCTTTTCGGTCGCATACGAAATGAACGAGGCGATGGTGGGGCCGGTGCCGGGCAGGATGCCGAAAGCCGCGCCGATGGCCGTGCCGCGCACCAGCGCGCCGCGCGATTGCTTGATGTCGCCGGCTTCGGGCCGCATGGACTTCATGCTGATCTTGGCGGTGGTCACCTTGGCGTCGCCGCCGATGCGGTTGATGTTCTTCAGGAAGTCCGCCACGCCGAACAATCCCATGGCCAGCGCCACGATCTGCAGGCCATCGGACAGTTCAAGAACGCCGAAGTGAAAGCGCATCGTGCCGGTGTTGACGTCGGTACCCACCACGCCCAGCAGCAGTCCCACCACCACCATAGCCACGCCCTTGATCGCCGACCCCTTGGCCAGGGTCGCGCCAGCCAGCAGGCCCAGCATCATCATGGAGAAGTACTCGGCGGGACCGAACTTGAAGGCCACGTCCACCAGCATCGGCGAAAACAGGATCATCGCCAGAATGCCCACCGACGCGCCGCAGAACGACGAGAACATCAGCATGAACAGCGCCGAGCCTGCCTTGCCGTTGCGCGCCAGCGGATTGCCGTCCAGGCAGGCCACCGCGTGCGAGGCGGTGCCGGGCAGGTTCAGCATGATGGAGGTAATGCCGCCGCCATACTGCGAACCGTAGTAGATGCCCGACAGCATCACCAGCGCCGCCGTCGGCGTCATGGTGTAAGTCAGCGGCAGCAGGATGGAAATCGCGGCCAGCACGCCCATGCCCGGCAGCACGCCGATCAGGTTGCCCATGAACACGCCGAAGGCGGCCCACATCAGGTTGTCCAGCGCGAAGGCGACGGAGAACCCGTGCATCAGGTTGTTGAGGATTTCCATCGATCAGCCCCAGCGGAACAGGGGGAACTGCAGCTGCAGCGCCCAGGAGAACACGGCTACGCCCAGCACGGTCACGCCCGCGGCCAGCAAGGCCGCGCTGCGCGGCGTGTGCTGGCGGTCGCCCATTGCGGAAATGAAGACCAGCGCGAAGGTCGCGGGCACCAGACCGCCGTACTTGCCCACCAGGATGAAGGTCATGAGTCCGCCGATGATGCAGCCCCAGCCGCGCCAGTCTGGCGGCGGCTCGTCTTCGGCGTCTTCCTCCACGGCCGCGGGAGCCACGGCCATGCGCGCGATCATCAAGCCCAGCAGCACCAGCAGCACGCCGAGGATGGCGGGGAACATGCCCGGCCCCATGCGCGCAAGGCTGCCGATGTTGTAGGTGGATGCCTGCGCGATGGCGCCCAGGCCCAGCACGATCATCGTGCCCGCTGCCCAGGCCTCGCGCCGCGCGGCGCTGCGTTTGGATTGCATCTGTAGTCCTCCCGTTGTTGTGCTTTTGCCTGACTACGTTCTGAACAAAAGCTGACTTTTGATTGAACGCGGAAGTCTAGAAATTCAAACTTCCGTTCACCTTTCAGGCGGACGGGCAATGCGCAAAACAGGCCGTTTTCCGCCCAAAACGGGGGAAATCCCTAGGCCGCGCGGGAAGCGCGGGCAGGGCAATGCCTTGCGCAATGCGCAGACGGCGACAACGATGAGAAGAAGGAATTGAGTCGCGGCGTTTTCAGCCCTTGGGCACCCAGGGCTTGCGCTGGCTGCCGGCCAAGGCGGCGTCCAGGCGCTGCTTGGCAGCCTCGGGCCAGCAGGTGTCCATGTCGTAGAACTCGTCGGCCGCCGGCACGTCGTCCGGCATGCCCACCCACGGATGCTTGGAGCGCACGAAGCAATGCGCACCGGGTGGAAAATCGGCGGCCCGGTCCAGTGTGCCCGCGTATACCAGCGCCACCGTTTCGCCATAGCCAGGATGATGGCTCCACAACAGGCCGAAGCAGGACGCGCAACGCACCACCACGACGCTCTCGCCATCGTTGGCGGTCTTGTCCGCGGGATAGCGGCGCAGTTCGCCCTGCAAGCTGCGCACCCGGTCGGATTCGATCACCGCATTCATGGCGAAGGCAGTGCCGGAGTGGCGCTGACACAAGGTGCAATGGCAGCAATGCACAAACATCGGCGGACTTGCGAGGCGGTAGCGCACGGCGCCGCAATCGCAGCCGCCTTCGATGGGAGCTGGGTTCACGATGTGTCTCCTGTGGCAGGTGTACCCAGTGTATTGAGGCGACCCGCCGCAGGGCAGTGGCGATCGCGTCACGATGCGGGGGGATTTGCGTCAGCGCCGCGGCCGCGGCGCCCCAGCCCCGATCAAGTTCCGCGGCGGATCGCCAGCCGGACAGAAGCAGTTGCGGGTCAGCCCAGTCCTGTGGATCGGGGGTGGGCGAGCCCCGTGCGCCATTATTGCTTTTTCAGTCAATATAATGCTAAAATACAGCAACTTTCGGCAAAATTATAATAAAACCAAACGTCGGAATGTGTGTAAGTCGCTGGCGGCTGCGGCCGCCATTTTCGTTTGCGTTGCCTGCGCGCATGCCCCCCGCGCCCCGATGGCATCCATTGGAACAGCATCCATGGCACGCACGAATCTCATGCATTGCGCTTGATGCGGGGGAAAGCCATGCGCCCTGAACAGGAGAACGTTCATGTCTCATCAACTCGTCGGCAAGAAGTGGCAATTCGAGATTCCGCCCCTGGATTGGAAGGCGCCCGAGACCAATAAAGAAGCGGACATCAAGGCCGCTCCGGTGGACGCGGACGCAGCCGAAGACAAGGACGCCTGACCTGGCGCCGAATCAGCCCTGAGTTTGCCGCCCTGCGGGCAGGGGCGTCAGGCCGCGTGTGTCACCACGCGGTTGCGCCCTTGCTGCTTGGCCGCATACAGCGCGGCATCGGCGGCCTGGAACACCATATCCACGTCCGCGCTGCCCGCCGACCATTGCGCCACGCCAGCCGACACCGTGATCTCCAGCGCGCCCTTCAGGCGGTGCGTCTCCGTCCTTCTGCGCAGGCGCTCGGCCATGCCCGCCGCCTCCTTGGTCCCCGCGCCGGGCAGCAGGATCAGGAATTCCTCGCCGCCGTTGCGACAGAGGATGTCGCTCGGGCGCGAACAGTCGCGCATCAGCTGCGCCATGCCCTGTATCACTTCATCGCCAGCCGTGTGGCCGTAGGTATCGTTGACCCGCTTGAAGTGGTCGATGTCCAGCGCGATCACGGCAAACGGCGTTTCGGCCGCCTGCAACGTTTCCACCGCCTGCCGCGTGCCGCGACGGTTGCGCAGTCCGGTCAGGGGATCGGTGATGCTGGCCTGGTTGAGCTTGCCGATCTTGTCCTGCAGATTGGTGTAGCTCCTGATCACTGCGCGCTTCAGGCGTTCGGCCTCGAAGTACCAGGCTTGCACCGAGCGCACCCGCTGCATCGCCTCCGCCATGTCGTGGTGCTCGACATTGGTCGCCAGTTGCGACAGCGGCTGCGAAATCTTGCGCGCACACCACCAGATCGCCAGCAGGAATAGCAGGGCGAAGGGCGCCGCGTAGCGGATCAGCGCCCAGATGAGGTCGTTCAGAGGTTCCAGCGTGGCCTGCGCGGGACGCTGCGCGACCACGCCCCAGCCGCTGCGCGACACGTGGGCATATCCCGCCAGCATGTCCACGCCGTGCGTATTGACCAGGCGCTGCGCGCCGTCCTCGCCGCGCATCACCGCTGCCACCACCGGGTTGCCGCTCACATCCTCGCCCACGCGTTTGCTGTCGAGGTGATAGATCAGCCGCCCATCGCTGTCCACCACATACAGATATGAGCCATCCTGGTAGGGATGCTTGCCCAACAGATTGTGCAGGGCTCCCTCGTCGCGCAGGTAGATCGTGCCTGAGACATAACCCAGGTAGGCGCCGCTCTCCGAATGAATCGGATGGGAGACGTTGATCAGCAGATTGCCGGCGATGGACACATAGGGCTTGCTGATCAGCGGCTTGCGCGTTTGCAGCGCCATGCGGCTGCTGGCATTGTCGACCCGCGCGCCCTCGAAGTTGCGGATGCCCTGGCTGGCGGCCAGCATGATGCCGTCGGCGCGGACGATGCCAACAGAGTTGAAGCTGTCGGTCTGCTCCTGCAGGCGCGCAACTTCCGCGATCAGCAGGGCCGGCGAATCGAAGCGTGCCGCCACGTGCCGGGCACTGTATTCCAGTTGCCGCAAGGCCGACTCCAGGAAAGTGCCGGTGCTTGCAGCCAGCTTGGCGGCGTAGACCCGGTTGGCTTCCAGCGTGTTGGCGATAAGCTGTTCGCGCTGCACGCGGTAGCTGGCGTACAAAGCGTTGGCGGTAGCGGCGAGGGCGCTGAATACGGTAAGCGCAAGCACGAGCCCGCGTAGGTTGATTCGCATGTGGATCGTGTCAGGCTGGATTCGGATTGCGGCGAGTGCGCGCGATTTTACCCGCGCGGGGCGTCCGGCTCGTCCAGCAGGCGGGCGGCGGGCGATCCGGCCGCCGCCCCGGCGCGGAAGTAACCCATCACGGTAGCCACGCTGGCATGGCCGGTCATGGCCATGGTGTCGCCCAGCGGCACGTTCCGGCGGCCCGCCTCGGTCACGAATCCGGAACGCAGGCTGTGCGCCGAATAGTCACCCTCCAGGCCGGCCAGCCTGCAGCGTTCCAGCACGATGTCCCGCACCGCGGCCGCGGCCAGCGGCTCGCCCACCACGTCGCCGCGCCGCACCCGGCGGAACAGCGGGCCTTGCGTGATGCCGCTGGCGCGCAGCCACGCATCGAGCGCCTGGGCAGCCATGCCGGCGATGGGCTTCTGGTCGTTGGCACGGGCGGCGCCCGATTGATTGGTCTTGGAATGCGCCAGCGCAAACAGAAAGCCATCGGCCGTGCGCCGCGTGTTTTCCATCGTCGCGCGCACCACCTCGGAGCGCCTGCGGCCGCCGCTGGCCCAGGCGAACAGGAGCAGGGCGCGGTCGCGCACCCCGCGCAGGGAATCGTCGCAGGTCGCCAGCATGGCTTCCAGCGGCTCGCGCGTCAGCGCCACCTTCTTGGCCGGCGCGGCGCCGCGCCGGGCGTAAGCGCGACGCGTCCTGGAAAGCAATTCGCGCACCGCGGCGGCGCGGCAAGGGTTGGGCTGGCCGTGCAGTTCATGCGCCTTGGACAGCACCGATATGCGCTGCAACAGCGTGTTCAGGCTGGGCGCGCCCAGCCTGCCTTTGGCCTTGAGCCGCACCAGCTCCTGGTCCAGCGCCAGGGGCAATTCCCATTTCAGCCCCTGTTCGGTGGTGCGCTGGGCATGGTCGACCACGAACTGGATCACGGCGGCTTCCGGGACGGGCAGGGCGAAGGGACGGAAATAGCGCAGTTCGAACCATGCGCTCCAGTAGCGGATGGCGGCGCGGTAGCTGGCAACCGTGTTGGCCGAGCTGCCTTCGCGCATCAGGGCGCTTGCCGCGGCATCGGCCTGGGCGTCCAGGGTGAGCGGGTCCAAGGCGGGCAGCGGCGCCTGCGATTTCAGCTGTGTCATGGGCGGAAGAGTGTGGAAAATTCCATTTCATACATATTATTATGTATGCTGTATGATATCTAACCTATAAATCAAATTACTCACGATAAGGTTCCATTATCGTGAGTAATTATCCTACAGATACGAAATCGGGCACGGAGCAAGCGCATGGCCACGGGAATTACCGAAACTGACGTCTGGACTGCCGCCGACGCCTTGCTGCTGGAGGGCGCGCGGCCCACCATCGAGCGGGTGCGGCAGAAGATAGGCCGCGGCTCGCCCAATACCGTCAGTCCTTACCTGGAAACCTGGTTCCGCTCGCTGGGCGCGCGCATCAAGGACCCCGGCGCGTTCTCGGCGCCAGCGGCCGTGCCTGACCCGGTGGCGCAGGCGGCGGCCCACTTCTGGGAATCCGCTTTGGCCGAGGCACGCGCGCAACAGGAGCACGCTTATCGCGGGCGCTGGGAAGAACTGGCGCGGGAAGGGGAGCAGTTGGCGTCCAACGCCGAACAGCTGCAACAACGCGAAGCCCAGTTGGCGCATCGCGAACAGGACCTGCAGGAAGCGCTCAGGGTGGCCACGGCCCAATTGGACGCCGCCGAAGACCGCTTGCAAGCGGCCGAACGGCAGCTGCGGCAGCGCGACGAATTGCTCAAGCGGAACCAGCTGCAATTGGAAGACGCCCGCAGCGCCACCCAGGCTGCGCTGGCGGAAAGCGAGAAGATCCACGCGCAACATGCCCAGGCGCTCGCCGCAACAGAAACCCGCCACGCCACCCATGAGCGCCGCTGGCTGAACGAACTGGACAGCGAGCGCGGCGCCGTCAAGCGACTGCAGGCGCGGCTGGACGAAGCGCAAGCGGCCAGCCAACAACAGGCGGCCCAGGCCCGCAAGGGATTGGAACAGGAACAGGATCAGCGCCGGCAGGCAGAGCAGGACGCGCAGGGCTTGCGTGCCGACGTCCAAGCCCTGCATGTGCGCCAGCAGGCTGACCAGGCAGCGGCAAGCGCAGCCCTGGCGGCGGCCCGTGAGCGCGAACAATCGCTGGAAACCAGGCTCGCGGCCGCCGAGCAGCGCTCGTCCGAGTACCTGGCGCAACTGAAAGGAAAGGACGCGCAACTGGGCGAATTGACCCGGCATCTGATGGCGCAAGTCCAGCGGCAGGATGCGGGACTTGCGCCGCCCGACAATTCCCATCCCTAGCGTCCCGATTCGGATTATTGTTATAGGCACGGCGGGCCGCGCAAGGCGCCTCGCCGCGCGGCGTACGAAACGTGTAGCAGCACGACCGGGCCTGCCGGAGGAACTATGTCATTTCGCGTGATTGCCTTGATGCTTTGCGCGCTGTTGCAATGGTTGCCTCCAACGGCCGGGTACGCCCAGCCGGCGAAGGCCAAGGGCGACCCGCTGGCGCTGGCCTACAACGTCAAACCCTGGACCGGCGATTTCGACGGCATGGTCAAGCGCCGCCAGGTGCGGGTGCTGGTGCCCTACAACAAGACGCTGTACTTCCTGGACAAGGGCGGCACCCAGCGCGGCATCATCGCGGACATGATGACTGCGTTCGAGAACGACCTGAACAAGCAGCTCAAGACCAAGAACATCCGCGTGTACGTGGTGTTTCTGCCGACCTCGCGCGAACGCCTCATTCCCGACCTGCTGGCGGGCAAGGGCGACATCATTGCGGCCAATTTGACGATCACCGACGAACGCCAGAAGCTGGTGGACTTCTCCACGCCCTTGGCTACTGGCGTGCGGGAACTTGTGGTCGCCTCGCCAGGGGCGCCCGAATTGAAGTCGCTGGATGACCTGGCTGGGCAGGAGATCTTCATCAGCCCGGTCAGCAGCTACTACGGCAGCGTCAAGAAGCTCAACGCGGACCTGCAGTCGCGGGGGCTCAAGCCCGCCATCATCCGCGATGCGCCCGGCACCTTCGAGACCGACGACATCCTGGAGATGGCCAGCGCGGACCTGGTCAAGTACACCGTCGCCGACCGCTATCTGGCCAATTTCTGGAAGCAGATATTCCCCCAGATCCGGGTCTATGAAAACCTGGAGGTCGACAGCGGCAACGACATCGCTTTCGCCTTCCGCAAGAACTCCCCCAAGCTCGCGGCGGTGCTCAACCCCTTCATGGAGAAGAACCGCATCGGCACGTCGTTCGGCAATCAGCAGCTGACCAAGTACCTGAAATCCGTAAAGTGGGTAAAGGCCGCCACCGACCCCGAGGAAATCGAGAAATTCCACCGCCTGGCGGATTTCTTCCGCAAGTACGGCGATCAATACAACATCGACTGGCTGCTCATGATGGCGCAGGGCTACCAGGAGTCCCGGCTGGACCAGGACGCCAAGAGCTCGGTCGGGGCGATCGGCGTCATGCAGATCATGCCGGCCACCGGCAAGGAGCTGAAAGTCGGCGATATCCGGCGCGAGGAATACAACATCCATGGCGGCGTCAAATACATCCGCTTCATGATCGACCAGTACTATGCCAAGGAACCCATGACCGATCTGAACAAGGGCTTGTTCGCCTTCGCGGCCTACAACGCCGGGCCGGGCCGGATCAGCCAGCTGCGCAAGGAAGCCAGCGCCAAGGGACTGGACCCGAATGTCTGGTTCGACAACGTCGAGCGCGTGGCGGCCGAACGCATCGGGCGCGAAACGGTGCAATACGTGAGCAACATCTACAAGTACTACATCGCCTATACGTTGATCCGCGCCCAGGGCGCGGGCGCGGCGCCGGGCTAGGGCGGGGCGTTCCCACGGCTTGCGGGCGTCCGCGGTATATGTCCGCGGGAATTTCGGATAAATTCGCCACAGGCGCATCCGCATGCACCCATCCGGCAGACGCCCCGCCGGCATCGATGCGCCGCAAACCAGGGCCAGGGGCCCTGTCAGGAGCAGCGGTTGAATCCTCTTCCACGCCAGACGGTCGATCTCGCCCGCATCATCCTCGTCATCGTGATCCTGGCCGGCCTGATGGCGGGCAGCGTCTACATCCTGCGCCCCTTCCTGCCCGGACTGGTCTGGGCCACCACCATCGTCGTGGCCACCTGGCCGGTCATGCTGGCGATACAGCGCTATTGCGGCGGGCGGCGCTGGATCGGCACGATGACAATGTTGGTCATCCTCCTGTTCGTCATCGTGCTGCCCCTGTACGAGGTGATCTCGACGCTGGCGCTGCATAGCAGCACCATCATGGCGGCGGTCAAGAGCCTGCCCGACTACGCGCTGCTGGCGCCGCCCGCCTGGGTTCACGGCATTCCGCTGATCGGCCCCAAGATCGCGCAGGAATGGCAGACCTTATCGGACGCCGGCGCCGGCGGCCTGCTGGCCAAGCTGGAACCCTATCTGACCAGCGCCGTGACGTGGCTGCTGGGGCATGCCGCCATCGTTGGCGCCTTCATGATGCATATGTTGATCACGGTAGTCGTGGCCGGCATCCTCTATACCAAGGGCGAGGTGGCGGTCGACTTCGTGCGGCGCTTCTTCAACCGGCTGGCGGGCCAGCGCGGCCTGGCGGCGGTCAAGCTGGCCGGGCAGGCGATACGCGCCGTGGCGCTCGGCATCGTCGTGACCGCCGTGGTGCAGTCCGGCCTGGGCGGCATCGGCCTGTGGATCGCGGGCGTACCGGCCGCCGGCATCCTCACCGCGCTGATGGTGATGCTGTGCCTGGCGCAGCTTGGGCCTTTTCTGCCCATGCTGGGCGGCGTGGTCTGGCTGTTCCAGAACGACATGAAGCTGGCGGCCGCGGTGCTGCTGGTCTGGGCGGTGCTGGTGGCGATGCTGGACAACCTGCTGCGGCCGCTGCTCATCAAGCGCGGGGTCAACCTGTCGCTGCTGCTGATCCTGGTGGGCGTGCTGGGCGGGCTGTTCGCGTTCGGCATCGTCGGCCTGTTCATCGGCCCGGTGATCCTGGCGGTGACCCATACGCTGCTCAAGGCCTGGATCGACGAAGTGCCGCCGCCCGCCGCGCTGGCCGCCGACGCGCAGCCCGCGGAGACGCCTGCGGAACGTGCCGGATTCCCGCCGGTCTAGAACGGCGGGCGCCCTCGACGATCAATCGGGCGCGCCGGGCAGCAGGCCAGGGAAGGGCGTAACATCTGCCTCACGTCGCGGGCTCATGGCCCGCTTTCCTGGCAACACCCCGGCAATACCTCATGACGATGCACCCTCTGGCGCCGCTCCAACGCGGCTTCCCCTCCTGGCCCGCTGCCCGGGCCAATTCCGCAGCCTCTCTCCACAAGGCGGTAACGCAATGAGCGCAAGCGTACGCCTGGCCAAGCGCTTGGCCGATGAACTGTCGTGCTCGCGCGGCGACGCCGAACGATACATAGAAGGCGGATGGGCCGCGGTGGACGGCAAGCCGGTGGAGGAACCAGGCTTTCGCGTCGAACCCGGCCAGTCCGTCGGCCTCCTGCCCGGCGCGCGCCTGGAAGATGTGCGGCCCGTGACCATCCTGCTGCACAAGCCCGCGGGTATTTACGCCAATGACGAGCCCGGCTCCGCGCGCGACCTGATCCTGCCGGAAAACCTGATGCCCGGCGACCGCTCTGGGCAACGCTATCTGAGGCGCATGTTCAACGGCCTGAAGCTCGTCACGCCGCTGGAACGCGCGGCCAGCGGCCTGGTCGTCTACACGCAGGAATACCCGGTGGCGCGCAAGCTGGTGGAGGAAGGGCGCTACGTCGAGCAGGAGTACGTGGCCCAGGTATCCGGCCAGCTCAGCGCCGCCGATCTGGCGCGCCTGCAGCGCGGGATGGCCTATGACGGCCGCGCCGCCACGCCCATGAAGGTCAGTTGGCAGAACGAGACCCACCTGCGCTTCGCCTTGAAGACGCCTGCGCCCGGATTCATCGAATACGTATGCGACGCGGCCGGATTGCGCCTGCAGGCCCTGCGGCGCATCCGCATCGGCCGCCTGCCCATGGCGGGGCTGGCCCCCGGACAATGGCGCTACCGCCTGGAATACGAACGCTTCTGACGGCAGCAGGGATAACTATGGAACAAGCGCCGCAAGGCCAGCGACCAGAGCGTAGTGGCGGACGCAGGAGCTTTCTGATCAATGCAGGGGCGCTGTGCCTGTCCGCCGCCCTGGCCGGCTGCGCCGCGCCCAAGCCGCCGCGCCGTACGCCACAATCGGCCAAACCCGGATCGGCGCCGCCGCCGCTGGCCAGCGGGCGCGCGACGCCAGTGCCTGCGCTCAAGCCCGGCGCGCGCATCGCCATCGTGGCGCCGGCGTCCGCCGCGCTGAATGCCGCGGACGATGCGGCCGAATGGCTGCAGGCGCGCGGCTACGAGCCGCAGGTCATGCCAGCGTCACGCTCGCGGCTGGACGCGCCCTACGACTATCTGGCCGGAGCGGACGCCGACAGGCTGGCCGACCTGCACGCCGCCTTCGCCGCGCCCGAGATCGGCGCCGTCTGGTGCCTGCAGGGCGGCTTCGGCTCCTGGCGCCTGCTGGACCAGCTGGATTTCGATCTGCTGCGCCGCCATCCCAAGCCGTTCATCGGTTACAGCGATATCACGGCATTGCACCTGGCCATGCAGCGACACGCAGGCTTCGTCACATTCCATGGGCCGATGCTGGCGCAGGACCTGCTGGCCGGCAAACGCGAGCCCACCGAGTCACATTTGCTGTCGATGATCACCGGCCAGTTGGGGCAGGGGGCATGGATTACGCCGCCCCCGTATGCGACCGCCACGGAACTGATATCGGGTACGGCGACCGGACGGCTGATCGGCGGCAACCTGGCGCTGATCGGCGCGTTGATGGGCTCCGACAGTGAAATCGACACTCGTGGCGCCATCCTCTTCATCGAGGACGTCAATGAAGCCTTGCCCCGCATCGACCGGTTGTTGAGCCAGTTGGCGGCAGCCGGCAAGTTCGACGAGCTCAAAGGCGTGCTGGTCGGTAACTTCACCCGGATCCTGGGCGTCTCGGCGGATGATGCCCAGGCCCAGGGGCTGCTGTATCCGCTGATACTGGACCAGTTCCGCTCCCGCGGCATTCCGGTGTTGGCCGGATGGCCCAGCGGCCACGGCGATCCGAACCTGACCTTGCCTCTGGGCGCGCAGGTGACGCTGGACACCGGGCGCGGCGGACTGCGCCTGGAGCAGGCGGTAGTCGTATAGGCAAAATATGAGCTATTAATGAGTCAGATTTGATATATATGCCCCATTAATAGATCTGCTCCTCACGTTGAAATGATTCATTAATAGTGCAATTTCATTGACCAAGCACTATTATTGATTCATGAAAAAGAAGATCGAACCCAGCTTCGAGGGCGCCCAAGCGCTCGCCCGGATCGGCGCCAACATCCGCACCGCCAGGTTGCGCCGCGCGGAAACCGAATCCGCGCTGGCCAACCGCATGGGCGTGTCGCGCGCCACCATCACGCGTCTGGAGCGCGGCGACGGCGGCGTC
Source organism: Achromobacter sp. SD115 (assembly GCF_017355315.1). Lineage (NCBI taxonomy): Bacteria > Pseudomonadati > Pseudomonadota > Betaproteobacteria > Burkholderiales > Alcaligenaceae > Achromobacter > Achromobacter sp. SD115. The sequence continues at coordinate 184,975 of NZ_JADIJM010000002.1, read as the reverse complement.
TCCCTGGCGCTGGCCATCGAAGCCTTGTTGCAGTATGGCTACGCCGACCAGGTACATGCCCTGGGCGATCCCGAACTCGACGGCGTGGGCAAGCGCCTGGACGCGGTGCGCCGGCCCAGCCGCGGCAGCGGCAAGGCGCCGAACGCGCACCGCGCCGATCCCACCCAGCTGTAGCGCCGGCCTATGGTGCAGACCCGAAAACACAAGTCGGTGGAAAGCGAGCTGTACGTCTACGTGGACATCCGCGGCGAGGCGGTGCTGGCCGGCCTGCTGACGCTGGACGACTCGGAGGAAGACCGCTTCTACGCCGAATTCACCTACGTGCAGTCCTATGTGAACGACCCGCGCGCCTTTGCGCTGGATCCGCTGAACCTGCCGCTGGTCGACGCGCGCACCACGTTCCGCACCGAAAGCCGCTACGAAACGCTGGGCGCCATCTTCGACGCCGCGCCCGACGCCTGGGGCCGCAACGTCATGCGTGTGGACAACGCCGGCGCCCGCGTGACCGAGAACGAAGTGCTGCTCAAGGGCCGCGGCATGGGCGTGGGGGCGCTGTTCTTCAGCGCCCGCCCGCTCACGCCGAACATGCGCAAGACCTACCGCCTGCCGGAACTCGGCCAGCTGGAATCGCTGGCCGACCTGCTCACCGACATTGACCAGGGCGTAAAACCCAAGGGCCTGTACCGCGACATCCTGGGCAGTTCCTGGGACATCGGCGGCGCGCGCCCCAAGACCATCGTGCGCGACGAGCAAGGCGAAATGTGGATCGCCAAGTTTCCGCGCAAGGGCGACTCCTACGACCGCCAGCGCGTCGAATACGCCAACCTGCAAATGGCCCGGGCCATCGGCCTGACCGTGCCTGAAATCCGGCTGGTCGAAACGCACCTGGGCGCGGTGCTGCTGACGCACCGCTTCGACCGCGAACTGCTACCGGCCGGGAAGGGCGGGGATCCGGTGGTCTCCCGCCGGCATTTCCTCAGCGGCGCCTCGCTCATCAGCCCGTCGGCCCAGATCGGCAAGCGCGAACTGGACGGGCCGCGCGGCAAGGCCACCTATTCCTACGCCCGGCTGGCGGACGTGGTCCGTCGCGTGTCCTCCAACCCGGTACAGGACTTGAAGGAGCTGTACGCGCGCATGATCCTGAACGTGGCCGTCCACAACACCGACGACCACTTGAAGAACGTCGGCTTCCTGAAGGACGCGGGCGCGCAGACCTATCGCCTGTCACCCTTGTTCGATGTGGTGACGCAGGAAGGCTCCGCCAGGCACTACCTGCACATCGGCGCGGCGGGCCGGGAAAGTTCGTTCCAGAACTGCCTGAGCGAGTACCGGCGCTTCGGCCTGCGCTCGGAATCCGTCGCGCGCGCCATCCTCGACCATGTCCGCGAAGTGGTGGCCGGGCGCCAGCGCTACTACGGCATGGCCGGCATGACGGCGGAAGAAATCGGGCACGTGGAAGCGTCCTTGATGGCGTGGCGCCACGCCGCATAGCACGCCCCCCCGCTGCGCTACACCCGCCTGGCCGACCAGTTCCCCTGGCCAGCGGCGCTGCCGCTCATCTGCTTGCCGTTGACCGTTCCGGTATAGCGCACGCCGTTGGCGACAAATGAGATCTCGCTGCCGTTCAAGCGCGCCTCCGAGATCGGCGCGTTGCCCAGCTTGCCGGACAGGCGCTGGTAGTGCTGCTCCAGCTGCAAAGGCTGGCCCTCGACTTCCCAGTTGCCTGCCACCTTGGCGGGCACGATCCACAGCAACGCCGTACAGTAGGTACTGCAATCTTGCCGGATCGTTTCCTCGGCGTCCGGCTCCCAATCGCCCATGCGGAAGGAGTTCGACACGATCCGCGTGCCGGGCGCCAGTTCCAGCAGCTTGGGCCGCAGTTTTTCGTTGATGGTGGACAGGAGGAACATGGTGATGACGTCCGCCTGCGACAGATCGGTGGCGAACAGGTCCGCCGTCACGAAGGTGGCGCGGTCGGCAACGCCGGCGCGCTCCGCGTTGCGGCGCGACAGTTCGACCAGGTCCGGGTTGTATTCGATGCCTTGGGCAGTGAGGCCGCGCTGCGCGGCGGTAATGACGGTGCGGCCGTCGCCCGAGCCCAGATCCATCAGCCGGTCCTTGGGCGTGACTTTCGCCATGTCCAGCATGGTATCGACCAGGGCCTGCGGGGTGGGCACCCAGATGACGTCCTTGCCATCCTGGCCGACGTCGGGAACATACTCTTTCTGTTCGGCGGACTGCGCCGCCGCGGACGCGCTCTGCGCGGCTGGCGGAACGCATGCCAGGGCCAGGGCCAGCGTCGCTGCCGAGGCGAGCAGGGCGCCGCGCAGCCGCGGCGGGTTTGCCCGGGCCACGGGCCTGAAGGACGGGATCGCGATTTGCATGATGTGGGCTCCTTGCAGGTAAGGCATGCGGACGGACGAACCTTGCTCGGCGGCCGTCCCGGGAAATAAGGCTAGGCCTGCGGCTGCGCCGGCCCCAGCAAGCGCAGCAAAGGCAGGCCAGCGGCCAGCACTGCCAGTCCGATCAAGGCGCCGGCCCCGGCGTACATGGCGCTGGAGTACACCAGGCCGGCGCAGGTCAGCGCCAGCAGCAACGGGGGCAGGGGATAGAGCGGCACGCGGAACGGGCGCGGGCGGTCGGGATCGATGCGGCGCAGCCGCCATACCGAAGCCGCGACCAGCAGCATGAAGATCCAGAACACCGGCGCGGTGTAGGCGACCAGGGTCTGCACGCTGTTCTGGCTGAAAGCGCCCAGCGCGATCAGCGCCAGCGTGATCGCCCCCTGGACCAGCAGCGCGGACGCGGGCGTCTGGCCCTGCGCACTCCAGGCCGCCAGCGCCCGCAGGCGCGGCACGTCGCGGCCCAGCGCGCAATACACGCGCGCGCCGGTGATGATGGTGCCGTTGATGGTGCTGAGCGCGGTGGCGCAGATCGTCAGGCTGAGCAAGGCCGCCGCGTACGGACCAGCGGCCAACTGCATCACGTCGGCACCCAGGGCTGGCGTGTCGCGCAAGCCTTGCAGGCCGAAGATCTCCAGCAGCGCCAGATTGGTCAACACGTACGCCCCGGTCACGAGCAGCGTGCCGATCAGCAGCACGCGGCTCATGTTGCGCCCGGGATCGCGCAACTCGCCGCTGAGATAGGCGGCCTCGTTCCAGCCGCCATAGGTCAGCAGCACGAACACCATGCCCATGCCCAGCAGACCCGCGGTGTTGCCCGTCAGCGGCGCCAGTCCGGCATCGGCGCGCGGCGCGCTGCCTCCCGCCGCCGTCAGGCTGGCAACCAGCACCGACGCCAACGCCGCCACCGTCAACGCGGTGAACAGCCATTGCAGGCGCTTGGAATAGCGCGTGCCCGCCACGTTCAAGGCGGTCAGCGCCACCACCGATATTGCGGCATGCAGCGCCGGGCCATAGGTACCCAGCGGCGCCAGGCGTTGCGCGTAGTCGCCATAGATGTAGGCCACGACCGCGATGGCGCCGGTCTGGATGACGGAGCAACGCGCCCACGCGAACATCAGTCCCACACGCCGCCCCCAGGCGCGCGTCAGGTACAGGTATTCGCCGCCCGCGCCGGGATAGGCCGATCCCAGCTCCGCGTAGCAAAGCGCGCCGACCAGCATCACCAGGCCGCCCGCGCACCAGAGCCCGATATAGGCCGCCTCGGAACCGGCGTGCTGCGCCACCAGGGGCGGAAAGCCGAAGATGCCTATCCCGATCACCACGCCCACCAGCACCATGGTGGCATCCATCACCGACAAGCCGGCAGGCGCGCGCGGCTGGAGCAGCAGGGCCGGATTCGCGGACGAGCGCAGGGTGGGCTGTGTCATCGGAGGCTCTCGGTGGGGCGCGGCGTGCGCGGGAGACGGCGGCGTTTTGGGGACGGGGCCTGACAATCACCTGAACGAATTGCGACCGACAGCGGCGCGTAAAAGTTTCTCCGGGTTTTCCCAGGGGCGTCGCCAATTACGTAGATTCAGTCTCCGTTCAGATATAAAGTAAGACTTTATTAGTTTCTCCTAATATACTGATTTGTATTAAGTTATTAGCTTTAATAAAGTGTTTTATTTAAAGTAATCTCTTAAGTATGTGACGCTCTCGATACGCCCCGAATCCCGCGCTATGCTGATTGCGGCGGACGCGCCACATGAGCCGCCGCCGCAAAGGGAAGGGAGCCAACCGCAATTCAGGAGCAGCGATATGAAGCTATCCATACGCGTGGCAACGGCAGGGCTGGCGCTTTCCGCGCTGCTGGGCGTGACGCCCGCCGCGCTGGCGCATCACGGCTGGTCTTGGGCCGAATCCGAACAGATGACGCTGCAAGGCACCGTCCAACAGGTGCAGATCGCGCCTCCGCATCCCTGGCTGGACGTGCGCGCCGACGACGGCGTCTGGCGCGTTGAACTGGGCAACCCCACCCAGACCAAGGACGCCGGATTCGTCGAGGGTTCCGCCAAGCCGGGCGATGCCATCATCGCCATCGGCAACCGCGACAGCGAGGCCGGCGCCAAACGCATGAAGGCCGTTCAGATCAAGGTGGGCGGCAAGACCTACGACATCTATCCCAGCCGCATCAAGAAGCCCTGAAGCGCGGCTGCGCCCATGCCTGAGCTGCTGCGCGTTGCGTTGGAACAGCTTGAATCGCTGCCGCCGTCGATCTGGCTGCGGCGGTCGGGCACGCTATATCTGCTGGTAAACGCCGCCCACATCGGAGCCATCGGTCTGCTCATCGGCTCCATCGTCCCGCTGGACCTGCGTCTGCTGGGGCTGCTGAAGCCCGGACCGCTGGCCATGCTGGCGCCTGTGCTGGCACGCACGGCGGCCGTGGGCCTGGCGCTGGCTGTGTTGACCGGTGCCATGCTCTTCAGCGTGCGGCCGCTGGAATACCTGGAAAATCCCGCCTTTGGAGTCAAGATGGGTCTCTTGGCCGCAGGCGCGGTCAACGCGCTGCTGGCACGGCGCAGCAAAGCCTGGGAGATGCTCCAGGAGCAGGGCATGGCCTCGGCTGGAATGCGCCTGCGAGCAGGCGCGTCTTTATTTTTGTGGCTGGGTTGCCTGGTCGCGGGGCGCTGGATCGGATTCCTTTGAAAGCGGCCTGGGCCTGCGTCCGCGGCAGGCGCGGTCGCGATTCCGGCGCCCCGAACTTCAGCGCGTTGCGCTGGCGACGGCTTCCACCGTGATGCGCAGTTGCACCTCGTCGCTCACGCCCGGCGCGAATGCATCCACGCCGAAATCGCTGCGCTTCACGACCGTCATGGCGTCAAAGCCGATGGCCGGGCGCTGCACCATCGGATGCATGCCTTGCTTGTTCTGGCGCGCCTGCAGCACCACCGGCTTTTCGATGCCCTTGATGCGCAAGACGCCGTTGATGCTGAGTTTGCCGTCGCCATGGTCGGCGACCGAGGTGCTCTTGAACTGGATGTCCGGGTACTTGGCCGCCTGGAAGAATTCCGCGCCTTGCAGCATCTCATCCAGCTTCGGCACATGGGAGGTCAGGCGCGCCACCGGCACGCTCAGGTCCACCGCCGACTTTGCCGGCTGGGCGGCGTCGTAGCGGATCAGGCCGGTCACGGCGCCGGCATGGGCCGTAGGCTTGGAAAAGCCCAGATGGTCCCAGGTCACCACGATCTCCGTGTGTTCGGGATCGATCTGGTAGTCCACGGGCGCGGCGTGTGCCGGGAGGCTGCCCAAGGCCAGGAGCGAGGCGGCCAGGAATGCTGCGTAAGTGTGCTTCATTTGATTCTCTTGATGTTCGGCCTCCGGAGAAGTCCGGATGCTCATTCCGTCGCCTGCTGGCTGAAGCCCAACTGACAAAGACGGCACGGGAGAAGGATAGGAAATGATGCAATACCGCGCTAGCCGCATGGAACTGGCCGCAGCGTTCCAATTTTGATGGCAATCAAACCTTGGTGGCAATCGAATCCGGTGCTTGGAGAATCGATGCGCCCCGCGGGCCGTGCTGGCCGGGCATCGCATGCCGGCCAGTCCGCCACGGGGCCATGGCATGGATCTCAGGCGGCTGGCTGCGCTTCGGCCAGCGCTCGCTGCACGGCCGGCCGGGCGGCGACCCGGGCCAGATAGGCCGTCAGCTTGGGAAACTGCGTCAGGTCCACGCCATCGCCCTCCAGCCAGCTGCCTATGGTGTACAGATAGCCGTCGACCACGCTATAGCGCTCGCCTGCCGCCCAGGGGCCGACGATCTGCGATTCGAGATAGGCGGCGCAGGCCGTCATGGATTGCGGCACCTTGGCCTGCATGGCGGCATGCGCGGCCGGATCGTCCGCCCAGCGCGCGCCGCGGCGCTTGTGCGCGTGCGCCACGTGCGCGGTAGACGCCAGATAGCTCGCCAATTCCTGCATGCGCGCGAACGCGAACGGGTCGCCGAGAGGCGCCAACTGCGCGTCCGGAAAGCTCTGCGCCACGAAGGTGAGCAGGGCGGGGGTCTCGGTCAGCACGCCGTGTTCGGTCGCCAGCGCCGGCACGCGGCCCTTGGGATTGACGCGCAGGTACTCGGGGCTTTGCTGCTGCAGGGCGCCCATATCAAGCTTGACCAGATCGAAATCGGCGCCCGCTTCGCGCAGCGCGATGTGCGTCGCCAGCGCACAGGTGCCAGGGGCGGAATAAAAAGTCCAACGGGACATCTGCATCCTCTTTGTTCAATGGGTGAAAGGCCGGGTCGCCACAACAAGCTGCCCGCGACAGGGTAGCCCGATCACTTGGCGATTCCAATAAAGACGGCCAGACAGCGCTCGACTTCCAGCAGCGTTGCAGCCTCGATGCGGCCGAAAGCAGGGCCAAGCTTGTCCCGCCTTACGGTTAGCGCCTTGTCGACCATGATTTGAGATAGCTGTTGCAAACCGTTCTGAGCAGTCGGCCTTGCGTTGACCCGCAGCAAGGGAGCCTCGACCAGACTGCTGGTCACCGGCAGGACGGTGATGCTTCCATGTTCGCTGAACAGGTCAGCCTGAATGACCAGGGCCGGACGCGGTTTGCCAAAATCGCCTTGCGCCACGACAGTCACCAGTTCGCCGCGCATCAGGGCTCCCAGCCATCCAGCTCGGACATCGCCTGATGCATCAGGCGCTGCGTCGCATGATCCGCGGCATCCGCCTGGGTCGCCAGGCGCGACTGCCTGCGGCATTCCTCGGCGAAATCCGGCCGCCGGGTATCAGGCACCCAGATCTGGACCGGACGCAAGCCGGCCATGCGCAGCGCGGTGCGATGCTTGTTGACGCGGGCGTTTACATCGGATGTCACCATGGCAGCCTCCCTGTTGCATGTAACAGAATACACAGGGAAGTCGTTACATGCAACGGGTATCGCCGTTGCCGCCACGAGCCACGTTTCGTCAATCAAGCAGGTCATTGCCACATTGGCCGTCCGTATGGATAGAACCGCTCACGATATCTGATCTACATCATGTCGCAATCCGAATTGACCGCAAGACCCGATGCATCCGCGGCATCTGCTCCGCCCTGCGTGATAGCATCTGCGCCGATAAGGAATCCCTGATGCACGCATCTGCCTATGCCCGTAGACGTTGGGTCGCGCTGGTCGCGATGGCCCTGTTCGTCTTTCAGGCGCTGATCGCGTCCTCCGCGCTGGCGGCCTCGGGCATGGGAACGGGCAAGGCGGGAGTCACCACCATCGTCTGCACCGCCAGCGGCCCGCGCGTGGTCACGCTGGATGTCGATGGGCAGGGGCAGGGCGCACAGCAGCACAGCGGCGCCTTGCCGCATTGCTGCAGCGCAGGCTGCGCCATGCTCAGCGGGGCCACGCCTCCCGAAATTCTCCTGCTCGCCTGGTTCCTGCCGGCGGCGGCGCCCGCCGTCCATCCTCCGGCCGCGGAACCGCAATTCTCCAGCGCTTTAGCCCGGCTGCCACAGCAGTCGCGCGCGCCGCCGCAGACCGCCTGACCTCCTTCCCTAACGTTATCGACAGGCCATCCGCTCAGCCCACAAGCCTGCGGGCCTGAACGGCTGCGCCAGCATCGCCGGCACGCACCGGACCACGGGTCCCGCGCGCCGCGGGGAGGGGCGTCCACGTGCCATCGATGCGCGCCTCAGACGTGCGACTGCGGGCCTTCACCCCTGAAGGCGCGGGTTGCCGTCAGTCCGCGCCCGCTACAGAACTTTCCCGATCGATAGAAACCTGACATGACCAAGAAAGAGGAATTCCTGCGTATGAGTTGCCTGGCCGCCGCCCTGGCCGCCTCGTTCCCCGCCTGGCCCCAAGCCGCCGAGACGAACAACATCTACACCACCGATCCCGTGGTCATTACGGGCGTGGAACCCAGCGCGCCGTTGACTTTCACCACGGATCCCAAGATCCCGCGCCAGCCGCTGCCGGCCAGCGACGGGACCGACTATCTGAAGACGATTCCCGGCTTCTCGGCCATCCGCAACGGCGGCACCAATGGCGATCCCGTGCTGCGCGGCATGTTCGGCTCGCGCCTGAATCTGCTGACCAACGGCACCTCCATGCCGGGCGCGTGCCCGGCGCGCATGGACGCGCCCAGCTCCTATATTTCGCCCGAGAACTTCGACCAGCTCACGGTCATCAAGGGACCTCAGACCGTGCTGTGGGGACCGGGCGCGTCGGCCGGCACGGTCAAGTTCGATCGCGACACGCCCCATTTCACGGCCGCCGGCGTGCGATTCGACGGCAGTCTGACGGGCGGCTCGTTCGGCCGCAACGACCAGGCCGCCGATCTGACCGTGGGCAACGACAAGGTCTACACGCGCATCACGGCCAACCATTCCCACTCCCAGGACTACAAGGACGGCGACGGCAACACCGTGCCTTCGCGCTGGGACAAGTGGAACGCCGACCTGACCCTGGGCTTTACGCCCGACGCCGACACGCTGTACGAATTGACGGCGGGCACGGGCGACGGCGAAGCGCGCTACGCCGGGCGCGGCATGGATGGTTCCCAGTTCAAGCGCGAGAGCTTCGGCCTGCGTTTCGAGAAGCGCAACCTGGGTCCGGCGCTCAGCAAGGTCGAAGCACAGCTGTACTACAACTACGCCGACCACGTGATGGACAACTACACGCTGCGCGCACCCGACCCCATGAGCGCCATGCCCATGGCCATGGCGGCCGACGTGGACCGCGCAACCTGGGGTGGCCGCTACGCCGGCACCTGGGAACTGTCGCAGGATGTCAGCCTGGTCACTGGCCTGGATTTCCAGCAGAGCCGCCACCGCTCCCGCAACGGCACCGACACCGTGCCGTACAGCAGCCAGAGCTGGATCAAGGACGCGGATTTTTCCAACACCGGACTGTTCGGCGAGCTGACCTGGCGTGCCGCGTCGGACAGCCGCATCATCGGCGGCGCGCGGATCGACTGGGCCTCGGCCAAGGATTTTCGCCAGGACAACGGCTCGATGATGATGCCCATGCCCAATCCCACAGCGGATGAACGCCGCAACGACACGCTGCCCAGCGGCTTCTTGCGCTACGAGAAGGATCTGGCTTCGCTGCCGGCCACGCTCTATGTCGGCCTGGGCCATGTGGAGCGCTTCCCGGACTACTGGGAGCTGTTTTCCCCGGACCGCGGCCCGGCAGGTTCCGCCAACGCTTTCCAGGGTGTGAAGCCCGAGAAGACCACCCAGCTGGACTTCGGCGCGCAATACAAGACAGAAACGCTGGACGCCTGGTTCTCGGGCTACGCCGGCTACGTCAACGACTACATCCTGTTCAGCTACACCTCGGGCGGCATGATGGGTCCGACGTCGCAGGCCACGAACGTCAACGCGCGCATCGCGGGCGGCGAGCTGGGCGTCTCGTACAAGCCGGCGCCATCATGGAAGCTGGGCGCCACGCTGGCGTATGCCTGGGGCCAGAACCGCAGCGACGGCAGCGCGCTGCCGCAGATGCCGCCGCTGGAGGCCAAGCTCAGCGCCGCCTACGACGACGGTACGTGGTCCGCCGGCGCGTTGTGGCGCGTCGTGGCCGCGCAGCGCCGCTACGCCTTGAACCAAGGCAATGTCGTGGGCAAGGACTTCGGCCCCAGCGCGGGGTTCGGCGTGTTTTCCATCAACGGCGGCTATACGGTCAACAAGCAGGTTCGCCTGTCGCTGGGCGTCGACAACCTGTTCAACAAGACCTACAGCGAGCACCTGAACCTGGCTGGCAACGCCGGCTTCGGCTATGCCGCCAACACCGCGGTAAACGAACCGGGCCGCACGGTCTGGGCGCGCTTGAGCTTCAAGTATTGACGCACCCAGTCCGGCAGGCTCGGTCAGGACGCGCGCGGAGCCGTCAATAGCCCGATGATTCCGCGCACGTCCCGTTCGCCCTCCAGCCCGCGTAGCCTGCGCGCCAGTTCCCGCGTCTGCGCGGCAGGCAAGGGCGGCTGCGCGGAGGCGCAGCAGGCTTCGAACTTCGCGTCCTGTTCGGCCACACCCAACGGGCGTTCCGGACTGCCGGGAAAGGCCGGCATGTCGGCCGTGAATACGCGGCCGTCCTTCAACCGCAATTCGACGCGCTGGGGGCTCATGGCGTTGGGGTCGGGATTGCCGTCATCCACCACCCGAATGCGGGCGGCCAGTTCGAAAGTTCTGGCTTCCGCCAACGCGTCCGGATCGAAATCGGGGATACCGACCCGGCCGCGCAGCAGGGCCGTGGCCATGGCATAACCCATGCACAGCCTGGCGGTGGCGGAATCCATGCCTGGATGGGCCGGCCGTCCGACCAGGCGCACGATCAATGAAGACGCGCGGACTGTGATCTGGTCCACGTCCTCGGGCTGCAGCGCATGGGCGCGCATCAGGTCCAGCACGGCGCCGATGCCGCTGTGCGTGGCGCGGCCGGTCGGATACGGTTTGTGGCTCATGCGGGTGATCTGGAACACCCGGCCCACATCCTCGCGGACCGCGTCCCAGTCGGCCTGGCCAGCGTCGTAGAGCGCGAAGTAGCCGTAGGGGCCTTCCAGGATGTCGCGCGGCCCGGGGAAGCCCGCGCGCGCCAGTTCGAACGATGTGACGGCGGCCCTGGCGTTCAGGCCGACCTGCAGGCCGACCGCGGGAGAGCCTTCGATATGCGCCTGCATGGTGCCGGAGAGATGGCTGTATGCCAGCCCCAGCGCGTCGCGCGTGGCGGTTTCATCCAGTCCCGCCAGCTTGCACAGCGTGGCCGTCGCGCCCAGGCCGCCGCACATGGCGGGCCGGAAGAAGCGCATGGGCGCGCGCTGGGCCAGCGCGACGTAGATGGCGAAGTCCAATCCGGCCGCGACCGCCGTGATCAGTTGACGGCCATCGATGCCGCCTTCGCGCTCGGCGTAGCCCAGCGCCGCGGGCACGATGCAGGCAAACGCGTGCACCACGGCGCGGTCGTGGATGGCGTCGAACTCCTGGTTGAAGACCTGATAGGCGTTCAGCATGACCGCGCTGGCCAGCGGCAACCGCTCGCCGCTGCCCCAGACGGTGGCCTCCGCGCCCTGGCCCAAAGCCTGGGCCGCCTGGCGCAGCGATGCCATGCGGGGATGGCGCGAGCCGGAGAGCCCGACGCCGACCGCATCGAGAATGAAGGTCTGGGCCGCCGCCACCGCCGCCGCCGGCAGGTCCTGGTAGCAGGTGCGCAGCAAATGCGTGACCAAGGTATCGATGGCGTTCATGCGGCGGCTCCGGCGGACTTGGCGGGAGCCTGGCCGGCATACCAGTCATACATCGCGGCGCCGGTGACGAAAGTGGTCATCGGATGCCGCTGCAGCAAGTCCAGCATGGTCACCAGGTCGGCGTAACGGTGCGGCACGCCCATCAGATGGGGATGCAATCCCAGCGTGAGGACGCGCGGACAACCGGCGGCTTGGGCCTCCAGGGCATACAGATCCAGCGTCCTTTCCAGGCGCCGGCTGAATTCCCCGGTGGCATGCTTCTCCACCGCGTGGATGACGGAATCGTTCAGCTCCAGCGCGTAGGGTAGCGCCAGCAACGGCCTCCCGGCGGTCTGCATCCAGTTGGGCAGGTCGTCCAGGCACCAGTCGAACAAGTAGTCGATGCCGGCCTGGGCCAGGAGATCCGGCGTGTCCTGCGTTTCGCGCAGGCCGGGCGAGAGCCAGCCGCGCGGCCTGCGCCCGGTGTAGCGCTCGATCCGGTCCAGCGCCGCCGCGATGGTGCGGGCCTGGCCGTCGCCGTCCTCTTGCGACAGCGCCCGCTGGTGGATGCCGTGGCCGATGAATTCCCAGCCGGCTTCCAGCAGCGCCTGCGCCGCCTCGGGATAGGCATCGATGACCGAAGCATTCAGGCTGGCCGAGGCCGGCAGGCCGCGGCCGCGTATGGCGTCGATGATCCGGGGCAGCCCGCAGCGCAGGCCGTACTCGGCCCAGCTGAAGTTGGGCACGTCCGGCACCGTCTCGCGTCCATGCGGCGCGGTAAGCAAGGTACGGGGCATGGGCTGGTCGAACGGCCAGTGCTCCACATTGACCACCAGGTGCACCAGGATGGGCCGGCCGTCCAGCGCCGCCAGGGGCGGGCGCTGGCTGGACAGCATGAAAGGAATGCGTGGGTTGTTCATGGCATCTTGCTCATGGTTCAAAGACGTCTCAACGGCCGAGAAAGACCGGCTCGCGTTTTTCGGCGAACGCCCGCCGGCCTTCGGCGTAGTCCTCGCTGGCGAAGCAGTCGGCCACCAGGGCATCGATCGCGTCGAGCCGGGCGGGCGCAGGCGGATTCATGGTCGCCAGTATGGCCGCCTTTGCCGCGCGCAGGGAGAGGGGCGCGTTGGCGGCAATGCCGCGCACCCGGGCCTGGGTCTGGCGGATGAAGTCGTCATCGGCATACCGCTCATGGACCAGGCCGCGGCGTTCGGCCTGCTCGGCGTCGAGGTTGCGGGCGGTATAGAACAGATCGAACGCGGATGCCGCGCCCACCACGTCCACCAGCCTGCGCATGTCGGCATAGGAGTAGCCCAACCCCAGCCGCGCGGCCGGCATGCGGAAACGGGCGCTGGCGCTGGCATAGCGCAGGTCGCAGGCCAGCGCCAGGCCGATGCCGCCGCCCATGCAGGCGCCCTGTATCAGCGCCACGGTCGGGGCCGCGAACTCCGCCAGCAGCTGTTGCGCGTCCGCCACCGCCTGGTTGTACCTGGCGACCGCGGCGGCGCCGTCGCGCGCCTGGTCGAACTCGCTGATGTCGGCCCCGGACACGAAGGCCCGCGTACCGGCGCCGGTGAGCGCCAGCACCCGCACCCCGGCGCCCTCCAGTTCACGTAGCGCGGCGGCCAATTGCTGCCACATGGCCAGAGTCATCGCATTGCGCTTTTCCGGATGGCAGACCGTGAGGGTCGCGATGCCGTCTTGTAAATCGACCTGGATCTGACCGCCGCTCATACCACCCCCGCTTCATACAAGCGCTCGATGTCGCCCTCGCCATAGCCCACCTCCGCCAGCATCTCGCGGGTGTGCTCGCCCCAGCCCGGGGCAGGCCGAGCGATCTGGGCGGGCGTGCGCGTCAAGGCCACGGGCTGCGAGATCAGGCGGTATTCGTGTCCGGCCTCGTCCGCGACCGGCTGCGCCACACCCAGATGGCGGACCTGCTCGTCCTCGAATACTTGCGGGATGCTATAGACCGGGCCGGCCGGCACCCCGACCCGGTTCAGCAGCCCGACCCAATGCGCCACGCTTTGCTGGCGGAAGCGCTGCGCCAGCGATTCATTGAGCGCGGCGCGGTTCGCCACGCGCAGCTTTTCGGTTGCATAGCGCGGATCCTCCAGCCATTGCGGCGCGTCCAGGCACTCGCACAGGCGGCGCCAGTTGCCTTCGCCCGACGCACCCAGGTTGAAGGCGCCGTCGCTGGCTTCGAACAGGCCCATCGGGCTGCTGGTCGGATGATCGTTGCCCGCCTGCACCGGCGTGTCGCCGTCGTTCAGGTAGCGCGCCGCCTGGAAGTCCATCAGCGCGATCTGCGTGTGCAGCAGGGAACTGTGGACCCATTGGCCGACGCCGGATTGTTCCCGTTCCAGCAAGGCCAGCAGGACACCGACCGCGGCGTAGATGCCGGTGCCGCAATCGGCGACCGCCAGCCCGGCGCGCAGCGGACCGCCGCCGGCAAAGCCCGTGACCGACATCAGGCCGCCCATGCCCTGGATGATCTGGTCAAAGCCTGGCCGGTCCGCGTAGGGACCGTCCTGGCCAAAGCCGGAAATGCTGGCCAGGATGATGCGGGGATTGATGGCGCGCAGCGCCTCGTAGTCCACCCCAAGGCGCGCCTTGACGTCGGGACGCCAGTTTTCCACCACCACATCGGCCGTGGCCACCAGCTGCTTGAACACGGCCAAGCCTTCGGGCTTCTTCAGGTTCAGCGTCATCGACCGCTTGTTGCGGTTCAGGTTCTGGAAGTCACCGCCGGTGCGGTCGGCGGCGAACATGGCTTCGTTGGGATCGATTCCGGCCGGCGGCTCGATGCGGATCACGTCCGCGCCGAAATCGGCCAGGATGCGCACGCAGGTCGGGCCGGCGCGCACGCGCGAAAGGTCCAGCACGCGAAAGCGCGCAAGGGTGGGGGAGGCATTGATTCTGGCCATGATGAGTCCGTGGATTAGTGTTGCAGGATGGCGGAAAAGGGCAGGGCGAACTGGTGCGCGAAGGCCAGCAGCAGGGCCTCGCTGCCAGGCGCGCCGACCGCTTGCACGCAGACGGGGCGGCCCAGCGCGTCGATGCCGACAGGCAGGACCAGCGCGGGCAGGCCCAGATAGTTGAGGTAGGCGTGGTGGCGATGCAGCGCCGCGAGCGCGCGCGGGTCGAAAGCAGGGCTGCTGGTGGTGACCGCCGCGCGGTCCGGCACCCCTTGCGCCAGGCAGGGCGTGAGCAGCAGGTCCGCATCGGCGAGATACGTGGCGACGAACGCGGCGCGCAACGACGCGATTTGCGACAGAGCATGCCGATACCAGATCGCCGGCATGGCCCAACCAGGCAGCGCGATGGCCTGGGTGGCGGGCGCCAGCGACGCCAATTCGCGGCGCACGCTGCCGGCGAGCGTGGCGGCAGCCTCCGCGTGCAGCACGATCTGCGCCAGGCGGTTGAGGCGGTCCAGATCGGGCCCCGGTTGGGCACCGATCCGAGCCGAATCCCGCAATCGCTGTTCGAAGCACGCCATCGCCGCGCCCACGTCGGCGCGCGCGCCGGCGGTCGCGAGCGTGGACGCCACCCGCCAGCGCCGGGGCCTGGAAAGTTCCTGTTCGATACCCGCCGCATCCGTGGGCAGCGCCGGCGCGACCGTCGCCGATGGCAGCAACGCGGCATAGACGCAGGCGGCGTCCAGCGCGTCTCGGCCGATCACCCCCACCGTGTCCAGCGTCGGCGCCAAGGCCGCCACGCCGTCCGCCGGGATCACCCCTTGGGTCGGCTTGAGCCCCACCAGGCCGCAGGTAGCCGCCGGCATCCGCACCGAGCCGGCCGTGTCGGTGCCGAGCGAGGCGGGCACCAGGCCGGCCGCCACCGCCACCGCACAGCCGCTGGAAGAGCCGCCCACCGCGGCGGCGGGATCGAGCGGATTGACCAGGGCCGGGCCATGCGGGTTCTCGGCCGTGGCCCCGCAGGCGTGCTCGGCCATCGCCAGGGCGCCGAGATTGAGCGCGCCCTGGTCCTGCAAGCGCCGCAGTACGGTCGCCATCGGTCCCGGCGCATCGTCGCGCAGCGGCCGGCCACGGCCAGGCGCATGCGCGCCGGTCTCGAATGCATCCTTGTGCGCGAGCGCCACACCTTCCAGCAGGCCGCCGGACCGACCGGCGGGCGGGCAGGGCTGATAGATACGCGTGGCGCAGTGCAGCTCAGCCGCGCTGCGCTCGAACGTGGCGGCCTGCGCCGAAACAAGCTCGACGCGCTCGCCTGCGGTGGCCTGGCCATAGCGTCTGCGCATGTCGCCGATGGAAAGATGAGCGCGGGGGTCAAGCATCCTCATCCCCGCAATTCGCGATATCCGCCTCGATAACGGAGAGGCGCAGCAAGCTGCGCGCGACCGCCGCTTGGGTTTCGGCGGGCACCTTCAGGCCATGGGTCCTGCACACCAGGGCCACCCAGGCCTGCCACGCCAGCTTGGGCGAGTCTTCCATGCTCATTACCTCCTGCCGCACTTTGCTCGGTAAAATAAAAGTCTAGTCTCATAAATATATTTATATAAGTCAAGAAAATACTATGCTGTGGATGAATTTTCTTAGCACCCTGACCGGAGTCCGCCATGAAAGCCGCTGAGCGCATCCGCCTGTCCGTCGAAGAGTCGATCCGCGACGGCAGCCTGTTGCCGGGAGATCCCGTCGACGAACAGATGCTGATGCAGACCTACGACGTCTCTCGCACGCCGGTGCGCGAGGCGCTGCTGCAACTGCAGGCGCAGGGGCTGGTGGCCAGCCTGCCGCGCGGCGGCATGGTGGTGGCCAAGATGGATGTGGCTCAGCTGATGGCCATGTGGGAGCTATTGGCCGAACTGGAGGGGATCGGCGCGCGCCTGGCTTGCGAACGCATGACGCCCGCGGAACGCGATGAGCTGGCGGTCATCCATGAGCGCGCCGCCGCGGTGGTGCGGCGCGAGGACACCGACGCCTGGCAGGAGCACAACCGGCGGTTTCACGATGCGCTGTACATGGGCGCCCGCAATCCCTATCTGCGCCAGGAGATCCTGCGCATGCGCTCGCGCACGGGCGCCTACCGGCTCCACGCCTTCTCCGCCTTCGGCCGCCTTGCGTCGTCGTGGGAGCAGCACGGCCAGTTGCTCGAGGCGATCCAGGCGCAGGACTCGGCCCGCGCGGCCGCGGTCATGACGCTGCATATGAGCCCCGGACAAGGGTCGATCAGCTTTGCTTCCTTTGTTGCCGCACTGCCCAAGAACCTGCTGGCCTGACGATCCGGCATCAGGGCAAGGCTCGTCCCGGGTACGGACAATGCGGGTAAATCCTCATTATTGTATTTTTTCAAAATGGCAAAATATATTTATAGCAGCCTAAAACATCTGCTCGCGTGACCTTGCCCCGGTATCGGCGGGCTAGGGCGCACCCCTGATCCGCTCCACCGAGGAACCCGCTATGGATGCTGTTTCACCGCAACCCCTCTCCGCGCCGCCACAAGACGCCGCGTCGGCTGCCGCCGATCCAGGCCTGATGCACCGCAAGGTCGCCTGGCGACTCATCCCTTTCCTGATATTCCTGTTCCTGCTGGCATGGATCGACCGCGTCAATGTCGGCTTCGCCAAGTTGCAGATGCTGCAGGACCTGCGCTTCAGCGAGGCCGTGTACGGCCTGGGGGCGGGCATCTTCTTTATCGGCTATTTCATCTTCGAGGTGCCCAGCAACCTGCTGCTGCAGCGCATCGGCGCGCGCAAGACCCTGGCCCGCATCACCATAATGTGGGGCCTGACGTCGATGGCGATGGCGTTCGTCACCACGCCGACTTCCTTCTACGTCTTGCGCTTTCTGCTCGGCGCCTTCGAAGCCGGCTTTTTCCCCGGGGTGATGCTCTATCTGACGTACTGGATTCCCGCCAGCCGGCGAGGGCGCATCAATGGCTGGTTCATGACGTCGTTCGGGCTGGCCGGCATCGTGGGCGGGCCGATAGCCGGTCTCATCATGAGCGGCATGGACGGCGTGGCCCCGCTGCGCAACTGGCAATGGCTGTTCGTGTTGGAAGGCATTCCGTCCGTAATCGCCGGGATGGTGGTGCTGGCGTATCTGCCGGACCGCCCGCAGCAGGCGCGCTGGCTCAGCGCGGCGGAAAAGGCCGCGCTCACGGCTGAACTGGACAGCGAGCGCCTGGATCCCGCCAAGCACGCCAGCTTCGCCCAGGCCTTGCGCCTGCCCGCCTTGTGGCTGTGCACCGCCGCCTACTTCTGCATCGTCGGCGGCAACGCGACGCTGGCGTTCTGGATGCCCTCGATCGTGCGCGAACTGGGCGTGCAAGGCACCCTGAACATAGGCCTGCTGTCGGCCATTCCCTTCATCCTGGGCACCGCCGCGATGGTGATCAATGGCATGCACTCGGATTCCACCCGCGAACGCCGGCTGCATTGCGCGGGTGCCACCCTGGTCGGCGCGCTGGGCCTGTCCTTGACCGGCGCCTATATCGGCAGCCCGGTACTGGCGATGGCCTCCTTGAGCATCGCCGCCATCGGCGTGCTGGGCGCCTTCCCGGTGTTCTGGGCCATCCCGGCAGCATTCCTGACCGGCACCGCCGCGGCCGGCGGCATCGCCTTCATCAATTCGGTGGGCAACCTGGCGGGCTTCGCCACGCCTTTCATGATGGGCTGGCTCAAGGAATGGACGGGCGGCGTCGCCGCCGGGCTGTACGTTGTGGCCGGCATGCAGCTCGTCGCCACGGCGGTCGTCGCGCTGACGATGCGCAGGCTGGCGGTCTAGGCCGGCACGGCTCCAGGCGGAATGACTCCGGCGAGCCCGCCGGAGTATTGTTCATGGACAGCCGCCATGGCGGGAGCACATCATGCACGACAACCCCACACTCGAGCCCGGCACCTCCCAGCTCGGCAACTTGCTGCAATTCCTGGCCTGGATCGCCGAGCGGCCGCGCACCTATGCGCAGACCATGGACGCCTGGCGCAGTTCTTGCCCGCGTCTGTCCGCCTGGGAAGACGCAACCGCCAATGGGCTGGTCGACATGTCCCGGGACCGGGAAGAAGCGCATACCGAACCGGTCGTCATCCTGACGCAGAAAGGGCGGACGCTGCTGGCGTCGGCCAGCGGCTCTACCCGTTCCTGATATGCGGGGCGGCGCCGCCTCCAGGGGCCTAACTTTCGCTTACACCTAAGCCCGGACCCAATGTAACGATGTGGTTTTTTTTGCGGATTTCGTCGAAAAAAACCACTGATTCGTCGAAAAAAAGTTGCACCCAGCGCGCACCCTGCGGATTCTAGTGGCGAAACTTTGCCAGTTACTACTGAGCGCGCCCCCGGGCATCCGGGCGGCCTTCGCGCTCAGGCCAACAGAATCCGCGAATCGATGAAGCCCATCTCTTTCCCCGTGCGCCCCCCCGGCCTGCCTTTCCCTCTGCTGCGGCAGAACACCCTGCGATTGGCCGTGGTGTCGGCGCTGGGCGCCTGCGCCTGGGGCGCGACGGGCAGCGCGCAGGCCGGCTACGCCTGTGCCGGCGGCCCTTCGCTGAATGTGTCGTCGGGAAACTACCCAAGCGCCCAGGCCATCTGCGAAGGCGATAGCGGGGTGGACCACAACGACGAGAAGGACGGCCAGAACGGGCCTGACGTGTCCGTCACCTCATCGGGCAATTACAACGCCGACGCGAATCAAACCCGGCTGAACCCGCTGGGCGTGGTCACGGCCCTATCGCGCGGCGGCGACGGCGTGGACGAAGGCACCGCGGGTGACGGCGGCAACGTCACTGTGTCCAGCAGCGGCGACGTCGCGCTCAACGGCACGGCGCTCAGCAACTTCAACAGCCTGATCATGGCGGTATCGTCCGGCGGGATCGGCGACCCCGCCAACGACAACAACGACTCCAACGGCGGCCACGGGGGCCTGGGCCAGACCGTCACCGTGACCAACTCCGGCAACCTGACGATGTCGGGTTCCTTGCCCACGCCGCGCCAGGGCCTATACGGCATCAATGCCCGCGCCTTGGGCGGGGCGGGCGGCGACCAGAACGACCCGACGCTGGAATACGGCGAGCAGGTGGGCGGCAATGGCGGCAACGCCAGCACGGTCACGGTCAGCAATACCGGCGCCATCAACCTGGGCAGCAGCGCGGCGCGCCTGCGCACCTATGCCAACGGCGCCGCCATCTACGCGAATTCCGTGGGCGGCATGGGCGGCTACAACAACGGCAATGCCGGCACCGGCGGCACGGTGCAGGTGACGCACCAGGGCCAGGCCTACAGCTACTGGCAGGTCTACGACAGCGCCACGGTCTTTGGCATCTATGCGCAGAGCATCGGCGGCGACGGCACGGCCTCGACCGACAATAGCGACAACGGCGGCAACGGCGGCGGCACGTCGGACAGCTGGACCCAGAAGGTGACGGTGGACGTCAATGGCTCGGTGCTGCTGGATGTGGCCGGTTCGGCCGCTGGCGCTACCATCGAAGGCGCGGGCGTCGCTGCCCGCGCCATAGGCGGCAAAGGCGGCACGGGTCCCGACAAGGACCACTCGGGCGGAAATGGCGGCGCGGGCGGAAGCGTCGCCATCAATCTCTATCAGGGCGCCAGCGTCGCCACCCGCGGCGACAATCTTCCTGGCCTGGCGGCGCAAAGCCTGGGCGGACAGGGCGGCGATGGCAGCGACAGCACCGCGCTGGCCGGGCAGGGCGGCGGCGGCGGGTTTGGCGGCAACGCCAGCGCTGTCAACGTCGTAGCCGCGAGCGGCAGCGCCATCAGCACCACAGGCAGTTTTGCGACCGGCATCGTGGCGCAATCGATCGGCGGCGGCGGCGGCACCGGCAGCGACTTCGTCTCGGTGCTGGGCGGCCAGGGCGGCAACGGCGGCAATGGCGGCAACGCCGGCACGGTGACCGCCACGACCGGCGGAACCATCACGACCAGCGGCGACCATGCCTACGGCGTGCTGGCCCAGTCCATCGCCGGCAGCGGCGGCGCGGGCGGAGCGGACACGGCCGAACTGGTTTCGCTGGGCGGAGACGGCGCGGGCGGCGGCGCGGCCAGCCAGGTCAGCCTGAACAACACGGGTTCCATCGCCACGTCGGGCTACAACTCGCACGGCATGATCGGCCAGTCCATCGGCGGCGGCGGCGGGGCCTCCGGCAGCGCCACCGGTTTGCTCAGCGTGGGCGGAAGCTCGGCCGGGGCCACTGGTTCGTCCGGCAGCACGGTGGTGCTCGGCAACACCGGCTCCATCACGACTGCCGGCAACGCCGCCATCGGCATGGTGGCCCAGTCCATCGGCGGCGGCGGCGGCAGCGGCGGCGACAGTATCGGCGTGTTGGGCGTGGGCGGCGGCGGCGCCGGGGGCGGCGCGGGCGGCAACGTCATCATCCAGGATCTGGGTTCTATCCAGACCGCCGGCCAATTCGGCGCGGGCGTGCTGGCCCAGTCCGTGGGCGGGGGCGGCGGCAACGGCGGCGACACCTTCACCGCATCGGTCGGCGTATCGGTGGCGATCGGCGGCAGCGCCAGCGGCGGCGGCGACGGCGGCTCGGTCTGCATGAGCAATCAGGGCGGCTGCGACGGCACGTTGACGTATTCGACATCGAACATCGCCACTCACGGCAACTATGCGCCGGGCATCATCGCGCAGAGCGTTGGCGGTGGCGGCGGCACGGGTGGCAGCGTCAAGAACGCCAGCGTGGCCTCGTTCGCCGCGCTGCAACTGGGCGGCAGCGGCGGCGGCGGGGGCAAGGCCGCCGAGGTCAAGGTGGGCTACAGCAACCTCAACATCAGCACCGGCGGCGCCCACTCGGCCGGCATCCTGGCCCAATCGATAGGCGGAGGCGGCGGCAACGGCGGCGATGCCAGCTACTACAACGTCACCGTGGGCTTCAACGCGGCCGTGGTGCTGGGCGGCAGCGGCGGCTCGGGCGGCACCGGCTATTCCTCCATCGTGAACCTCAGCAGCTCCCATGTCGCCACGGGCATGGACTACGCCAGCCCGGATATCGACCCAGACACCTACGCGCCCAACGACTCGTTCGGCATCCTGGCGCAGACCATAGGAGGCGGCGGCGGCAACGGCGGCAGCTCCAGCGCCAGCGATCTGGTGGTGGCGGTGCCCACCGGCGAGGGCGCGTCGCTGGCATTCAACTTCGAAGCCGCGGTGGGCGGCAGCGGCGGCGCGGGCAGCGACGCCTGCCCGGCCGGAGATACCACCTGCGTCACGCAGATCAACCTCAGCAACGGCTCCACGGTCGTCACGCTGGGCGACGGCTCCCACGCGGTGATGGCGCAGTCTGTCGGAGGAGGAGGCGGCAACGGCGGCGATTCATCCGTGCTGTCCACGGTGCTGGGCGATGAAACCACGATCTCGCTGTCCGCCGGCATGACCTTGGGCGGCTCCGGCTCCGGCGGCGGCAACGGCGGCGCGGTAAGCGTGGGCCTGGGCGACGCCAACGGCGCCTATGCGGGCTTGCCCCCATCGCTGTTGACGCCGCCAGGCGTGCGCGTGCCGCCGGCGTCCACCATCGTGACCTATGGCGATTACGCCAATGGCGTGCTGGCGCAATCCATAGGCGGGGGCGGCGGCAATGGCGGAGTGGGCAGCAGCAACGCCTACACGCATGGCGGCCCCACCAACGTCAAGCTCACGCTGGCCTTGGGCGGCACTGGCGGGGCGGGCGGCACCGGCGGCAAGGTGGACGTGACGCTGAACCCCAACTTCACTATCCGCACGCTGGGCTCGGGTTCGCGCGGCCTCATGGCGCAGTCCGTCGGCGGCGGCGGCGGGGCCTCGCAGGGTGGCACGCTGAACGTGGCCGGCAGCGCCGAAGACCGGCCATCCGCCCGCTTGCAGGTGGGCCTGGGCGCCACCGGGGGCTCGGGCGCCACGGGCGGCGACATCAATGCAACCTTGCAAGGCGCGATCCGCACCGAAGGCGGCGACGCCGATGGCGTCCTGCTGCAATCGATAGGCGGCGGTGGCGGACTGGGCGGATCGTTGGGCGCCGACGCCTCGTCCTATCCCATCCTGGACCGGATCGGCAACCACAGCGACAACAAGGAACGGCTCGACGACGAGAACAGCACCTACCAATTCGGCGTGGACGTGGGCGGCACCGGCGGCACGGGCGGCCATGGCGGCAACGTCAGCGTGAACTACGCGGGCAAGATCGCCACCGCCGGCGACTGGGCCGACGGCCTGGTGGCCCAATCGATAGGCGGGGGCGGCGGGGTGGGCGGATCGTCCAGCGCCTCGGGCAGCAAGATCAAGGCCAACGCGATCATCGGCGTGGGCGGCAGCGGCGGCGCCGGCGGCGACGGCGGCAGCCTGAGCGTCTCCTTCGACGACGACCATGGCAACAGCATTTCCACTGCGGGCTACAACGCCTATGGCGTGCTGCTGCAATCCATAGGCGGAGGGGGCGGGCAGGGCGGCGACGGCTCGGACCAGGCCCAGGGCACCATCACCGTCGGCGCCTCGTTTGGCGGCACCGGCGGCGTGGCCGGCAACGGCGGCAGCATCCTGACCTCCGGCGGGGGCGGATGGCTGAACGTCCAGACCTCGGGCGACGACGCGCCAGCCCTGGCGATGCAGTCCATCGGCGGCGGCGGTGGCACGGCAGGCGCGGGCAACAGCAGCTCCAAGCTGCAGCAAAACAGCCATTCCATGAGCGTCTCGGTGGGCGGCAGCGGCGGCTTGGCCGGTTCGGGCGGCGCCATTAACGTCGCCACCGGCATCGCCGCCACCACGCAAGGCGCGCGCGCCTATGGCGTGCTGGCGCAATCGATCGGCGGCGGCGGCGGCCTGGGCGGCGCGGGCGACGCCAGCAACCTGACCGGCGTGTCGCTGGGCGGGCGCGGCGGCGCAGCCGGCGACGGCGGGGCCGTGACCTTGACACTGAACGCAGGCAGCCACATCACGACCGGGGGCGCAGGCTCGCATGGCCTGATCGCCCAGTCCATCGGCGGCGGCGGCGGTATTGCGGGCGACACCAGCAAGGGGCTGCAACTGGGCTCGGGCGCTTGGATCCCGGGCAGCGGCCAGACGGGCGGCAGCGGCAGCGGCGGCACGCTCAACCTCAATGTCGCCAGTAACATCACGACCCAAGGCGACTACGCCTACGGCGTGATCGCCCAATCCATCGGCGGCGGGGGCGGGCTGGGCGGCAACGCCGCCGGCGGTTTCGCGGGCAGCACGGCGGGCGCGGGCAGCACGGGTTCGGGCGGGAACATCACGCTAATGCAAAGCGGCAGCATCGCCGCCACTGGAGCCGGCGCCACCGGCATCTTTGCGCAAAGCGCGGGGCCGCAAGGTTCGGGCCAAGTCGCGGTCACCGTCAACGGTGCCGTCAGCGGCGGCACGGGCGCGGGCGCCTATGGCGTCTGGATCGCGGGAGACAAGCAGAACACGCTGACCGTGGGTACCGCAGGCACGATCACGGCCGGCGCCGGCGGCAGCGCCGTGCGCTACGACGGCGCCGCCTTGCAGCAGGCGAAAACCGCGAGCTTCCTCGCCAGCCCCGCCAGCGCCGGCCTCGCCATCAACAATGCAGGGACCGTCCTCGGCAATATCGAATGCGGCGGCGCGGGCGGCATCGCCTGCAACGTCTGGAACGCCGCCACCGGCACCCTGAGCGACGCCACGCTTTATCAGGCCAACATCGACAACGCGGGCCTGGTGGCCATCGGCAGGTCCGGCGCATTCGACAGCCTGACGGTGGCGGGTAATTTCAATCTGCAGGCCGGCGGCATCCTGCAGGCGGACGTGGACTTCGCCAACCTCAAATCGCCGCGCATGGTGGTGCAGGGAGACACGCGGCTGAACGGCCTGGTCAATGTGCAGCCCATCACGCTGCTGCCCGATTACGAAGTCACCGTGGCGACGCTGCAAGGCGACGTCCAGGGCAGCCCGGCGGCCAAGGACAGTCCGGTGATCGACTATGACGCCAGGTTGGACGGCCGCGACGTGCGCGTGCGCGCCGTACAGGCCGACTTCGCCGCGCCGTCCATGCAGCTGGCGGCCAACCAGCGCTCGGTGGCCCGGCATCTGCAAGGCGCCTGGAACCTGGGTGGGAACACCGCGATGGCGTCCTTGTTCGCGGCGCTGGACATGGCCTCCCGGGAAGGCGCCGACACCTATTCGAACCGGCTGTCGGACCTGTCGGCCGGCGTCACCGTGGCGCCCGCCGCGCAGATGCAGGCCAGCATGGCGCGCTTTACCGGCGCCATGCTGTCGTGCCCCGCGTTCCAGGGCGGCGACGCGCTGACCGGCGAGCAGGATTGCGTCTGGGGCCAGGTGTCCGGCATCAATACCAATCAGAATGGCGACGGCGGCGTCTCCGGCTTCTCCTTCGATGGCGTCACCTACCAGTTCGGCGGCCAACGCCAGGTAAGCCCAGGCTGGTTCCTGGGCGGCTCCGTCGCCTATCAAAACAGCCATCTGAGCGGCGACGACGGACGTGTCAGCGGAAAAGGCGACAGCGGCTTTGCGGGCGTGGTGGTCAAACGCGAAGCCGGCCCATGGACCTTGTCCGCGGCCCTGGGCGGCGGCTATGGCCAGTACGACATCGACCGCAGCATCCGCATCCCCGGCATGCAGAGCACGGCCGACTCGGACCTGGACGTCTATGGCGCGGCCTTGCGCCTGCGCATCGCCCGCACCTACGCCGCGGAACACGTTTATCTGAAACCCTATGTGGACCTGGACGCGTCCTACACCCACATGCCCGGCTACAGCGAATCCCGCAACGCCCTGCATCTGGACGTGGAAAGCAGCAACCAGTTCGTCATGGCCCTCTCGCCGACGCTGGAGCTGGGCGGCAAGATTGCGCTGAAGAACGGCGCCACCATGCGCCCTTATATGTATGGCGGCGTGTCGTTCCTGTCCAAGGACGAATACACGGTCAAGGCGCAATTGCAGGGCGCGCCCGCGGGCTCGGGTGCCTTCGAGACCTCGGTGCCCATGGACGACGTCATCGGCCGCATCGGCGCGGGCCTGCAGGTGTCGAACGCCGGCGGCATCGACTTCCGGCTGCAGTACGACGGCGACTTTTCGTCCCACATACAAAGTCACCGCGGCACCTTGAAGGTGATGGTGCCATTCTGAGCGCATGAGGCAGCTTGCCTTGCATGAGTGACGCGCAATCCCGGTTCCCCGCCGGGATTCCCATACTCCGTTTTGAGTATGGACGACAACGCGCGTAGCAGCTGAAATCGGACGGTCTTCCGCCAGACGCGCCCGAGCTGCGCCCCGGCGGAATCCGGCGAGCGGATCGCGTACTTCGAGGGGAACACGCAATGGTGCAAAGACGTCAGTTCATCGTCGCGGCCGCCGCGGCGTGCGTATCCCGCTCGGCGCTTGCCGCGCCAGTTGATATAGACCATACGAACAGAATCGTGCCAGTGGACCAGGGCTTGTCGAATCTGTGCTGGCTCGCGTCCGCGGCCATGCTGATGTCGGCAACACGGGGAGTGCCCGTCACGATGGCGCAACTCGCTGGCGAACTCGGCGGCATGTGGAAGCCCATGTACGACACCAAGTCCCCCATCACTGCCGATCGCGTGGTCCCTTTCGCCGCCGCTTTGAAGGTCCGCACGGACGGCTTGAAGTCCATGACGGCCGATGCCTGGGGCAGTTTGCTAAGCCCGGGGCCGATCTTGCTTTTGGGATATTCGAGCAACGCCCAGATGGGCCATGCCATCGTCCTGTCCGGACTCAAGGGCGACACGGCCGACTTCCAGGGCTTGAGCGCGCGGGTTGTCGACCCGAATGGCGGCAAGGCCTACGCCACGTCCTTCAAGAATCTCGTGGCCTTCTACGAAGGAGCGGCTTTGGCCGGCATTCCGCAGTTGATGTACGCCTGAGGCCCATGCGTCGCGGCGGCGCCGCCAGTTCGATACTGCGAACGGTTCTTGGTATCATTTAGCCCAATTGGCCGCCGGCGCTACCGCCCGGCAGGCCGCCGTTCCGTGTCATCGCGCTGCCTATCGGGGCGTTCGAGCATGTCCAACCCCCTACAGCCGCTCCAGCTACTCTGCGAAAACCACTACGAATGGCTCTGCCAATGGTGGCGGCATCGCCTCGGCCATGGCGATGAGGCATCCGACTTCGCGCACGACACTTTTCTACGCGTGCTGCGCAATCCCGAGGAAGTCCGCACGCTGCGCCAGCCCAGGGCCTATCTGACGACCATCGCCCGGGGGCTGCTCAACGATCACTGGCGCCGCCGCTCGCTGGAACGCGCCTGGCTCGAGGCCATGGCCGCGCTGCCGCCGGAATTGGAGGCTACGCCCGAGATGCTGCTGGGCGTGCAGCAGGCGCTGCAACAGCTGGACCGCATGCTCGGCAACCTTGCGCCGCAGGCGCGCGAGGTGTTCGTCCTGTCGCAGCTGGAAGGTCTTACCTACGTCGAGATCGCCGCCCGCACCGGACTGAGCGACCGCACGGTAAAGCGCTACATGGCCCAAGGCTTCGAAATCTGCCTGACCATGCTGGACTCCTGACAAATGGACGCGACAGGATCCAAGCCGATCGATGCCTCGGTCATTCGGGAAGCCGCCCGCTGGCTGGTGCGCCTGCACTCCGGCGAGGCCGGGCCGGCCGATCATGCCGCCTTTGAACGCTGGCGCCACGGCAATCCGGAGCGCGAGCTTGCCTGGCAGCGCGCGCAGCGCCTGATGCAGCAATTCGACGCCGTGCCGGCCTCGGTAGGCGTGCCGCTCTTGACGCGTGCGCCGCAAGTCAGCCGGCGCACGGTGCTGCGCACGCTGGCAGCCCTGGGGCTGACGCTGCCGCCGGCCGCCTTGCTGGCCTACCGCATGAATACTCAGCCGGCGGGCGCCTATCACACGGCGGTGGGCGAAAACCAGGATCTGCGCCTGGCCGACGGCAGCCAGGTTCACCTGAATACCGACACGGCCATGGACGTGCGCTATTCCGACGAAACACGCCTGCTGCAGCTGCGCGGCGGCGAAGTCTATGTGCGCACGGCCGCCGACCAGTCGGGCAGGGCGCGGCCCTTCATCGTCGAGACGCCCCAGGGCCGCTTGCGCGCCTTGGGCACCCGCTTCGTGGTCCGGCAACTGGATGACGGCGACGCCCTGACCGAACTGGCTGTGCTGGAGCACCGCGTCGCCGTGAACCTCAGGAATGGGAGTCCGGAACGGATCTTCAACGCCGGCGAGTCGGTCCGCTTCACCTCCCATGCCTTCCTGCCCAGCGCGCCCGCCGCGTTGGAGTCGCCCGGATGGACGCGCGGCGTCATCGAAGCCGACAACATGCGGCTGGACGCGCTGCTGGGCGAGGTATCGCGCTACCGGCGCGGCGTGGTGCGTTGCGATCCGGCGGTGGGCGGCCTGCGGGTGTCCGGCGTGTTCCGCCTGCAAGACACCGACGCGCTGCTCGCTGTTGTGGCCAAGACGCTGGATCTGCGCGTCGTGGCGCGCACGTCCTACTGGGTCACGCTGACGCGCTGACGCGCCGCCAGTCCGTCCAGGTTTCACTTATTTACAACTTTGCCGCATCACGGTTGTCCCTTTCCCCCGGCCTCATCCGGCATACCGCGCATTGATGACCTGTAGGGATGTGACCAAGTGGCAGTCGAAGACCAAACCCAAACCCGCGTCCTGCGGCTAGCCGGATTGACGCTGAGCCTGGCGGCCGCGTTCGCCGCGGCGCCGCCCGCGGCAGCCCAAAGCGCCGCGCCGGCCGCCATGCACGACTATCGCATCCCGGCAGGTCCCTTGGACCAGGCGCTCTCCGCCTTCGCCAAGGCAGGCGGCATCACGCTTTCCTTCCGTCCCGAGGACACCGGCGGGCTGCGGACCCAGGGCCTGGATGGCAGCTACGGCGTGGAATCCGGGCTGGCCCAGCTGCTGTCCGGCACCGGCCTGGTGGCGGTGGAGCAGGGCGGCCAGGGGTACGTGGTGCGCGCGCCCGCCCCCGCGGCCAAGGCCATACCGGCAGGCAACGCCAACACGCTGGAGTCGATCCAGGTCAGCGGCGACTGGCTGGGCACCGGCCTGGAGAACAGCGTGCAGACCTTCGGCGGCGCCCGCACGCTGGTCAAGCGCGACGAAATCCAGAACAGCGGCGCCACCAGCGTGGCCGACGTGTTGCGCCGCGTGCCCGGCGTGCAGATCAGCGGCAGCACCAGCGCCAGCGGCAGTTCGGTAGGCCTGCATGTCGGCATCCGCGGCCTGAATCCGCGCAATTCGTTTCGCACCACCATGCTGCTGGACGGCATCCCCATGGCCATGGCGCCTTACGGCCAGCCGAACCTGGTGATGTCGCCGACCAGCCTCGGCAATATCGAGGCCATCGACGTGGTGCGCGGCGGCGGGGCAGTGCGCTATGGCCCGCAGAACGTGGGTGGCGTGATCAACTTCAAGACCCGCTCGATTCCGACTACCCCCGGACTCACCGCCGAGGCTTCCGCCCGCTACAACATCTTCAGCCAGGGCGGCACCAATACCCAGTACACCGGCTTCATGGGCACGCAGTTCGAGAACGGCCTGGGCGTGGCGCTGATGTATTCCGGCATGGACGGCGAACAATGGCGCGATGCCAGCCATGACCGCTACAACGACGTGGCGCTGAAATGGCGTTTTGAGCTGACCCCGACCTCGGAAATCTACGGCAAGTTCGCGCATTACGACGTCAAGTCCATGACGCCGGGCGGCCTGACCGTGGCGCAGTACCGCGACGATCCGTTCCAGAACACCCATCCCACCGACTACTGGAAAGGCCAGCGCGACCAGGTCGACATCGGTTACCTGAACTCCATCTCGGACACCCAGGAGTTCGAGGCCCGCGTCTATCACTACGACAGCTCGCGCCAGAGTTCGCTGATCAACACCACGACGGGACGCAACGACTACCAGCCGCGCAACAACCAGGTGCTGGGCATAGAGCCGCGCTACACGCAGCGCCTGGAATGGGGCCCGACCACGCACGACGTGACCATCGGCTATCGCTACATCCACGAAACCGGCCAGGACCGGCGCTATTCGGAATCCCTGGCCACCGGCCAGCGCGTCGGCGTCGCCCAGGTCTTCGACAACAAGACCGAAGCGCACTCCATCTACCTGGACGACCGCATCGCCTTCGGCCAATGGCGCGTGACGCCCGGCGTGCGCTATGAGCACATCCGCACCAACCGCCAGCCCAGCGGCACCGCCAACGACACGCCGTTCGACCTGCGCAACAGCCGCGGCCTGCCGTCGCTGAACGTCGCCTATCTGGTCGACGACGCGCTGACGCTCTATACCAACTACAACACCTCGTTCGGCGCGGTGCAGTACACGCAGCTGAACTCGATGTCGGCGTCCAATCCGCTCAGCCCGGAAGTCGCCAAGACCATCGAAGCGGGCCTGCGCTACTCGGGCGAACAGACCCACACCGAATTCACGGTCTTCGATCTGCGCTTCGACAACCAGATCCTGTCGATCCCCGGCACCAATCCGGCCGTGTTCCGCAATCTGGGCGCCACCACCCACAACGGCGTCGAATTCGCCATCGACTACGACTTCGACAAGTCCGGACCGCTCGCCGGCCTGAATCTCTACGCCAACTACACCTACGTGCGCGCCATCCAGAAATCCGGCGAGTTCGAAGGCAACGACGTGCCGTTCTATTCGCGCCAGACCGGCACGCTGGGCGGCCGCTACACCCGCAACAACTGGACCTTCAACCTCTACACCACCGCGCAGAGCGGCCAGTATTCGGACACGGCCAACACCGAAGACGAGAGCGCCGACGCGAGCGATGGCCGGGTGCCGGGCTTCAGCGTCTGGAACACGCAGCTGAGCTACAAACTGCCGCAATGGAAGGGCAGCGAACTGGCCGTCGGCGTGAACAATTTGTTTGACCGCCGCTACTACACCCGCAACGTCGACACCAACGGCGGCCGCATGGTCGGCGCGCCGCGCATGGTCTACCTGCAGGCGCGCCTGGCTTACTGATGCCCAAGCGCATCTGGCTGCTCTGCCATCGCTGGGTGGCGCTGAGCCTGGGCGGGATCCTGATCCTGTCCGGGCTGACCGGCGCCTTCCTCGTGGCCGCGCGGCCGCTGGACAAGCTGCTGCATCCGGAGCTCTTCCGGGCCGGCAGCGCAGGCGCCGGGCCTGCGGCATCGTTCGAATCCTTGCGCCGCCATCTGGCCGCCGAGTTCGGCCCGCAAGCTTCCTACACCTTCCGCCCGCCGCGCGAACCGGGCGAAACCATGCAGGTCAGGGTGAGGGTGGCGGGCGCCTGGGACGGCACGGTCTACCTGGATCCGGCCAGCGGCCGGGAGCAGGGCAGAAGGGGGGAGGACGAGGGCATCGTCGCCCTGGTCTATAAGCTGCACAGCGCCCTGATGCTGGAACAGACCGGCAAAGCCATACTGGCCTGGACGGCGCTGGCCTATCTGGTCCTGACGGTATCCGGCCTGATCGTCTGGTGGCCGCGCAAATGGCCGCCGTCCTTGCGCATGGCGTTCGATAAGGGCACCTTGCGCGCCTTGTTCGACCTGCACCGCAACGGCGGCGCCATCCTGGCGCTTGCGTTAGCCGTGTGCATGGCCAGCGGCGCCTACATGGCTTGGCGTCCGATAGGCGGCTGGATCACGCTGGCCAGCGGCCAGACCCCGGTCGTCGCACCCAAGCTGCCGGCGCGGCCCGCAGGCGCCATCCAGCCTCGGTCCCTGGACGAACTGGCCGCCGCCGCCCAGGCGGCATTTCCGGACGGCTCGATAGGCTACTTTCTTTACACCCCGCGCAGCGACCGGCCCTTGGCCATCCGCATGATCGTGCCGGACGATCCGCATCCCAACGGACGGTCCACCGTCTGGCTGGACCCGCGCGACGGCAAGGTGCTGGCGGCGCAGCGCTGGAACGAACTCGATCCGGGCGCGCGGATCAATTCCGTGCTTTATCCGTTGCACACGGGCGAGCTGGGCGGCGTTGCGGGAGAAGCCGTCGTGGCCTTGCTGGGCCTGGGCTTGGGAGCATTGGGCATCAGCGGGCTCTGGCTCTGGTGGCGCAGGAGGTCGTTGAGATTGCATGGCCCGCGAATACGCCCATCCCACCGTGCATGACCATAAGTCCCGGGCGCGCCTCACCGATGGGCGGCCAACACGGCCGCGAGGCCAGCCTGCAGATCCTTGACGAAATCCTCGGGCGCTTCCAGCGACGGAAAATGCCCGCCGATGGCCGGTGTCCGCCACCGGACGATCCGCCGATACCGCTGCTGCGCCCAGGGATGCGGACATTTTTCGATGTCGCGGGGGTAGATGCTGATGGCCGACGGCACATCCACCCGCAACTCGGGGTCCAGCGAGTCGTGGCTTTCGTAATAGATACGCGCCGACGACGCGCCGGTCCGCGTCAGCCAATACAGGGTGACGTTGTCCAGGATGCGATCCCGCGAAATCCGCTCGAACGGGCTGTCTACGCTATCCGTCCACTCCGCGAATTTATCCAGGATCCAGGCCAGTTGCCCGACCGGCGAGTCGACCAGCGCATACCCTATCGTCTGCGGCCGGGTCGCCTGCTGTTTCGCGTAAGCGGCGCGGTAGCGCCAGAAGTCGCGGGTGTCCTCGGCCCATTTGCGCTCGGCGGCCGTCAGCCCATCCAACGCCAACCCAGGCGGGGCCTGCGCGAGCGTGGTGTGGATGCCCATGACCTGCGCCGGAAACCTGCCGCCCAGGATCGCGGTGATCACGCCTCCCCAATCGCCGCCGTGGGCCAGGAACTTGTCATAGCCCAACCGTTCCATCAGTTCCACCCAGGCCGCTGCGATCTTCCCGGTTCCCCAGCCCGTCGCCGCCGGCTTGTCGCTATAGCCGAATCCCGGCAGCGACGGCGCCACCACATGAAACGCCGGCGCGCTGGCGTCCTTCGGATCTGCCAGCTCGTCCACGATATCGATGAATTCAACGATGCTGCCCGGCCAACCATGCGTCAGGATCAATGGAGTCGCGTCCGCGCGCCGGGACCGGCGGTGCAGGAAGTGGATCCCCAGGCCATCAATCACGGTGCGGAACTGCCCGATCCCGTTCAGGCGCGCCTCGAACGAGCGCCAATCGTACGCGGTGCGCCAGTAGTCCACCACGCTGATGAGGTCGGACAGCGGAACGCCTTGCGCCCAGCGGCCGGCGCCGGGTGCCGCGCCCTGAACGGTTTCAGCCTCCGGCAAGCGCGCCGCAGCCAGTCGGGCGCGCAGATCGTCGAGATCCGCGTCAGTAGCGCGGGCCTCAAATACGTGTACGTCGTTGTTTGAAGCAGGCATGCGATCTCCTGGTCGTCGTGGTTTGAAGTACGAGCCATTGCGAACCGGCTTAGATGGTTCTAACATACCGCCAATTTCACCGTCAACCGGCTTAGGAGTGCTCATGCGCGCCGATTTTCCTGAATTCCGTCTCGGCAGCGTGCTGGCGACATGCTTCACCGGAACCTTGACGGAACGCCAGGGTGATCCCGTGGAGCGCATTCCCACGCCGCGCCGGCTCCTGGATTGGCTGGCGTTGAACGGCCTGGCCGTGACGTCCTGCAACGCCGCCCAGCTCGACCTTGCCCGGGAACTGCGGGAAGCGATCCACGCCGCCGCGAGCGCGGCCGCCGTCGGAGATGCACTGCCTGCCTCCGCCGTCCAGGTCATCAATGCCCGCAGCGTCGGGAGCAAGGCTGCGGCAATCCTGACAGCCGAAGGCAGGCGGCAGTGGTGGCTGGGTCCGGCGGCCCGCGTGGAAGATGCCCTGGGCGTCATTGCCGCCGACGCCATCAGCATCGTCGCAGGCGAACGAGACGGAAAGCTGGCCTTGTGCGCATCGCCAAGCTGCCAGGCCGCTTTTTTTGACACCAGCCAGAGCCGCAGCCGCCGGTGGTGCGACATGAACACGTGCGGGAATCGCCAGAAGAAGGCCCGCTTCCAGGCCAGCAAGAGCGAAAAGAACGGTCCTGCGGGATCCAGAGAGTAGGGGAGAGAGCCACTGTATCTGTCGCTGTGGCCTGTCGGACTGCTGCTAGTGCATTCTGAAGTTCACTGAACCTGCGGGAAACATGGAAGCACAAGTTCCGCAATCAGACCTCCGCCTGCCCGGGGCTTCAGATTCAGCGTCCCTCCGAATCGCTCGGCAATGGCATGCACGATCGAGATACCAAGACCAGCACCGTCGTTGCGGCTTCGGCCTTGGTCTCCGCGCCAGAAGCGTCGCCCAATTTTGGCTACTTGATCCTCACTGAGCCCTGGCCCGCGATCGGCCACGATGACACGGCATTGTCGGGTCGGGGACTCGAAGTGCGCCGCGACTTCGACAGCCATGTTTTCGGGGGAGTAGCGGATTGCATTGTCTACAAGGTTGCGGACGGCAGCCTCCAGCATCCCGCGGGGAATCGAACTACCGCTATCTGAGCCATGGATGGAAAGCGCCAAGCGCACCTGTGCCTCGACCGTTGTTGCATTGATGACGCTGGAGATGACTTCCTGGATGGATGCGCACCTGTCTTCCGGGTTGATTGATGCCTCGGCACGAGCAAGAACCATCATTTGGTCCAGGGTGCGCCGCAGGCGCTTTACGCCTTCTTCGGCACTACAAAGTGAAGACGCGGCTTCTTCGCCTTCAGTCAGCCTGGCCACTTGCAGGTGAGTATCGATCACGGTCAGAGGGGTCCGCAATTCATGCGCTGCCGCATCCGTAAACGCCCGCTGGCTTGAGAGTGCCTGGGCCAGGCGTCCCAACAGTCCGTTCATCGCATCCAGGACCGGACGCAGCTCCGTTGGCGGCTTCGCGACGGCAATAGGCGTGGTGTCGTCCGTCTCCTTGGCCCGCAACTGCATGCGCAAGGCTTGCAGCGGCGCAAGGCCTTGCCCAATACCGATCCAGAGAGCAGCCAGTCCACCAAGAAGCGCGATCAGGAATGGCACGCCTGCCGCAAGCAGCAACTCATTGATCAGCGTGTTCCTTTGATCGACACGATCCGCTGTCGTGATTTGGTAGCCGTCGTCACGAAGCACATAGATCCGCCATTCCTGCCCCGCTATCATGCGCGTGCTGTAACCGCCAGGCAGGCTTTCGAAGTCCGAGGCGGGGCTGCCGCTGGTGCGCGCCAAGACTTCACCGCGAAGCGCGCGAATCTCGCAAGCGATTCCTTCGCTGCCATTGACACGAACCGCTTGCGCGAAATCCGTCGGCTTGGCGTCGGGATCTATCGCCGAGCCTGCAAGCAGGCCAGAGACCATGCGAGCCGACATGGCCAGCCGGCCGTCGAGTGTACGAGCAACGTCGGCACGCACACCCAGCATCATCCAGGCGGCTGCCGCCGCCCACAAAACCATCAGAGAAATTCCGGCGATCAGGACCGCGCGAAGACGCAAGCTCATGCGTTGAGCCTCCAACCCAGCCTGTATCCCAATCCACGCGAAGTTTCAATCACTTCAGCTCCAAGTTTGCGGCGCAGGTTGTGAATATGGACATTGAGCGCGTTGCTGCTGACTTCCTCGCCCAACCCGTACAGGCGTTCATTGAGCAGATCAGGAGAAATCCATCTCGCGTCGGCAGTGGCCAGATGAGCCAGCAGATCCAGCTCGCGACGCGATAGCGAGATGGCTTGGCCTTCCAGCCAGGCAAGCCCGCTTTCAGGTTCCAGGCGCAACGGACCCGCCGCGATGATCTGGGCTGCGCGCCCCTGTGTGCGTCTGACCAGCGCATGCAATCGCGCTGCCAATTCCCGCAGATCAAACGGCTTGGTCATGTAGTCGTCGGCGCCCTGGTGCAGGCCCGCGATCCTGTGCTCTATGGCATCCCGGGCGGACAGTATCAGCACGGGCAAGCACGGCTCCATGGCGCGCACAACGGAGAGCAACTCCATGCCGTCACGGTCGGGAAGTCCCAGGTCGAGAACCAGGGCATTGAAGGAGTTCCCGGTTTGGGCGGCTTCAGCTTCCACTGCCGTGCAAACGTGATGCACCATGATGCCGTGCGCGCGCAAGCCAGCCACAATTCCTTTGCCGATCAGTTCGTCGTCTTCTACCAGCAATACCCGCATTTGCATCCCAATCCGCTGCAGCAAAGAATCCATATGTTAGGCCAGAAATTGTTGACCCAGGCAGGTCGGCTCCTGGGTATCCAAGCTCTCCGCGCCTGCGTTCCCTTCTTTAGTTTCAGTTAATCGACCTCCTCCATCATCGCTGGATATGCTCCCTTTCACCGCCGCATGAGGGTGGTCAGGGGGCCGACTATTGCCCGGAGGAATCAGGTTGTTTGTATATCGGCGAGTACTGGCCATTGTCTTTCTGTGTTTGCTCGCCATCGGCAGTGCGTGGGCGAGTACCGGACTGTTTTCCTGGAAGGAGGAAGCCGAATTCCTGGATCCGGTCGATGTATTCAAACTGGCGCAAGTGCAGCGGCAGGGAAGGGAGCTGACGGCGCAAGGGCGCATTGCCGATAGCTACTATGTTTATCGTCACTCGTTGAAGCTGGTTTCCGGGCAGGGCGAGGAGGTCCGCCTGGATCTCCCTCCAGGCACGCCCAAGAATGATGAGTTCTTTGGCAATACGGAAATCTATCTCGGAGATGCGCTGCGCCTGCGTTTTCCTTCCTCCGTGACAGGTCCGCTGACGCTGCATTGGCAAGGGTGTGCGGAAGGGGGCATCTGTTATCCGCCGCAGACCATGGCCGTGAATTTGCCCGTGACGGCGGCTGAAGCCTCTGCAGCCGCCGCTGCTCCCGCTGTCCCACCTCCGGCAAGCGTCCGTCCACGGGAGGCGGGCGCAAGCGGCGGCGCCAACGTCGCCGAGGACCAGGCTGCTGCCCAACGTCTTGCGACGCTGGGGCCGGTCGCAGGCACCTTGCTGTTCTTCGGCTTCGGGCTGTTGTTGGCTTTCACGCCTTGCACCTTGCCGATGATTCCCATCATTTCCAGCATGGTCGTCGGCAATCAAGCCAAGCCGCGACGCGCCTTCATCACATCCCTGTTCTATGTCTTGGCCATGGCCGGCACCTATGCTGCCGTGGGTGTCGCGGCAGGCTTGGCAGGCGCCAATCTCCAGGCGACCCTGCAATCGCCCTGGCTGCTGGGAGCATTTGCGGCCTTGTTCCTGATTCTCGCCAGTTCCTTGTTCGGACTGTTCGAGTTGCGCTTGCCGTCCGCATTGTTGAACCGGCTCGGATCCACCAACCAAGGACGTTCTGGCGGCAGCGTGGTCGGCGCTGCGGCGCTGGGTTTCTTGTCGGCATTGCTGGTCGGCCCCTGCATGACCGCGCCCTTGGCGGGGGCTCTGCTCTATATCAGTCAGACGGGCAGCGCGCTGTATGGTGGCCTGGCGCTGTTTTCCCTGGGCCTGGGCATGGGTCTGCCGCTGCTGGCGATCGCTGTCTGCGGCGCCCGCATACTGCCCAAGCCCGGGGCCTGGATGAATAGCGTACGCGTCGCCTTCGGCTACGTCATGGTCGGAATGGCGGTGATGATGCTCGACCGCTTCCTGCCAGCTACCGTAAGCCTGGTGCTGTGGGGGGCTTGGATACTGTCTATCGCCATCGGCCTGCTGGCCTGGGCGCAAGCGCTGGCGCAAAGACTGCGTCTGATGTGGACCTTGCGCACACTGGGAGCCATTGCCGGCCTATGGTCCATCTTCATGCTCGTGGGCGCCGCGTCGGGAGGCGAGTCGGCGTCGCAGCCGTTGGCGCATCTGCGCGCCGCATCTTCGGCGGCCGCGTCAGCGACCGCCAAACCGGCCTACGTCCAGGCCAAGTCTGTCGAGGACGTCGATAAGCGCCTGGCGCAAGCGGCTGCGCAGGGCCAATGGACCTTGATCGATTTCTACGCCGACTGGTGCATCAGTTGCCACGTGATCGAGCGCAATGTGTTTGGCGACCCGGCTGTGGCGCAACGGCTGGCGCGCATGCTGGTACTGCGGCCGGACGTGACGCGCAACGATGCCACCGATCAGGCCCTGCTCAAGCACTGGGGCGTCATGGGGCCGCCCACGCTTATCCTGGTGGGGCCTGACGGCACGGAGCGCAGAGACCTGCGTGTGGTGGGTGAGGTCAGCGCGGCTGATTTCCTGGGGCATCTGAACCAGGCAGGCACGCCATGATAGGTATCGGTCCGTTCTCCATTCAGAGCATTGGTGTCGTCGCGGCGGTACTGCTTTCCTGGCTGGTGACCCGCGCGCTGGCCAAACGCTTGCCGGACGCCTCTCATCGGCTTGCCGGCGCCGTGCTGCTCGACGCGGTTTTTTGGGGCATCGTGGCAGCCCGCCTGGGATACATCGCCTTCTGGTGGGAAGACTATTTCGCGGCGCCCATGTCGATGATTGCAATCGGCGATGGTGGATATTACTGGTGGATTGGGGTGCCGGCGACGATTGCGTTCATCTGGTGGCGAACCCGGTCCATGTCTGTGCCGCGCCGCCCCATCTACGCCGGGGTATTGGCCGGGGTAGTCGCCTGGTTCACAGGCGGCGCCGTGTTTTCACTGCTCTACGAGTCGCCGCGCCTGCCAGATGTGCAGTTGGTGACGCTGGATGGCCAACCCATCGCGTTGAGGTCGTACGAGGGCAAGCCGATGGTCGTCAACCTTTGGGCCAGCTGGTGTCCGCCTTGCCGCCGTGAGATGCCCGCGCTGGAAAAAGCGCAGTCTGAGTTCCCCGGTGTCGGCATCGTTCTGATCAATCAGGGGGAGAGCGCGCAACTGGCGCGGGCCTTTCTCGACAGCGCAGGCCTGGCATTGAACGACGTTCTGCTCGACCCGGCATCCGCGTCGATGCAGGCAATGAACTCGCGCGGCTTGCCCACGACCCTGTTCTTTGACGCGGAGGGACGTCTGGTGGATTCGCATCTAGGCGAGATCACCATGGCCAGTCTCAAGGACAAGATGTCACGCCGTTTCGATCTTCCCTCGAACGGCGCTCAAGATTTACCCAAATAAGGAATAACCATGTTTGCATTGCGTATGCGTTTTTCGTCGATCGCAGCCATCCCGCTCATGCTGGCGGCCGGCTACAGCCAGGCGCAGAACGGGAACCGGCCGCCAGCCATCCATGCATTGGAAGCGCAAGGCCTCGCCGTCATCGCAGAATTCGAGGTGGAAGGCGGCTTGCGTGCGTTCGCGGGCGCGGCAGAAGATCGCCCCGTTGCGATCTATGTCACCAGCGATGGCAACGCTATCGTGGGTACGCGCCTGGACGCCAATGGCAAGCCGATCGACAGGGCGAAGCTTCGCGAGTTGGTTGAAAAGCCCATGGGCGAGAAGACTTGGGCCCAACTGGAGTCCGCTACCTGGGTGCAGGATGGAAAATCCGACGCGCCCCGCATTATCTATACCTTCTCCGATGCAAATTGTCCCTATTGCCACCAGTTCTGGGAAGCCGCTCGTCCCTGGGTGCAGGCAGGCAAAGTCCAACTTCGCCATCTGCTCGTAGGCGTGATCCGTGCAGACAGCCCAGCCAAGGCGGCGGCGATCCTTGGCGCGTCCGATCCATCGGCCGCGCTGACTGAGAACGAACACAAGTTTGACCAGGGCGGCATCAAGCCCGCCGCCAGCGTCCCCGACGAGATTCTCCGGATACTCGAAGACAACCACATGCTGATGATATCGACCGGCTTCCGCGGCACGCCTGGCATCGTGGTCCGGGAGAACGACGGCTCGATAAAGAAGTTCAACGGCATGCCGCAGGGCGAGCAACTGGCCGAAGTGTTGGGGCCGCGCTGAAGTTGAACCGCCATGGCGTCTAGGGCGCCCCAAGCCGATCAGCGGCCGCGGCTTACTTGCGCCGCGCTTCGCTGGGGCGCATGCCGAACTTCGCCTTGAACGCATTGCTGAAATGCGAGGAGCTGCTAAAGCCCAGCGAGTACGCAATGTCCGTGATAGAGCGGTGCAATTCCTGCTGAGAACAGATCAGGTCATGGCACTTCTGAAGCCGCCGGCTCCAGATCCAATCCGCGGGGGAGGCGCCCACTTCGCGGAAGAGATGATGCAGCAACCGCACCGAGATGTGGTGATACTTGGCGATTGCTTCCAGCGACAGCCCGGGGTCCGACAAATGCTGTTCGATCCAGGATTGAATCAAGCTCAACCGGGCTAACCGGTGCGGGTCGCCATCGGTGTCCGGAACCGGGTCTCGATCCAGCACGAGAGCGACGATGTTCAGCAATTCCGCGCCGAGCCGCGGCTTGTCGGTCGCGGCG
This sequence comes from Achromobacter sp. SD115, assembly GCF_017355315.1. Lineage (NCBI taxonomy): Bacteria > Pseudomonadati > Pseudomonadota > Betaproteobacteria > Burkholderiales > Alcaligenaceae > Achromobacter > Achromobacter sp. SD115. The sequence goes on along the minus strand of NZ_JADIJM010000002.1, from coordinate 145,245 downwards.
ATGGCCAGGCTTTCCGCGACCAAGTTCGCGCACAACTGTGCGGCGAGCTTGCCAATACCGTTACCGATACTGACATTGCCTGCAATCGGCAGATCCTGGCGCGCCATGCGGCTTTTCAGGCTTTCCCTTGGAATTTCCAGATAAAGCGCGCGCATCTCGGCGAGGCATTGCAGGTCATAGGGTTCGCCAGAATAGAACAATGCCGCGACCGCGGGGTTTGACGGCAGCTCGTGACCGCCTTGGGCGAGCTGTGCGCGGCCTTTCTGGAGGATTTGCAAGTAGTAGCAGTCCTTGTCGAGCCGAGCAAGATGCTGCTTGCGCCGCCGGATCCTATGTGGAGACAGCTGGATGTCGGTGATGGATACCGGGCCGAAATCCGCCTTGCACAAACTGCCTTGATAACCATTTGTACCCGGCAGTTCGGCATCCAGTGCTATGTAGGCGCTGCATAGCGCTTCCTGCCATAGATCGCGACGCTGCGGAAGCTCGTGTTGCCGAGCATCGAAAACCAACTGCATGTGTCTCTCCTGGGGGAATCTCTTTGCAGCCTGGAGCAAGTCACTTGCGCTTTGGTGCAAGACGCCGCGTTTGGGCCGGCGATACGCTTCCTTCTCCTGCATGGATTTTATTCCATATTCATTTGAGCGCGATCAAGAAGGACGATCGCGCCTCAACCCAAACACATAGAAATGCGGTTACCAGGAGGAGATAGGCATGGCCATCAGCAGCAGCGGGATCGTCGCTCCCATAGACGGAAATCCACCAGAAAAAGCAGAGACCAGCGGGATCAAGAAAGTGGTGGCGGCCTCGATGGCCGGCACGGTCGCGGAATGGTATGAGTTCTTCATCTACGGCGTGGCCAGCACACTTGTTTTTGGCCCCTTGTTCTTCCCGAACGTCGACAGCCCGCTCAGCGCCATCATCGCAGCGTTCGCGACCTACGCGGTCGGCTTCGTCGCCAGGCCGCTGGGGGGCATCGTCTTTGGCCATTTCGGTGACAGGCTGGGAAGAAAGAAGCTGCTGCAGTTCAGCCTGCTGCTGGTTGGATCTTCCACTTTTCTGATGGGATGCCTGCCCGGGTTCCAGGCCATCGGCTTCGCGGCGCCAGCACTGCTGGTATTGCTGCGATTCATCCAGGGCTTTGCCGTCGGCGGCGAATGGGGTGGGGCGGTGCTGTTGATCTCCGAGCATTCGCCTCCTGACCGGCGTGGCTATTGGGCGAGCTATCCGCAATCGGCGGCGTGCATAGGCAACGTTCTGGCGTCGATCGTGCTGTTCAGCCTCTCGTCCCTGTTGTCCAAGGAGGCATTCCTCGACTGGGGCTGGCGCGTGGCGTTCTGGCTCTCCGGAATCATCGTGTTTGTCGGCTATTACATCCGCCGGTCCGTGGAAGACGCGCCGATTTTTGTGGAGACCTATCTCCGGCAAAAGGCGGCCAAAAAGAAAGCGGCCTCGCTCAAGGACGCATTGGCCGCCTATCCCGGAAAGTCCATCTTCAGCATCCTTCTGCGCGTGGGCGAAAACACCGTCTACTACATCATTGTCGTGTTCTCGATCACCTATCTCACCGTCCATGCCAAGCTGCCTGCGCAGACAGTGATGTTCATCATGTTCGTCGCGAACATCCTGCAATTCTTCTCCATGTTGTTCGGCGGCTATCTGTCTGACCGCATCGGACGCAAGGCGTGCATCGGGCTGGGCTATGCAGGCCTGCTGGTCTGGGCGTTCTTGTATTTTCCCGGGCTGGATTCCGGCTCCAACATCCAGATACTCGGCGTCATTTGCCTGGGACTCTTTTTCCAGGCGCTGTGCTATGGCCCCCAGGCGGCCTATTTCTCGGAAATTTTCCCGACCTCGATGCGATATGCGGGCGCGTCCTTCTGCTACCAGATAGCGACGATAGTCGCGGGCTCCATCGCGCCGCTGGTCGCAACCGTCTTGCTGCGCGACTTCGGCAGCACCGGTCCCATCGTTGTCTACCTGGCCGGAACCGTCGTGGTGTCGCTGTTGGCGCTCGGCTTGCTGTCGGAAACCAGGAACATTTCCCTGCACGAGGTGGACCGCGCCCACCTGGAGCGCCACGGCGCCTGATTCAATTGGAGTAGAACCATCATGAGCGAACGCATTCCGCATTTTCGTACCCTGATACTCGGCGCCGGCTTCGGCGGCCTGGGCATGGGGGCCCAGCTGGTCCGCAATGGCGACGAAGACTTTGTCATCCTTGAGCGCTCCAGTGATATTGGCGGAGTCTGGCTGGATAACAACTATCCGGGTGCCGCCTGCGACACCGAGGCGCATCTCTATTGCTATTCGTTTTTCCCGCACCTGCGGGTCAGCCGCATGTACGCTGGCCGCGAAGAACTGCTGGGCTATATGAACCGGCTGACAGACGCCTTTGGCCTGCGCGCCCATTTGCGCCTGAATCGCGAGGTTGCCGAGGCGCGCTGGGATACGGAGAACGGCGTGTGGCGCTTCGAGATGGCTGACGGCGAGCGCTGCACGGCGACGTTCTTTGTGCCGGCCTGGGGTCAGCTGAATCAGCCTTCCATTCCCGCTTTTGAAGGCTTGGACGTATACCGGGGCAAGTTTTTCCACTCGGCGCGTTGGGACGAAGGCGCAGCCCTGCGGGGCAAGCGCGTGGCGTCCATCGGGAACGCCGCATCGGCCGTGCAGTACGTACCCGAGATTGCTCCCGAAGTTGCGCATCTGACTGTCTTCCAGCGTTCGGCAAACTGGATCATGCCGCGCAATCAGCAGGTCTTTACGGAAGAACAGCTGGACGCCTACGAGGCCGACCCCAGCACATTCGAGGCCTCGCGCAAGCAACTGCACGACTTTCGCGAGAGGGGGTTCCGGCGCACGCAAATCGGCACCCACGACCAACAAGAGGGCGTCAGCATCGCCAGGCAACACCTGGCCGCCCAGGTCGCCGATCCGCAGCTGCGCGCCAAACTGACTCCGGACTACGAATTGGGCTGCAAACGCATCCTGCGTTCCGACGATTTCTATCCGGCGCTCGCCCGGCCCAACGTAACGCTCGAAACGCGCCCGATCAAGGGCTTCTACGCGCAGGGGATAGTGACTGCCGACGGCGACGAATTGCCTTTCGACACCGTTATTTTCGGTACGGGCTTCGCCAGCCAGGCGTTTCACGGTGACCTTACGATACGCGGCGCAGCTGGCTCCAACCTGTCGCACGCCTGGGAAGAGGGCGCGGCAGCCTATCTCGGCATGGCTGTTCCGGACTTCCCGAACATGTTCCTGGTCTATGGACCCAACACCAATCTGAACCACAACTCCATCATCACCATGCTGGAAATCCAGCAGAACTACATCATCGAAGCATTACGGGCTGCCGAACTCCAGGGCGCGGCGCTGGCCGTGAAACCTCCGGTATTTCACGACTTCAATAGCAAGCTGCAGGCGGATATGGCCACGTCGGCGTTTTCATCCGATTGCTCCAGCTGGTACAAGAACAAGGCGGGAAAAGTCATCAACAATTGGTCCGGGACAGTGGATCAATACCGGGCCGCCGTACGCTGGAAGGCGGACGACTACCTGTGGATGGGCGAGGGGGCATCGAGATGAGCAAACCCCTCGCGGAACGCGCTGAAAGTATCCCCTTGTCCTCCATTGCCCCGGATGCGCGCGATCTGATCCGGGCCTACCGCGAGAACGGGGAGGTCTCTTTCCAGGATGTCCCCTTGGCCACTGCGCGCGAGAATTACGCGCGCGGCTGTGAAGCCAACGGCTTGCCGCGTACCGAATGCGCCGTGGTCCGTGATCATGAAGTCCCCGTCCATGGGGGGACGATACTCGTGCGTGAATATCGCGGCAGCGCGGCGGAAATGCTGCCCCCGGTACTCTTCATGCATGGCGGAGGCTGGGTGATCGGCAGCCTGGATACGCACGACGCCGTCTGCCGGTTGCTGGCCAGGGAAAGCGAAGCCGCGGTATACGCCGTCGACTACCGCCTGGCTCCCGAGCATCCGTTTCCCGGGCCGTTCGAAGATTGTTCGGCGGTGTTGCGCTGGCTCGTCGAGAATGCCAAGACGCTCGGAATTGACCCGTTGCGTCTGGCGCTTGCGGGTGATAGCGCGGGCGGAAACCTGGCCGCGGTTCTGGCGAACTCGGACGAGCCGTTGCCGCAAGGCTGCTGCTTGCGGGCGCAGGTTCTGTTCTATCCGGTGACCGATCTGCGAGGCGATACGGCGTCGTACCGTCGCATTGTCTCCGGCTTCCCGCTGACCGCTGGTTCAATGCGCTGGTTCCGCAACCACTACGTCGGGCCCGGCACGGCCTGGGACGATCCCCGTCTTTCCCCGCTATTGGCCCCACGCTTGTCCCTAGCGCCGATGTTCTTGCTCAGCTGCGGACTTGATCCGCTGGCCGACGAAGGAGTGGCCTATGCCGCACGAGCCATCGCCGCCGGCGTGCGCGTCGAGCATCACCACCTGCCTGCGCACGCGCACGGCATCGTCACATCCGCGGGCCGTATCGGCACCGGGCGCACCATGACAATCCGGGCGGCCTCCTTCCTGCGCGAAACGCTACAACAACCTTGATGCACAGTTCCATGAACTCATTTCACTTCCAGACGGTTCCCACGATCATTTCCGAATTCGGCGGGGCGCGCCAGCTGGGCGCGATTCTGCGCAAGCAATATCCGTCTTTGCTGCGGCTGTGCGTTGTCACTGATGGCTTCCTGCACAAGAGCGGTCTCCTGGCCCCGGCTCTGGCTGATCTGGCCAAGCACCATTGGCAGGTTACCGTGATCGATGATGTGATCGCCGATCCCCCCGCGCACATCGTGCTCGAAGCCGCCAAGCGCGCCCGCAAGGCAGATATCGAAGTGGTGCTTGGACTGGGTGGCGGCTCATCAATGGATGTGGCAAAGCTGCTGGCCGTGCTGTTGCCAGGCCAGCAGTCGCTGGAAGACATGTATGGCGTGGGCAAGGTGGCCGGCCCGCGCCTGCCGTTGGTGCAGATGCCGACTACCGCCGGTACCGGCTCGGAAGTGACGGCGGTATCCATCGTAACGACCGGAGGCACCACCAAGATGGGCGTGGTCGCGCCGCAGCTGTACGCAGATCTCGCAGTCCTTGACGCGGAGCTGAGCATCGGACTGCCTGGCGCGGCCACAGCCTACACCGGGATCGACGCGATGGTACACGCCATAGAAGCCTACACTTCAGCCCGCCTGAAGAACCCCGTATCGGACATGCTGGCCATCAAGGCTCTGGAACTGTTGTCCCGCAACATCCTGAGTGCATGCCAGGACGGCAAGAATCGGGAAGCGCGTGCAGCCATGCTGTTGGGCGCAATGTTTGCCGGCCAGTCCTTCGCCAATTCGCCGGTCGGCGCCGTACATGCCCTGGCATATCCTATCGGCGGCATCTTCCACGTGCCACACGGACTGTCGAATTCGCTGGTGCTTGCGCCCGTGTTGAAATTCAACGCGCCGGCCGCCAGTAAGCTCTATGCGCAGATCGCCGAGGTAGTCGTGCCCGGCACTAGCGGCAGCGACGAGGCCAAGACAGCGGCGCTTGCCGGCTATTTTGAAAAGCTGGTCGCCGACACGGGCATCCCGCGCAGCTTGCGGGAGGTCGGGGTGCAGCAGGACGACCTGGCGCGCATGGCCAGCGATGCCATGCTGCAAACCCGCCTGCTGATGAATAACCCGCGCGAAGTTACGCAGGCTGACGCCTTGGCGATCTATGCGGCCGCGTTCGATCCGCCAATTCCCTAGTTGGAGGCGCGCTATCCGTCGACGGCCAGATTGTCAGACGGAGGAATCGGGCTCGTGAGGCGACTCGCAGCTTCCACGGAGACGGGCGCCGCCAACGCTCCCGTCAGCATGTCGATGAGATTCTCGATAGCGCGATGAATGTCGAATGACTGCCCGGATTTGCTGCGCCTGGCGCTGAGACGCTCATAGTCGGCCAAAGCAAACATCATGAAGCTGATGCTGGCGAGCCAGCGCTGTCTCAGGATCGGTCCGGGAACGTTTGGCAGTGCCGCCTCGAGCAGTTCATAGACCCGTCGAAAGCCCCGGTCCACCTCTGTGGAACTTGCGCCCAAGTCAATGTCGGGATGCAACTGCGCGGCAGCAAGAAAGCGGTTGTATGTCTTCTTTTTCTCAGTCAGAAGCTTGGTCGCAAGCGGCCACACCAGCGCCTCGGCCAATGCCCGCAAATCGGTGTATCTCCCGGATGTGTAGAGCTGATCGACGTAGTCATTGCGCAATACGTTGACCTCTTGCATCCCTGCATCAAGGATGGCCTGAATCAGGGCCTCCTTGGATCCGAAATGGTAGGCGAGGGCGGAATTATTTTTCTGCCCCGCTTCTCGTGCGATCTCCCGGAACGAAACGGCATCGATGCCGCGCTCGGCAAACAGGCGTTGGGCGGTAGCGATAAGGGCGGCGGCACTCTCTTTCCCTCTCGATGCTGGCACACGAGACGAATGTTTGGTCGTCGGCGGACTTGCTTTGGCAGGTGTAGGCATGACTGGAGCGCAGTGTCAGATCTGTTGCGATTGTAAGGCGCATTTCATTTTTAAGTCACCTGATTGCTTTTTATAAGTCACGTGACTTAAACTGGAATTTATGAATGGCGCCGCCTTACGACGCAACAGATTGGAGACAGCATGCTGAGCTATGAAGTAACCGAACACGGCAAACCCTTGCAGGTCCGCCTGCGCGAAACGCCCAAACCCTCTGGAACCGAGATCCTGGTCCGGATCACGCATTCCGGCGTCTGCCACTCCGACGTCCACCTCTGGCACGGCTACTTCGATCTGGGGGAGGGCAAACGCGCCTATCTCAAGGACCGGGGTCTGAATCCGCCGCTGACGCTGGGACACGAGCCGCTGGGCATCGTCGAGGCGCTTGGCCCGGACGCTCGCGGAGTGGCCGTCGGAGACAGGCGGGTGGTTTACCCGTGGATCGGCTGCGGCAAGTGCTGGGCCTGCGATGAAGGCCAGTCCACGCTGTGCGCCACCCCTAAAAATGTGGGCATCGCCACGCCGGGCGCGTTTGCCACGCACCTGCTCGTGCCGGATCCGAAATATCTGGTCGACGTCTCCGGCATTGACCACGCATTCGCCGCGACCCTGGCCTGCTCCGGTGTCACCTGCTATTCGGCCATTGCGAAAGCCATCCCGCAAATGCGCACAGACGACTGGATCTCCGTCGTCGGCTGCGGCGGTCTCGGGCTGCTTGCGATTTCCATGTTGAAGGGCATGGGGTTCCGGAACATCGTGGCCTGCGATATCGACGACGCAAAACTGGATGCTGCGAAGGTGCAGGGCGCTGCCCGAACGGTCCGCAGCGACGACCTGCAGGCGCGCGACGCACTGAACCAAGCCACGGAGGGACGTCTGGCTGCCGCCATTGATTTTGTGGGCATGCCTTCGACCTTCAACCTGCCTTATTCCGTCCTGCGCAAAGGCGGAACATACGTACTGGTGGGACTGCACGGCGGCGAAGTTGCTCTGCCCATGCCTCCCGTGGCCCAGAGGTCCATCGCCATCGTCGGTTCATTCGTCGGGACCTTGAGCGACCTGCATGGCGTAGTCGAGCTTGCCAAGGCCGGCAAGCTGCAGGCCCCCCCGATCACAGTCAAAGCCCCTGGCGAAATCAGCAACATTCTCCAAGACCTGGACCAGCACCGCGGTGTCGGACGGACCGTGCTGGACTTCACCCACACCCAGGCTAGCGCCTGACCCATGCCATTGGCGGATCAAACATGAACCACGACACAACCAACAGCCGGCACAAGGAAGCGCACCCGCGCACGGTCTCCATGCAGGAACGCTTGCGTTCATCGCTGGATTTTTCGGATGCCGATGATTTCGACGATGCCAATCGGGGTTTCATCGGCACGATCGAAGACGCAACGGTCCGCAACGCCAGCGGCAGGGTGGTCTGGAGCCAAAAGGAGTATTCCTTTCTCGACAATGCATATGTTCCCTTCACCGTGAATCCGAGCTTGTGGCGCATGTCCCGGCTCAACAAGATCCACGGCTTGTTCAAGGTCTGCGACCGCATCTACCAGGTGCGTGGCTTCGACCTCGCCAACATCACCTTCATCGAAGGGGACACCGGTCTCATCGTCATCGATCCGCTGACGTTCGAAGAACCGGCGCGCGCCGCCTTGGAGTTGTACGAAAAGCACTTCGGCCCGCGGAAAGTGGTGGCCGTCATGTATAGCCACAGCCATCGGGACCACTATGGCGGCGTAAAGGGAGTGGTCAGCGAGGAAGATGTAGCAGCAGGGCGGGTGCAGATCATTGCCCCCGAAGGCTTCATGGAAGAGGTCATGTCGGAGTCTCTGCTCGCCGGCATCCCATCGCGCCGACGCGCCGAATTTCAGTTCGGCACCTACCTGGAACCCGGCCCGCAGGCTCACGTGGACAGCGGGTTGGGCAAGGGCATGGGCACCGGAACCTCCAGTCTGATCCCGCCTACGCGCCTGATCACCCATACCAATGAGCGCATGGTGATCGATGGGGTCGAGGTGATCTTCCAGATGACCCCGGGCACGGAAGCGCCGGCGGAGATGAATTTCTACTTCCCGCAGATGCGCGCCCTCAACATGGCCGAGAATGCGTGCCACACGATGCACAATCTTTGTCCCCTCCGCGGCGCAAAGGTGCGCGATGCGCTGGCTTGGGCAAGTTACCTGGACGAGAGTGTGGAGCTCTACGCCGGCCAGGCAGACGTATGTCTGGCTCAGCACCATTGGCCTACCTGGGGCCAGGAAAAGGTCATCACGTATCTCAGCCAACAGCGTGACCTGTACCGATACATCCACGATCAGACGCTTCGATTGATGAGCCACGGGCTGACGCCTCGGGAAATCTCCGAGCAGCTCATGATGCCCAACGACTTGTCCAAGCAATGGCACACCCGGGGGTACTACGGCGCGGTGGTGCACAACGTGCAGGCGATCTATGCCTTTTACATGGGTCCCTACGACGGAAATCCCGTCAACCTGAACCCATTGCCGCCGAGTGCCGCCGCGGCCAAATACATTGAGTACGCCGGAGGCGCGGAGCGCGCCATTGCCCGCGCCCGTGAAGACTTTGAGCGCGGAGAATTCCGCTGGGTGGCCCAGATCATGAACCATGCGGTGTTTGCCGATCCGGCGAACAGGGCAGCGCGCGAACTCTGCGCCGATGCCTTCGAGCAATTGGGGTATCAAGCGGAATCAGCCACCTGGCGCAATGCATATCTGCTCGGCGCGCGCGAGCTGCGCGAGGGTCTGCGGCCGCGCGAGAAGGATGGCAACCGCATCAGTCCTGGCGTGGTGTCCAAGCTGCCGATGCCACTGTTCTTTGACTTCATCGCCATTCGTGTCGTGGGCGAGGCGGTCGAGGGGCAGACCATCCGTTTTGATTGGCACATGACCGACGAGCAGAGCTGCACCAAAGTGACACTCAGCAATGGCGCGCTGAGCCATCGCCCGGGATCGCACGGCGACGCGGCCGACGCCGTGCTTCAGACCACGCGCGCGGGACTATTTCAGGCGCTACAGGCAGAAACCGGCTTTTCAGGGGCCGTCGACAGCGGCGACGTCCGGATCGACGGCAATGCCGGGCCTGTCCTTTCTCTCCTGGCGGGACTGGACTCGTTCGATCCGCTTTTCAACGTCGTGGAGCCCTGAAAACGGCCTCATCCCCCATGTGACCTACTAACTGTGAGGAGACACAGATGTCTACAAGACGCGATTTCTTGACGAAGATCGGGGCCAGCGCCGTTGCCGTACGCCTTGCTGGCGTTGGCGCCGCGCTGACTGGCCCGGTCGCTGCGCACGCGCAATCGAATGGACCGATTACCCTGGTTGTAGGCTTTCCCGCCGGCGGTGGACCTGACCTGGTGGCCCGGGCGTTGGCCGAGGCAGGGCAGCGCGAACTCAATCAGCCCATAGTGGTTCAAAACAAGACCGGCGCGGGAGGCAGAATTGCCCTGGACTGGCTGGGCAACCAGGCTGCCGACGGATCAGCCTTTGGCCTGACACCGGCTGCCATGCTCGCGTCCTTTCCCCATGTCTACAAGAAACTCTCCTACGATCCAAACAACTTCGTTCCTGTTTGCAAGATATGCGACTACCACGTCTCAGTGGTTACGCGCAGCGATTCGCCGTTCTCGACGCTCAAGGAATTCGTCGCCTGGGCCAAGGAGACCAAGAGAGGCACCTTCGGTGTACCCAGCCGTGGGAGCGGGACTGACTTCGTCGGTAACTTGCTCTCGAAAGCCGAGGATTTGGCATTGGAGCCCATCTTGTACCGGGGTGGTCCCCAACTGACCCAAGCGGTACTGGCTGGCGAAGTGGACGTGGCGATCAACCTGTCGAGCAATTTTGTCGAGCTCGCAAAAGCCGGCAAGGTCAAGGTCCTGGCTGTGAGCACTGCTACCCGTTCCCCATTCTCGCCCGAGGTCCCAACCCTTGCTGAACTGGGCTATGGCGATCTCGTTTTCGAGGAATCCATCGGCATTATTGCGAAAAAGGGAACGCCGGAGAAGACCATTCTCCGAATGCAGGAGGCCGTGCAGAAGGCGATGGGAGAGGCCAGTGTCCTCAACGCCTTGCGGATCCTTGAGTACCGGCCAGACTTCAAGCAGGCCAAACAGTACGGTGAGGATCTGGCTGCTGCGTCCGAGCGCTACCAGGCATTCGTTCAGAAAACCAACTTCCAACCACTCGACTGAACGCCAGGAAGGGGAATATCGAGCATATGTCCCCGGCGCGACCCTTCCCCTGAGAATGAGTTGCACGCTGAGTCAAGATGGCAGCGGCGCCTCCGGATAGCCTCCTGGCGGTAATGGCCCTTGGGCCGATCAACCGGAGGAAATACCCTTGAGCACACCCACGACTGCAAGACTCGCGAGCGTCGATTCCTTCCTCACGCGCCGCCACGGCTCCTTCGCCGACGGCAGGCAACTGTCCGGCGCCAACCGCGAGGTGCTTGACTTGTACGACCCATCCAGCGCGACGATGCGCTGTGGAGTACCGCCGGCTTCAGCGCCGGGGTCGACATGGCCCTGGCGCTCATCGAGGAAGACCGCGGCTACTCCGCCGCCATCGAAATCGCCCAGCTCCTGGTGGTCTTTCTCAAGCGCCCGGCGGGCCAGGCCCAGCATTCCGCGCCACTTGCCAGCCAGTCCGGAGCGAGCGCCGATTTCGGCGCGCTGCACGCCTGGATGCTGAACAATCTTGCCGCCGACCTGAGCGTCGAGGCGCTCGCGGCGCAGACCAACATGACGCCGCGCACCTTCGCGCGGCGCTATGTCGAGCGCGTGAACCGCACGCCGGCGAAAACCGTCGAGCTGTTCCGGGTCGAGGCAGTCAACCGCCGCCTTGGCGAAGCGCATCTCTCACTTAAACAGATCGCCAGGGAATGCGGCTTCAGCAGCGAACAGCAGCTACGCCGCGCCTTCATCAGGCATTTCGGTTTCCCGCCCAGGGCGCAGCATGCCCAGGAAGAGCGCTGATCGATAGGGAAGATCCGCCGCAGGGCGATCTCCCTTCCTCTCTTTTCCCTGCCTGACGGCCGTACTCATTGGCGAGCTGCGCTGGCCATGCCGTTCGGACCATGGCGAATGGAGCGCAGGAATCCCGTCGGGCTGATGGATTGGCAGCATATGACCGTCTTTTGTCATGGCACGGCTGCGGCTCGCCGGTAGAGTTCCAACGACCTTGAATCGGGAGAGATCAGATGGAAACTCACATGACACTGCATGAGCAGATCCAGGCGGCCGAGCACTCCCTGGCGGCGGCAATTGAACGTTCAGATGTGGCGCAGGTGATCGCGCTGTACACCGAGGACGCCCGGCTGATGCCCAACGGGCAGCCGACCTTGCACGGCAAGGCGGCCATTGGCGGCTTCTTCGAGCAGGTCTTTCGGATGGGCGTCACCGGGGCGAGATTCCAGGTGGTCGAAGTGGAGGGCAGGGGGCAGGAGGCCAACGAGATCGGCAGTTATGAGCTTTATGCAAGAACGCCCGCGGGCGACCCCATAGTGGTCGAGAAGGGCCGCTACCTGGTTATCTGGAAGTCCGTGGACGGGAAGTGGCTGCTGCACCGGGACATGTTCAATGCGGACGCAGGCAGCGACTGATCACTTTCTGAACTGATGAAGCGCGGCTTCATCTCCTGAAACCGGCCGGACGATCTGGTCCGGGGCCGGCATGCAGGCATCCCGTTCGAAGCGCATTTTCCTCAAAGAACAATTCCAGCGGAGCAGATCTTCATGAGCTGTTTGGTAGCGTCTTGTCCAAAGAAAAGTGTCCTGGCACATTCATTGTGCGGATTTTCCCTATTTGCCGGCATCGCGCAAGCGGGGGACTTGCCCACGGTCAACCTGGGGTTGACCACCTTCTATGACGGCGCTCCCATTCCCGGCGGGCCGGGATGGTCCGCATCGGTTTATTCATCCCGCTACGAAGGACGCAGGATTACCGACAGCCGCGGGGACAAGATCGGCCTGCCTAAATCCACCACCAGCGTCGACGCCACGGCGCTGCAGCTGATTTACCAGGACGGCGCCTCGAAGAACGTCAACTGGGGCCTTAGCTTCATCCTGCCGGTGCTTACCAAGGCCGAGGTGAACGACGGCCTGAACAATGCCGTGCTCAAGGCACAGGATGGCGTTGCCGACCTTCGGGCCGGCGCCTTCCTGCAGTTCGAACCGCTGATGGGAAAGAACGGCCCCATATTCGCCCACCGGCTGGAGCTGGACGTCGTACTGCCCACCGGCAAATACAACAAGGACCGCGCCATCAATCCCGGAGCAAACTTCTGGTCGGTCAACCCGTATTGGGCGGCAACCCTATGGCTCACGCCCAGGACCACCGTCACGTGGAACGCGCACTACCTCTGGAACGCCAAGAACAATGCGCCGTCGCCGGCCCTATACGGAGCGGACGTCAAGAACGTGCAGGCCGGGCAGGCTGTGCACATCAACTTCAACGCCGCCTATGCGTTCACGGACCAGCTGCACGCCGGCATCAACGGCTATTGGCTGAAGCAATTCACCGACACCAAAGTCAACGGCAACGCCGTTTCCGGTCGACGCGAACAGGTATTCGGCATCGGTCCCGGAGCCATGTACTCGTTCTCGCGCAACAACATCCTGTACGCCAATCTGTACTTCGAGTCAGGCGCGGAGAACAGGGCTGAAGGCAATCGCTTCGTTTTGCGATGGGTGCACAAGCTTTGAGGCTTGCGCGGCCTCGAATTTTGATCGGGAAGTGTGGTTGATTGGACGTCAGGCCCAGGCGGGCCTGATAAAACGATTTATCTTACTTTACATAATACACATTATGCGCATAACGCCAACACGGGACCAGGCTACCCCTGGACTCCTGAAGACCAAGCCTTGCGTCCTGCTCGGGACTCCTCTAAAAGGTAGCCATATCACCATCAGGGAGACGGTCTTGCGAGTTTCAACCCTGCGCTGTTTCCGCCTATGCCTGCCGTTGATACTCCTTGTGCTGAGCTTGGGTTTCATCCCAACCTCATCCGCAGCGCTCCCCAGCCTGACCGGGTCGACTTCCAGCAAACCCATCGACAACGCGCAACTGAACCAATCGCTGGACCAGGTCATCCAGACGCTTGAAAACGACAAGCAACGCGCTGACCTCCTGAGCCAGCTGAAGCAGCTGCGCGACGCGACCAAGCAAGGCGCGGAGAACGAAAAGGACGGCATCCTCGCCCTCATCCGCGACACCGCCGAAAGCCTGGAACGACGCCTGGATGGCCCCGAAGGCGCATTGACCCGCTGGAGCATGCTGTACCGGCAAGCGCGCGCCGAGCTCGCCACCGGCTTGCCGGCATGGCGCGAATGGCCCACGCTGATTGCCGATTTCCTGATCGTTCTGGCGATCTGGGCCGGCCTGGCCCTGGCGCTGCGCTGGATAGGCCGGCGCCTCGAGCGGCGCCGGGCACCGGCTGACGCGGTGCCCGGCCGTCCGAAGACCCGCCAGCTGCTCTGGCTGGCGGCGCGGCAGTTGGCGCCCTGGGCCATCGCCTTTGTGATCATGCTCGCCCTTTCCGTCCTGACGCCGGACTCCGTGGGCCGGCTCGGGGCCCTGGTGCTGGCCTACGTGCTGCTCGTCGGCGCGCTCTTCTCTTCGCTCTGCCTGATCGCCCTGACCCTGCTGGACGGCGCGCACCGCGGGCGGGCGCTGGATATTCTGCAGCGCCGCGCCGCCCTGCCGCTTTGGCTGATAGGCAGTCTGGCCGCACTGGGCGACGCCCTGCACGATCCCGAGGTGACCAGCGTGTTCGGACTCGGCATCGCTCAGTTCGCCGGCCTGCTCGCCAACGTAGCCGCCGCGACGCTGAGCGCGCTGTTCATCCTGCGGTTCCGCCGCCCCGTCACGCACCTGATCCGCAACCAGCCCAAAGAGCGCCGCGTCAAGCGCCAAGGGCTACACAAGCTGCTGCGGCTGATCGGGCCGCTTTGGTTCGTCCCGTTCCTCATCCTGGTTGGCATCTCGCTGTTCACCACCCTGGCTACCGCCAACGACAGCGATCAGGTGATACGCCGCGCCCTGCTTTGCGCGCTGGTGGCAATCGCGGGTATGACCGTCAGCGGCATCATCCGCCGCGCCTACCTCAGTTCCAGCCGCGCCGCGAACCGGCGCACGGCCTACCTGGGACAGCTCAGGTACTTCGGCTACACCCTGCTCTGGATCGCCAACCTGCTGGTGTTCCTGGAAATCGGCTTGCGCGTGCTGGGCCTGTCTCTGATCGCGTTCATGGAAAGTAGCGGATCGGCGATCGGCCCCAAGGTGGCAAGCTTCGTCGGCACCCTGCTGGTAGCCTGGCTGATATGGATCCTGACTGACACCGCGCTGCAGCACACCCTGGGCACCAGCGGCAAAAACCGGGCCAACGTCCGCGCGCTGACCATGCTGCCGCTGATCCGCAACGTCCTGCTTGCCACTATTTTCGTGATTGCCGTGATCGTCGCGCTGGCCAACATGGGCATGAACGTCACGCCACTGCTGGCCGGCGCCGGCGTCATCGGCCTGGCCATCGGCTTCGGCGCGCAATCGCTGGTGGCCGACCTGATCACGGGCCTGTTCATCATCATCGAGAACTCCCTTTCCATCGACGACTACGTGGACGTGGGCAATCACCTTGGATTTGTCGAGGGCCTGACCATACGCACCGTGCGCCTGAGAGACCTGGATGGCGTGGTGCACACGATTCCGTTCAGCGCAATCAAGACTATCAAGAACTACTCGCGCGAGTTCGGCTACGCCATGTTCCGCTGGCCGGTGCCGGCCACCATGCCGATCGACGACGCCGTGGCGCTGGTCCGCGAAGTGGCCACGGAGCTGCGCACCGATCCGGCGATCTATCCCTTCCTGTGGTCGCCCATCGAACAGCAAGGCGTGGAAAGTTTCGACAACGGCCAGGCGATCCTGCGCTTTCGCTTCAAGACCGCGCCGCTGCGGCAATGGGAAGTCCAGCGTGCCTTCAACATGCGCCTGCGGCGCCGGCTGGACCAGGCCGGACTGGAGCCTTCCATGCCGCGCATGAACGTGCAGCTGTCCCGAGCGCGTCCGCCCAAACGCGCGGCCACGGCTTCGGAACAGGACGCATGACGCCCCTTCCCTCTCCCTCCGGCCCGGAACGGCCAGGCAAACGTTCACCCCCGTCGTTCGAACCGGCTGCCGCGCAATGGGCGCCCTACTTTTCCGCTACCCCATCGCCACGCCAGCCTCCGCCCAGGGCGCGAAACAACGAGGCCAGCGCGATCTGGCGCTCGGTCCGGACTTCGATCAACGCGATCTGATTGGCGAAGTCGCTGCGCTGGGCATCCAGGTAGCGCAGATAGTTGTCCACGCCGCCGCGATAGCGCGCCTCGGACAGGCGCAGCGCGGCCTGGCTGCTATCGGTTTGCGCGCGCAGCGCGTCCTCCTGCCTGCGCAAGGTGTCGGTCGCGGCCAGCCCGTCCATGACCTCGCGGAACGCGGTCTGGATCGACTGTTCGTACTCGGCCACCGCCGCTTCCTTCCGGACCCGGGCCAAATCCAGGTTGGCCAGATTGCGGCCGCCGTCGAAGATGGGCAGCGTGATCTGCGGCGCGAACGACCAGGCGCGCTGGCCGCCCGAAAACAGATCCGACAGGTCCGAACTGGCGCTGCCGAACATGCCGGTCAAGGAGATGCGTGGGAAAAACGCCGCGCGCGCGGCGCCGATATCGGCGTTGCGCGCCCGCAGCCGATGCTCCGCGGCCAGGATGTCTGGACGGTAGGTCAGCAGCTCTGACGGCGTGCCCGCCGCCAGTTGCTGCACCAGCATGGGCGCGGCGCCGTCATTGGGAGCCAGGTATGGGCTCAAATCGCTGACTCCTGCCAGCAGCGTCAGCGCATTGGTCGACTGCCGGTACTGCCGTTCCATGCGCGCCAGATCGGCGCGCGCCTGGTCCGTCAGGCCCTTCGCCTGCTCATAATCCAAGGCGCTCCCGATGCCTTCGGCGCGGCGCCGGGCGATCAACTGCAGCGACTGCTCGCGCGATGCCAAAGTGCGTTCGGTATGCAGGCCGCGTTGTCGCGCGCCCTCGCGTGTGAGATAGGCGTCTATCACTTCCGCGATCAGGCTGATGCGGGCGCTGCGGGCGCCGTTCTCGGTGGCCAGATACTCTTGCAGCGCCGCCTCCGACAGGCTGCGCACGCGGCCGAACAGGTCCAGCTCGAAGGTTGTGACGCCCACGCCGGCGCGCCACTCGCTCTGCACGCTGGACGTGCCGTTGGCATTCAGATCCGCCGGACTGTGCTGGCGCGTGCCGCCAGCCTGGGCGCCAATGGATGGCAACTGCTCGGAACGCTGCACGCGGTACATCGCGCGCGCCGCTTCGACGTTGAGCAAGGCGCGGCGCAAATCACGGTTGTTGGCGAGCGCGGTTTCGATCAGTCCGCGCAGCGACGGGTCGGTCACGAAGCCGCGCCAATCCAGCGCGGCGGCGGCCGAGCCAGGTCCGGACGCGAAGTCCGCCCGGTCTTCGGCGCCCCACTGCTGAGCGACGGGGGACGCGGGGCGCTCATAGGTCGGCGCCAGCGCGCAGCCCGTCAGCATTGCCATGACAGCGGCAGCCGCGGCCAGCGGCTTGAGCCGCATGAGGGTATGGGTCATCGCTTTCATTTCTCACCTGCTTGATTGGTCGCCAACTGGCCGGGCGCGACATGCGCCTTGCGGCGTTTGAAAGCGGATAGCGTCCAGACGAAGAACACAGGCACGAACAGCACGCCCAGGATGGTGGCGCTGAGCATGCCGCCCAGCACGCCGGTGCCTATGGCGCGCTGGCTGGTGGCGCCCGCCCCCGTTGCGATGACCAGCGGCACCACGCCCAGGATGAAGGCGACCGACGTCATCACGATGGGACGGAACCGCAGGCGGGCGGCCTCGATCGCGGCCTCCTTCAGTGAGCGCCCCTGCTCATGCAGATCCTTGGCAAACTCGATGATCAGGATGGCGTTCTTGGCCGCGAGGCCAATGATGGTCACCAGCCCCACCTTGAAATACACGTCATTGGGCAAGCCGGCCACGATCACGGCGGCCACCGCGCCCAGCGCGCCTACCGGCACGATCAGCAGCACGGACGCGGGGATCTTCCAGCTTTCGTACAGTGCGACCAGCACCAGGAACACCACCAGCAGCGCCAGCGCCAGCAGCATGGGGGCTTGCGAACCCGTGGCCTTTTCCTGAAACGACAGGCCGGTCCACTCGAAGCCGATGCCCTGGGGCAATTCCGAGATCAGCCGTTCGATTTCCTTCATCGCCTCGCCCGTGCTGCCTCCGGCCGCGGCATCTCCGATCAGCTTGATGCTGGGATAGCCGTTGTAGCGGATCAATTGAACCGGACCATGCTTCCAGCCAATCTCGCTGAAGGATTCGAGCGGCACCAGCTCGCCCGCACGGTTGAGGACATTGAGCTTGCCCACCGACTCCGGCGTGTCGCGGCTTTCGGGCTGGGCTTGCACGATCACGCGCTGCATGCGGCCCTGGTTGGGAAACTCGTTGACCAGCGCCGAGCCGAACGCCGTGGACAGCGCCGAGTTGATGGCATCAAACGACACGCCCAGGGCCTCGGCCTTGCTGCGGTCGATGCGCAGATCCAGCTCCGGCGCGTCGGAAAGCCCCTCGATCAGGATGTAGGAAAAGACCTTGGGATTCCCGTACACCTTCTTCATGAGGCTTTCGGTGGCCGACAGCAAGGCCTCCCGGCCCAGGCCGGCACGGTCCTGCAGGCGCAGCGCAAAGCCCGAGGAATTACCCATGCCTTCCACTGAGGGCGGCACCACCGAGAACAGCACGCCATCGGGAACTCCCGCGAGGTCCTGATTGGCCTGGTCCGCCTCGGCCATGGCCGACTCGCTCTTTGCGCGCTGGGCCCAATCCTTGAACATCACGAAGCCCAGGCCCGCGTTCTGGCCTTGCCCGGAGAAACTGAAGCCTTGCACCGTGAGCACGTCCGAGACGGCCGGGCGCGTGTCCAGGTACTGTTCCAACTGCTGGGTCGTTTCCAGCGTGCGCGACAGCGTGGCGCCCGGCGGCAACTGTATGTCCGTGTTCATGTAGCCCTGATCCTCGGTCGGCAGGAAGGCCGACGGCAGGCTCGCATAGACGTAGCCCAACCCGCCTACAAGAACGGCGTACAGCACCATCATGCGGCCGCTGCGCGCAAGCAGGCGCGCGTTGGTCGCCGAGTAGCGCTCGGTCATGCGCGCGAACACCCGGTTGAACCAGCCGAAGAAGCCCTTCTTTTCGTGATGCCCCTTTTCAATCGGCTTGAGCAACAGGATGCAGAGCGCCGGCGTCAGAGTCAGCGCCAGGAAGCCCGAAAACAGAATCGACACGGCCAACGACACCGAGAACTGACGGTAGATCACGCCTACGGAGCCCGTCATGAAGGCCAGCGGCAGGAACACGGCGGCCAGCACCAGCGTGATGCCCACGATCGCGCCGCTGATCTGCCCCATGGCCTTGATGGTCGCCTCCTTCGGCGACAGGCCCTCTTCGGCCATCAGCCGTTCGACGTTCTCGACCACCACGATGGCGTCGTCCACCAGAATGCCGATCGCCAGCACCATGCCGAACATGGTCATCATGTTGACGGAGAACCCCAGCGGCAGCATGACCGCCAGCGTGCCCAACAGGCAGATGGGCACAACGATGGTCGGGATCAGGGTGTAGCGGAAGTTCTGCAGAAACAGCAGCATCACCAGGAACACCAGGACGACGGCCTCGGCCAGCGTCATCAATACCTTGGAGATGGCCACCTCGACGAATACCGAGGTGTCGAACGGCACGCTATACGCCATATCTCCGGGGAAGTTCCTGGACAGCTCGGCCAAGCGCGCCTTGATGCCTTTGGCGGTTTCCAGCGCGTTGGCGCCGGGCGCGAGCTGCACGCCCATGGCCGCGGCCGGTTGGCCGTTCAGGCGGCTGGACAAGCGGTAGTCCTGGCGACCCAGTTCAATGCGCGCGACGTCGCCAAGACGGACCGTGGAACCGTCCGGGTTGGCGCGCAGCACAATGCCCTCGAATTCCGGAATGGTCGTGAGCTGGCCCTGGACCATGATGGTCGCAGTGATTTCCTGCGTCGACGGGCTGGGCTGTTCGCCCGTGGAGCCGCCCGAAACCTGCACGTTCTGCGCGGCGATCGCCTTGTTGACCTCATCGACCGACAAGCCGTAGCCGACCAGCTTGGCCGGATCGATCCAGATGCGAAGCGCCCGTTCGGCCGCGAACATCTGCACCCGGCCCACGCCCGGCACGCGGCGGATTTCGTTGTTGATATTGCGGGCCGCGTAGTCAGCCAGGCCCACCTGGTCCTTGCCTGCGTCCTTGTAGGTCAGCGCGTAGATCAGCAAGAAGCTGGAACTGGCTTGTTCGAGTTGCAGGCCCTGCTGGATGACGGCCTGCGGCAGTCGCGATTCCACCCGCTTGATGCGGTTCTGCACGTCGACTTGCGCCAGATCGGGATTGGTGCCCGGCTCAAAAGTCACCGTGGTTTCCGCCACGCCAGAGCTGTTGCTCTGCGACTCGTAGTAAAGCAGGCCCTTGGCGCCGTTGAGTTCTTCCTCGATCAGGCTGATGACCGTGTCGTTGATGACTTCGGCGGATGCGCCGGGATAAGTCGCCTTGATGATGACCTGCGGTGGCGCAACGCTGGGGTACTGGGCCACGGGTAGCGCAAAGATGGCGAGCAGGCCCGCCAGGGAAATGAAGATCGCGATGACCAACGCGAAGTTGGGCCGCTGGATGAAGAAGTTCGGCATGATGTGATCAGTCTGGGCTCAAGGTTGTTTGACGGTCACTGGCGTGCCGGCGGGGATCTTGGCGGCGCCATCCACGATGACCTTGTCGCCCGCCGCCAGTCCCTGCGTGATCTGCCACTCCGTACCCTGCATCGCGCCGGTCTGCACCGCGCGCTCTTCCGCCTTGCTGTCGTCGGACACGACCAGCACCTTGGCTTGGCCGTCCGCCCCGCGCATGATGGCGCGCTGGGGGATGAGAATCGCGTTCTGGTCCACGCCCTGTTCGGCGTTGACTCGCACATACATGCCGGGCAAGAGCAGCCCGTCGGGATTGCTGAATTGGCCTCGCAGCAACACCTGGCCCGTGCCCGGATCGACGGAGACGTCGGAGAACAGCAGCCTGCCCTGGGCCGTGTAGTTCGTGCCATCCACCCGGACGCTCACCGCCGATTCGGCCTGGCCGCCAGTCTGCATCCGACCGCCTGCGACTGCCTCGCGCAGCTTCAGCACCGCATTGACAGGCTGCCGGAAGTCCGCATAGATGGGATCGATCTGCTGGATCAGCGCCATGGGCGTCGATTCGCCCTGCCCGACCAGGCTGCCTTCGGTCACCAGGCCGCGGCCGATGCGGCCCGAGATGGGCGCGCGCACACTGGCATAGCCCAGGTCCAGCTGCGCGACCTTTACCTCCGCCTGGGCGGACTGCTGATTGGCCTTCGCGGTCTGAAGCGCGGCCAACGCGTCGTCATATTCCTGACGGCTGACAGCCTCGATCTTGACCAGGGGCTGATACCGGCTGACCAGCGCCTGGGCCTGCTTGACCTGGGCCTGGGCCCGCGCCAGCGCGCCTTGGGTACGCGCTAGCGAGGCCTCCAGCGGCGCCGGCTCGATCGTGAAAAGCAGATCGCCCTCCTTCACCGTGGCCCCTTCCTCGAAATGGCGCTTCTGGACGATGCCCGCGACCCGCGCGCGCACTTCCGCCACGCGCACAGGGGAAATCCGCCCGGGCAGATCGACCATGATCGCCTGGGGCCGGGGGGCAATCACCAGGGGCTCCACTTCGACGGGCGGCACCTGCGCCGCTTGCGGGTCCTGCTCGCCACACCCGGCGAGAACGGCGAGCAGGCATAGCGCCATGGCGCTGGCTCTGAATCGGGTCATGTAGTCCTCTGACATCCAAATGCCGCCTCAGGCTGAGGCGATCGAGGACCCGATAGTACTTATTGGATTTAAATGAGTCAATATTGATTCAATAGATTTTTAGTAGACTCATAAGATTCGTAGTAGACTTTATGTGTTTGTTTTTAGCCACAATTGAATTCAAAAAGACTCAACAATATCGGTCGCCAGGAGAACCCCATGTCTGAAGCCCTCGACGACAAGCTCGCCCGCGCATTGGCCCTATCCGTCTCACAACAGCCCAGGGCGAACCTGCAACAGCTGGCGCGCAGCGCCGGCATCAGCAAAGCGACGCTGTACCGGATATCGCCCACCCGCGAAGGGGTCATCGACCTGCTCATCGAGCGGGCCACCCAACACCTGCAAGATGCGCTGGTCCGCGCGGACCTGGAGACGCCGCCCCATGCGGCAGCGCTCCAGCGCCTGACCGAAGCGATGGTCCTGGGCCGGGAGTACTACCTGTTCTGGAATCACGCCCAGTGGGTCCGCGTGATAGATGCAAGAAACGAGGACGTCAACGCACCGATACCCTCGTTCTACGGGGATGCCTTGGAGACCTTCTTCCTGAGCGGTCAGAAGGCTGGCGTCTTTCGTATAGATGTGCCTTCCCTGTGGCTGGTCAGGGCGTACGACTCCCTGCTGTACGCGGCGATGGATGCCGCTCAGCGCGGGGAA
The DNA here is from genome assembly GCF_017355315.1 of Achromobacter sp. SD115. Lineage (NCBI taxonomy): Bacteria > Pseudomonadati > Pseudomonadota > Betaproteobacteria > Burkholderiales > Alcaligenaceae > Achromobacter > Achromobacter sp. SD115. Next base: position 123,110 of record NZ_JADIJM010000002.1, on the reverse strand, counting down.
ATTGCGCCGCTCGGCATGACTTCCATGGTGCAGAAGCTCTTTCTGGAAGGGGCGGCCAACGCGGCCTCTTGATCCGAGCCAGCACGATCTGCTCATGCGTGCGAGCCGCTCAGCCCCCCGGCTCCAGTATCGCGCCCTCCCGCCGCAGCGCCTCTTGCAGCGCCGGGACCTCGACCGAGCGGCTGTCGCAGTTTGCCGACAGCGCCATGGCCGCGGCGATGCCCGCGGCTTCGCCCATGGCCATCGATGGCGCGGATACGCGGATCGACGCTTGCGCCTCATGCGTGGACGACACGCAGCGCCCGGCCACCAGCACGTTGCGCAGCCCGGCCGGCGTCAGGCAGCGATACGGGATCCGGCAGTACTCGCCGGGTTCCAGGAACTTCCATACGGTTTTCAGTCCCTGGGCATGGACTTCGACGGGCCAGGCGTTGCAGGCGATCCCGTCTTCAGGCTTCGCGGCGCCCAGGACTTCTTCCGCCGTCAGCACGTGGTCGCCTTCGATCAGCCGCGTTTCCCGGATGCCGATCTGCGCGCCAATATCGATGATGCGCGCCCGCGCAAAACCGGGCATGTGCTCGCGCAGCACGGATTCGTACAAATAGGCCTGGCGGCGTCCTTCTCTTTCCGCTTCGGACAACTGCATCGGATCGGTCAGGTCGAATGGCTCGCCGTCGCTGCGGGCGACGCGGGTCGCGTTCAGGTGCACGACGCCTTCTATCGGGTTCGGGTATAGCGCGACCATGGTCCGGGGCAACGGCGTGCCGGCCGCGACGATCGCGGCCATGCGTTCGCCGACCTCGTCCCGGCTCAATTTGCCGAACGTTTCCACATCCACGGGCGCCATGCGGAACATGCTGGAACCGAACTGCGTGATCCCGCCCGAACCCAGCTCGAATGGCGCGCCGGCACGCGCGGCGATGTCGCCGTCGCCGGTACAGTCGATGACCATGCGGGGCCGCACCGCGTGGCGCCCACCCTTGTTTTCCACAAAGACGGTGGCGACCCGGCCGTCTTCGGCGGCAACGTCGGCCACCCAGGAATGGAACATGACCTCCACGCCATAGGCTGCCATCATCTCGTCGGCCACCAGGCGCACGCTGGTGGGATCGTAAGGCAGCGACGCGGCTTGGGACCAGCGCCGCGGAGCCGTCACGGCATCGCGCTGCTTCAGCCGGTCCACCAGTTCACCGAACAGGCCGTCGACGACGGGAATCAGGTCATCGGGCGTGACCGCCCAGACGCCGCAGAAGCCTCCCAGCGTGACTGCGGACACCGTGCCGCCCAGAAAGCCCCAGCGCTCCAGCAGCAGCACTTTGGCCCCCGCCCGGGCCGCGGCGGCCGCGGCGGCGATGCCCGCCACGCCGCCTCCGGCCACCAGCACGTCGGGTTCTCCCAGCACGGGAGTCTCGCGGGCCGGCTCCCTGACAGTCTTTGGGTTCATGCGAATTTCTCCCTCAGCGGACGCGCGTCGGCGCGCACGGGTTCAATACGGTTTCCGTTGTCCGCGTCGAACAGATGCACGCGGCTCCAGTCCAGACTCAGGTTCACGCGGTCGCCGGCGCGGTAGCGCACCTCGCTATCGAGCTTGACGCGCAATGAGACACCACAGGCCTGGAGGGTGACCACCTGTTCCGTGCCCAGGCGCTCCACCAGTTCGATCGCCGCCGGCAATCCCTCCTCCCCTATCCGGAGATACTCGGGCCGTATGCCCAGCGTCAGGCTGTTCGGCAACGGGCCGTATCCCGAAGCGGCGCGGTACCGGACCGATCCGGGCAGCACCTGTCCGTTGATGGCGAACCCTTCCCCCGCGGGCTGCGCCGTCACCAGATTGATGGCGGGACTGCCCACGAAACCCGCGACGAACGCGTTGGCCGGGGCGTCGTAAAGATCGTCCGGCGTGCCGTCCTGCTGGATCCTGCCCTGGTTCATGACGATGACGCGGGTGCCCATGGTCATCGCCTCGACCTGGTCGTGCGTCACGTAGATGAAGGTGCGCTTCAGGCGCTGGTGCAGCCGTATGATCTCGGCCCGCGTATGGGAGCGCAGCTGCGCATCCAGGTTGGACAGCGGCTCGTCCATCAGGAAGACGGACGGATCGTGGATCATGGCGCGCGCCAGCGCCACGCGTTGGCGCTGGCCGCCGGAGAGTTCACGCGGTTTGCGATGCAGCAGGTGCTGCATGCCCACGGCTTCCGCGGCCTTGGCGGCCTGATCGCGATGCGAGCGCTTGCGTTCCCGCGCCGCGGGGATCAAGCCTCGCAACAGCGGTATCTCGTAGTACCAGGGCATGTCGCGCATCCGCAGCGGAAAGCTGATGTTGTCGGCCACGCTCAGGTGGGCATAGAGCGCGTAGCTCTGGAACACCATAGCGATGTCGCGGCGGCGCGGCGGGAAATCCGTCACGTCGCGCGCGCCGATGCGGATGCGCCCGGCGCTGGGCTCCTCCAGGCCTGCGATCAATCGCAGCAAGGTGCTCTTGCCGCAGCCCGAGGGCCCCAGCAGCACCACGAACTCGCCGGGATCGATGGACAAGTTCAGGTCGTGCAGGACGGCGTTGTCGCCGAAGCGCTTCGCGATCCCGTCGATCTCGATCCGGGAGCTGGGCTTAGACAAGTGCATAACGGACATTTTTCACCTGCGTGTCGTCCAACATTGCCAACATGCCGCGCTCCTTGCCGATGCCGCTTTCCTTGTAGCCGCCAAAAGGAGCATCGACGGCCGCCTTGGCGCCATGGTTGACGCACACCGTGCCGGCCTGGATCTTGCGCACCAGGCGCATGGAACGGGCCGCGTCGCGCGTGAAGACGGCGGCCGCCAGCCCGAACGGCGAATCGTTGGCAATCCGCACCGCGTCGTCCTCGGTGTCGAAGGCCATGACGGTCTGCACCGGGCCGAAGATCTCTTCACGCGCCACTCGCATGGTGTTGTCGGCCTCCAGGAACAGGACGGGATCCATGTAATAGCCTTTGCTCAGCTCCGGCCGGTTGGCGAGGTCCACGCCGCGCACGGTCCGCACGCCCTCCTCGCTCGCCACCTGCAGATAGGCCTGGATACGCTTGATCTGCGTGGCGTTGACAATGGGCCCCATTTCCGTGGCTTCGTCGGCGGGCCGGCCGATCCGCACCTGCGCGATCCGCTTGCCCAGCTTCTCGATGAATTCGTCGTGGACCCGCCGCTCGACGACCAGCCGCGTGCAGGCGGCGCATACCTGCCCGGTATTGCGCGTCATGTCGTTGTAGGCGGTGGTGACGGCAGCGTCGATGTCGCTGTCGGCAAACACGATCAGGGGTGACTTGCCGCCCAGTTCCAAGGTCAAGCGCTTGATCGAATCCGCCGCCGCGCGGAAGATCTTGCGGCCCGTCACCGTGCCGCCGGTAAACGAGATCTTGGCCACGCCCGGATGACGCGCCAGCGCGTCGCCCGCCTCCTCTCCCGTGCCGTGGATGATATTGATGACGCCCGGCGGAATACCTGCCTCCAGGGCGGCCAGGCCCAGCTCGGTGGTGGACAGCGGGGTGACTTCCGAGGGCTTGATCACCACGGTATTGCCCGCCGCCAGCGCCGGCGCCAGTTTCAGGACCGCCAGGCTGACGGGATAATTCCAGGGCACGATCAAACCGCATACGCCCAGGGGTTCGCGCAAGGTGAAGTCCATGATGGTGGGATCGGAAACATTGATGGTCTCTCCGCCCATGCCCAGCAGCACGCCGGCGTAGTACTCCAGCGTCGGCGCCAACCCTGCCATCGACGCCCGCGATTGCTTGATGGGCTTGCCCACGTCCAGCATTTCGATCTGCGCCAGCATCTCGGCCCTGTCGTTCAGCGCGGCCGCCAGCCGCAACAACGCCTTGCTGCGCTCCTTGGGCGTCATCCGGCCCCACGCGCCCTCGAAGGCCAGGCGGGCCGCCTGCACCGCGCGGTCCACGTCCTCGGCCCCGGCCTGCGCCACCTGCGCCAGGATTTCGCCGTTGTCCGGATTGATGCTGGCGAAGGTCGCCCCGGAAGCCGCGGGCACTTCCTGGCCGCCGATCAACAAGGGGTACGGCTTCTGGCGCAAGGTCTTCGGCAATGCCTGATCCATTTTTGTCTCCTATTGCTAGCCCTTGACCGATCCAGAGGTCAGGCCGCTGATGAAATAGCGTTGAAAGAACAGGTACAGGAAAATGATGGGAATGGTGGTGATGGTTCCCATGGCCATCATCTGGCCGTCCGTGACCGAGTAGTCGGCCGCCAGCAAGCCGACAGCCAGGGGCAGCGTGCGCATGCTGTCGGAGTTGATGATGATCAGCCCGAACAGATAGTCGTCCCAGGCCAGGATGAAACAGAAGAGAAAGGTCGCCACGATGCCCGGCAGGGCCACCGGCAGGACCACGCGCCACAAGGCGCCGATGCGACTGGCGCCGTCCACGATGGCGGCCTCTTCGATTTCCGGGGGCACTTGCGCGAAGTACCCCTTGAGCACCCAGACCGAGAACGGCACGGCATAGGTCGCCACGGCCAGGATCAACCCCAACCTCGTGTCCAGGAGCCCAAGCTTGCTGAGCAGCAGATAGAACGGCAAGGCCAGCAGAATGACCGGCACGAGGTAGATCACCAGCACGAAGGCGCCCAGCACCCGCTTGCCCCTGAACTCGAAGCGCGACAAGGCGTAGCCTCCAAGTATCGCCACCACGGTGCTGAAGACCGCCGTGGCGGTCGAGACGATCAGGCTGTTCAGGAAATAGACGCTGAAGTTCTTCTCCAGCCAGGCGGAGCGCAAATGCGACCAGTCGATCGTGGCCGGTATCCACGACGCTTGCGGCGAATAGATTTCGGCCGTGGGCTTGATCGCCGTCAACACCATCCACACAATCGGAAACAGCACCGCGAACGTGGTCGCGATCACGGCGGCGTAGGCAAAGAGCACACCCGGAGTCGGCTTCCTAAGCATGGCGGTTCTCCTTCAGCGCCCTCGCATAGACCACGGCGACCGCCATCAGGACGATCAGCAGCAGCACGGCCAGCGCGGAGGCCTGCCCGAACTGGTGTGCGCCAAAGGCTTTCAGGTACACCAGGATCGGCAGTATTTCCGTCGAGTCCGCCGGTCCGCCGCCCGTCAGCAGCCACATGAGCGAGAAGTTGTTCGCGATCTGCATGGTGCGCAACAGCACCAGGGTGGCGATGATCAGCTTCAGGTTCGGCAACGTCACGTACCAGAATTCCCGCAACGCTCCAGCCCCCGAGATGCGCGCCGCCTCGTATTCGTCCTTGGGTATGCCCTGCAAGGCGGCAACCACCATGATCAGCACGAACGGCACGCCGCGCCACAGGTTGATCAGCAGCGCGCTGGCCATGGCGGTGTCCGGCTCCGACAGCCAGGGCAAGGTCGCGCCCCAGTCGAACCCCAGGTTCCGCAGCGTGACATTGACAATGCCCGATTGCGGATTGAGGATCCAGCGCCATAGATAGGCGATGACGGCCACCGGCATCACCCAGGGCAGGAACAGCGCCGCGCGGAAGAAATTGCGCCCGATGACGAGCCGTTCCAGGATCACGGCCAGTCCCACCCCCACGATGATCTGAGAAGAAACCGAGCCCGCCACCCAGACCAGGGTATTCCACGCCGCGATCCAGAACCGGGGCTCCTTGAGGACCGCAACGTAGTTGTCCAGGCCGACAAAGCGCCCCAACCCCAACCCCAGCTGGGCTTCGTAGAAGCTCAGGAAAATGGAGTACAGCAGCGGCACCAGCGTCAGCGCCGTCAGCAGGATGAGCGCCGGCGCCATCAGCAGATAAGGCAGGCTGTGCCGGGCCAACCTGGGACCCGGCCGCCACAGGGATATGGCGGGCGCGTTCATCACAGCATCCGCTGGTACATGGACTGGATCTCGCCGCGCGACATCTTGCGGCAGTTGATCAGGGTGGAGCGGCTGTTCTCCGCCAGTTCCGACAGGCGTTCTATCATTTCGGGCTTAACGCCCAGCGGCGCCAGCGAACGCGACACGCCGATCTCGTCGCGCAAGGCCGTCACGCGCTCCAGCAGGGCCCGGGCGGCGGCTTGGTCGTCCGCGTCCTTGCCTGCCGCGCCTATCGCCCGCCCTATCGTGGCGTAGAGGTCCGGCCGCGCCTCCAGGTTGAACGCCATGACGTGCGGCAGGATGGCCGAGAGGCTTTCGCCGTGCGTCACATCCAGCAAGGATTCGACCGGCGTGGACAGTCCATGCACGGCATCGTTGCCCTTGCAGGAAATGGCGATGCCCGCCAGATGGCTGGCCAGCATCATGTTCTCGCGCGCCTCCAGGTCGTCTCCCTGCCGCACGGCGCGCGGCAGGTTCTCGATGACCAGGCGCATCGCCTCCAACGCCAGGACATCGGCAATGGGATGCTGGCTGCTGTTCGTATAGGCGCCCATGGCGTGGATCAGCGCGTCCATCCCGGTGGCGGCGGTCATGCGCGCCGGCACGCTCGCCGTGATCTCGGGGTCCAGGACCGACAACACGGGCCGGCAGCGCAAGCTGCGGATCAGGTACTTCCGGCCGTCGTCGTCCTTCACCATCGCAGCCGAGGTCGCCTCGCTACCGGTGCCGGAGGTGGTTGGCACGGCGAAGAACGGCACCGGTTCCCCCGGCAGATGGTCGACGCCCTGGGTCACCTGCTCCACGATCTCCTTACCCGACAACAGGGTCGTGGCCATGGCCTTGGCGGCGTCCATGGAGCTGCCGCCGCCCAAGGCCAGCAAGCCGTCGAACGCTTCCGAGCGCCAGAGTTCGACGCCTCGCCGCACCTCGGTCATCGTGGGGTTGGGCTGCACTTCGCCGAAGATGCGCGCGTCGATGCCGTCCTTGGCCAGCGTCCGCGCGACACTGTCCGCCAGGCCGCACTTGACCAGCCCGGCGTCGGTGACAATCAGCATGCGCCGCACATTCATGGCCTTCGCGCGCGCGCCCAGCTGGCTCAACGCCCCGCGCCCGAACACCATGTCGCGCGGCCATACGGTGGAGAAATTCTTCATTTCGCGTTTCCTCGTGGGGTTAGCCGTTCCTGGGGCGCAGCAAGGCGCCGACTTCATTGATGTCATGGATCGTTTCCAGCGTGCGCAAGGCCTGCGCGGCCTCGCAAGCCTGGGAATAGGACAGCACGTCCTCCGCGCCTTCCATGAATTTCTCGACGTGGTCGAAAGTCCGGTCGCGGGCGCCCAGCAACTGCTTGCGCTCCTCATGCAGCACTTCGCCGTCCTCCATGTGCAGTTCCACCCGCGAGCCGTACTGGTAGTCCTTGTAATAGGCCTTCTGCATGTCAGGATCGGTGCGGTACTCGACGATGCCGTGCAGCCGCGCGATCTCGGGGTCGAAGATCCGCTCTTTGAGGAACTGCTTGTAGGTGAGCTTGCCGTCGACCAGCGCGGCGGCCACGGCATAGCCCGCGTCAAAGCACAGGCCCATGTGGCTCAACCTGTCGTCGCGGATCAGTTCGCGGATGTCCGGTTCGAAGCCGTGGTAGCGGCCGCTGACGTAGATCGTGACGCCGGGGCATTGAATGACGATCTTGCGGATCCTGCGCATCGCCTGCGGCCCGAGCCGGGCGTTGAGCGTAATGGCCGATTCGATCGCCGCCAGGTTGTAGGCGCAGGACGGATAGCGCTTGGTGTTCAAAGTCAGGGTGTACCAGTCCTGCCCCAAGCCCTTGAGCAGTTCGGCATGGTCCACCTCCTCGGAGACCGTGGCCAGGTAGCCCGCCGGATGCTCGATCATGTCGAGATTGCCGATCAACCCTTCCTTGGCAAGACTCGCCGAGACGATGCCCCACATGGCCGGCAGCCCGTTCACCAGCACCTTGGAATCGCTGGCCCAGCCCAGGAAGCAGTTCTCCATCGCCAGATAGGCCGAATGGCTGACCGACCGCGCCAATGCAATGGGATCGAGCTTCATCAGATGGCCGGCGACCAGGGACGCTTCGGCCTGATGGTTCGGCATGCCGTTGCCGAGATACGCGCCGCGCTGGATGGCCCGCGAGGTGCGGCCCGCGATCTCGTTGCCGATCACGACCGCAGTCACCACGTCGCGGCCGCTGCTGCGGCAGGCTTCGCCGCTGGCAAAGGCGGTGGGCACGACACAGGCGCCCGTGTGGCTGATCAGGACCCAGTCATCCCATTCGATGATCTGGCCCGTGCCCGCGTTGTAGAGCGCCGCGGCCGGCGCGGGAACCTTCTCGGGCAGACCGAACAGGGTTGCGACTTCGCCGCTGCCCAGGATCCGGCTGCCCCTGCGCAAGGATTCCGCGCCCGGCATGCGTGAGCCGGCGAGACAGGATCCTATCGTGGCGAGGATCTGGTCCTTGGCCGTCGTGGCGACCGCCTCGGGCAACGCCTCGTAGTTCAGGCCGGCGACGAACCTGGCGTATTCCATGGTGACCGGTTCGCGCACCAGTCCCTGCGCTTGCTGCAATTCCGACGCGCCCATTCATGCCTCCAGAAGCAAAAGTGCCTGCATCAGCATGGACAGCTGCATGATGTAGCGGCGTTCATGCTTGGGAAAATTGCTGCGGCCGCCCAGCACGACCGTCATCACCGACCACTTGCCGGAAAAGACCTGTTTCCAGTCCGCGGCGCCCATGGCGATGGTCGCGTATGCGGGCTGCGCGGGGTCGGCCGGACGGATCTCGGCCGCGCTGGCCGTCAGCTTCACGCTCATGGCAGGTTCGCCGGTGCATTCGAAACGGAACTCGCGTCCCAGCGCCCCTTCCAGGCGGCGACTCATCAATTGGTATCCATTGCGCTCCCAGCGTTGCGCGAGCGCGCGCAACCCCGTGCCAAGGATGGTGTCATCCTGCATGCTGTTTCTCCGATGGATGGAAAAGCGGGAGAGGAGTGCCTCTCCGGAACGTCAGTCGAATATTTCCTGCAGTTCGCGCTGTATGGCCTGGGCGGTCTGGGCCGAGTCCTGCTTCTTGGCCAGATGCATGTTCAGGTTGCGCTCCACGATGCCCTTGGAGCCCACCAGCCCGCCCTTGGGATTCTGTCCATACCAATCGATGCCCGAGTAGTAGCCCGAATGATTGGAGAGCAAGGTCTTCACGACATCGGGGTACGCCTTCACCGAGCCGACCCGGTCGAAGTACATTTCGACGGCCTGCTTGTCGTCGTACAGCGCCAGTCCCCCCAAGGCGCTGGCCTCCAGTCCGCGGGCATACTGCTCCGTCTCATAGAGGAACTGCACGAACTTCTTGGCCTCGGCCTGATGCTTGGACTTCTCGAAGACCGACCAGCCCTTGTTGTTCTGCATGGTCAGGGCCAGCCCGGCGTCGGACGGTATCAGCGCCCCGACCTGCCCCGCCTTGCCCGGATTGGCATCGTGGAACTGGCTCAGCGCCACCGGCAGGGAGATGGCCATCGCCGCGGTGCCGGTGGCAAAGCTGCGGTTCACTTCCGCGTAGGCCGCGTTCAGGGACCCCGGCGGCGTGTACTTGAAGAGTTCGGTGTAGATATCGATGGCCTTGCGGCCCACGTCGTTATCGAACGCAGCCTTGCCGTCCTTGGTCAGCAGATGACCGCCATTCGAATACAGCACCAGCTCGAAGTTCTGGCGTACCGTCCAATCGTTCTTGCCCGCGATGGCGATGCCGTACTCCCCTTTTTCCGGCTTGTGCAGCACCTTGGCGGCATTGACGATGTCTTCCCAGGTCTTGGGGGCGGGCAGCCCAGCCGCCGCGAACTTGTCCTTGCGCCAGAACAGATAGAACGGCTGTCGGGTATACGGCACGCCCAGGTACTTGTCCTTGTAACGCCACGCGGACAGGCCGTCGGGATGGAACTTGTCCCGGCCCAGCGCGTTGACCACGTCGTCCATGGAGGCCAAGGTCCCGCCGGGAATGTCATTTACCCAAGCGGAGAACGCGAAGAACATCCAGGTGATGTCCGGCTGGTTGCCCGCGGCGATCGAGGCTGGCCATTTGATGTAGGCATCGTTCGGAGACATCTGGACGATCTCGAAACTGACGTTTGGATTGGTCTTGCGGAACTCCGCGGCGGACTTTTCCAGCCAGGTCTTGTACTGCGCCCGCGAGTCGGTGAACCAAAGCGTCAGCTTCACCGGGTCCTGCGCATGGGCCATGGGCGCGGCAAGTGATACTGCAAACAACGCGGCCGTGAATGCGCGCCGGATGGAACCAAATAGGGTATGCATGCATGCCTCCTTTAGTTATCATCATGGTTCATCTAATGAACCTTTGTATCGCTCTTTAAACCCATGCTAGTGGGCAAATCATGAACATGCAAGAACAAGTTGTTCTGCACCGCAGCGAAAACATGGCCGCGGACGTCCTTGAAATCATTCGTTTTTCTACGTCGGCAGCGTTGTGTCCAGGACGGCGCGCCCACCCATTTACACTAGGTGCCCACGCGTGGGAAGCATCAACACCAAGACGCTTATGCGATAGTCTTTGCGGCAACAATAAGTCCGCAAAATCGGAGATACCGTGACCGTTTCAAACCGCTCGCTTTCGCGAGGCCTCGCCATCGTTCGCGTTTTCAATGAAATCCCCTCGCCGTCTCTCACCGAGATTGCGACACGAGTGAAACTGACCAAGGCGACCTGCCTGCGCTTTCTGCGCACCCTGCAGGACGAAGGCTATGTCGGCCATGATGAGGAATCCAAGCGCTACCAATTGCGGCCGCTGGTGCTGGAATTGGGCTATGCGGCGCTGTCCAGCCTGTCCCTGCCGCTGATGGCGGAAAGCGAAATGGAGGTGCTGGCCGACGCCGTTGGCGGCTCGGTGCATCTGGGGTTGCTGGATGGCGACGAGGTCGTGGTGGTGGCCCGCTCCATCGCGTCCCTCGAAACCCGCAAGCTGGTCACGATGAACATCCATGTCGGGAGCCGCCTGCCTGCCCACTGCACAGCGATGGGCCGCATGCTGATCGCGCAAGCCGAGGACATCGATGCGCACGTGGCCGCCATGAGCATCACGCAGATGACGCCCAAGACGCTGGTTCACCGCGGCAAGCTGACGAAGGAAATCAAGGAATCCCGCAAACGCGGCTGGTCTCTGGTCGAAGAGGACCTGGGCATGGGCTATTCAGCCATCGGCACCTTGGTGGAAGCTGGCGCCCAGCGATATGGGCTGGCAGTGTCGGTGAACACAAAGGACTACACGCGAGACAGGCTGGTCGCGGAGGTCCTGCCGCTGCTGGAGGCCGCCGCCAACCGGCTGCAAAGGGCCTTCCGCCACGGCAAATCCTGATTGGGGCGTGCGGCCCCTGACGGCATCAAGGCTGCGCGCCGGTAGCCTTGGCCACGTATGCCGCCAACGTCTCGATCTCCTTGTCCGACAGGGTCGTATATGCCGGCATCTGGCCAATACCGTTGCGGATGGCCGTCTCCACGCGCGCCGCGTCGGGCTTGATCTCATCGAGCTTGGGGCCGATGGCCCCGCTGGATTGCGCGTCATTCAAGGTGTGGCAAAGCGCACAGGCTGGCGCCGCGCCGACGAACAAGGCGCGGCCCGCCTCCATGTCGGGCTCGGCCGCCAGCGCGCCTCCAGGCAGGCTGGCGCCCAACAATACTGCGCAAAACGCAAGCTTCCAAGGCGATGCCAGAGCTTTCGCCGTCATGCCTTGACCGCCACGGCCACGGCGTGATCGCGCCAGCCGTTGTTGATGTAGCCGCCGGAATTCTGTGGGCGTTCTTCGTCCTGCACCCTGCCCTCGGTATCGGTCGCCCGGCTGACCAGCACGTGTTCGCCGGCCGCCAATTCCACCGGCAGCGCGAACTGGCGCCAGGCATAGCGCCCGAGGTCCGGGCCGACCAGTTCCGCTTTCTGCCAGTTCTTGCCGCCGTCGGTCGAAACCTCGACCTGCTTGATGCCGTTGGTGCCGCCAAACGCCACTCCCTGCACCACCACGCGCCCGGCCTTCAGGGTGGCAGCGGCCGGATTGGGCGTATTGATCCACGACTTCACGCCCATGGCCCACACCGAGGGTTGGCTCGGATCACCCTTCTGACCCGGTGGCGCCAGGCGGTAGCCGGTCTGCTGAATCGCGGCCGGGCTTTCCTTTTCGGTGAAGGCCAGCCGCTTGATGTACTTGACGCTGTTCACGCCGGTGTACCCCGGCACGATCAGGCGCAAGGGGCCGCCGTGGGCCAGCGGAATCGGCTCGCCGTTCAGTTCCCACGCCAGGAGCGCATCCCGCATCGCTTCCTTGGGCACCGAACGCTCGACCATGACCATGTTCGGATCCAGTCCGTCCGGCAACTTCTCGCCGCCGGTACCGGTCATGTACACGGCTGCCGCCGCCAATCCGCCGCAATGCTCGACCAGCACGCTTACCGGCACGCCGCTCCAGATCACGCAGCCGGCCGCGCCGACCTGCCAGGGCGTGCCGCTGGGCTTGTTCGGGAAATAGCCACGGCCGTTGCCCGAGCACTGCAGCACCATCGCCAGCGTCTGCAAGCCCATGGTCTTCAGTTGCCCCACGCTCAGGGACATGGGCTTGGCCACTCCCGCGATCTCGATGGTCCACGCGTCCCGATCGGCCACGATCGCCTCGTCCGGCGGCGGCAAGTTGTTGCGCACATAGAGTTGGCGCAAAGGCGTCACCACTCCGCTGCCGAATGCCTCGCGGCGCGTTTCTATGGTGTTGGCGCTATGCACGATCATCGCGTCGGGCTGCTTCCACGCCGCGTAGGCGGGCAATGGCTTGGCAGCGGAGGCCGGAGCCGGTGGCGCAGCCGCGCCCGGTGCCGCCTTCTGTTCCGCGGCCAAGGCCGCGCGTCCCAAGCTTGCTGCGGCCAAGGCACTCGCGCCGCCGGCCAACAGGCGCCGGCGCGCCGCGCTCTCGATCAGGGATGAACGCATCGCAGTCTCCTCGTTGGGGCCGGGAATCGTTGTTGTTCCCGAACCCTGCCGGCCTGCTTCAACGTGGCTGTTTACCCCGCACCCACGTGTCCCAGGCCGCCAATAGTTATGCCTGCGATGTTGGTTCAGCGACCTTTTCGTGTCAATTAGTTATTTGCAATACGCTGCCCTAGTTCATTTGGCTAGGGCAAGCCGCGAGCCTGCCGGGCCGCCCCCTAGACCTGCCGGGCCAGGCTGTACACCGAGGCCGGCGGCAGATTCAGCGGCACGAAACCGACCTTGCGCGCCCGCAGGCCGCAAGCCTCGAGCACGCCCGTGGATATCGGACAGCGCACCCCATAGGTGAACAGGGCCATCGATCCCTCGGCAGGCAAGGCATCGAACACCGCGGCCAGCAGTTGGTGATGATGCGCCTGGCTCATGTTGCGCAACGGCAGGCCGCAAATCGCGGCGCCGATCCCGTCAAGCTCCGGATGGCTCTTGCGGGAAAGATCCTGCGCCGCGACCTGCAACACCGCCGCCTCTGGAAACTGCGTCCGCAAGCTGGAGCTCATGGCCAAGTCCTGCTCGACCAGCACCAGGCGGGCGGGGTCCACCCCGCGGCGCAGCATTTCACGCGTGAAGACGCCGGTGCCGCAGCCCAGTTCCAGGACTTTGCCCGCGCTGGGCGGAATGCAGGCGGTAATGGCCGCCGCCAGCGCCGGGCCGGACGGCGCCACCGCGCCTATGGCGGCGGGATTGGACAACAGCGCCCGGACGAACTGCGTGCGCTCCCGTAGCCAGCTGATCGGCGAGCCGGCTGCGGGTTTGCGCGGAACAACGGTTTTGTAGGATTGCGTGGAATGCATGGGGGCCTCAGTCTCCTGGATCGGGAATTCCGTGCGACCCCGAAACCTTAACTGGGCCAAGCCATACGCGCACGCAACCGTCGGTAAGCACCCTTGTCAATTCGACCATGGGCGCTCTCGCCTGAATCAGCGCGGCGCCGGACGCAGATTCAAGGTATCGGCCTTCTCGCTATCCACCTTGCCGCGGCTGAACGCCATGGGGAAATACTCGCCGGTCGCCCAGTCCTTGAGCAGGTTCTGGTAGTACGGGCTGCGCGGATCGGCCGACTGCCCGGGCACGTTCTGCACGCGCGAGTTATCCCAGTCGGCCACATCGATCACCTGGCGGTAGGACGAGCCGCTGATCTGGCGGAAGTCGCTGGCGCGGAAGGTGGCGCGATGCACCGTGTCGTTGTCCCCGCTGACCGGATAGCGCGGCGTGCCGTAGGCATTGGCGGTCGCCGGGGGCAGGAAGCTGGCCAGGCTGTGCTCGAACTGAATGTGGTGCAGCTTGCCCCACTGCCATTGCGAGGAGTCCGGACCCAGCTTGGCGCGCAGCTTCTGCATGCCGTCGTTCAAGGCCTGGAGCAGCAAGGCATCGCGGCCCTGCTGCGGCTGCGGGCCGAAGGCGCTGTCCGGCGTCGCCAGCTTCTCCAGCGTTTTCGCGGTGGACAGATTGCCGAACGCGGCGCGGCCATTGGCAGGCACGTACAGCTCGGTCACGCGCTTGACCACTTCGGGCAGCCAGAACTCGTAAACCGTCGCGGCGCGCGACTCGGTGCCTACGCGGGCATCCCAGTCCTTCAACAAGCTCAAGGCCTGCGAGGTTCCGGAATCGGCCGAATTCAGCGATTTCGCGTAGCCCGTCAGGGTGCGCGCCGGGATGGACAGATTGTCATACTGCAGCGCCTGCGAAGCCTGGACCGTCTGGCCCTTGCTGTCGGCAAGCACTTCGCGTATGCGCTGCACGCGGTAGGGTTCCGCCCAGGTGCGCGCGGACATGTCCTTGTAGCGGTAGTCGGCCGGCAGGTTGTACTCGTTGGCGGTGGCGACGTAGCCTTCCGGCGGGTTGTAGGCGCGCGGCAGCGCATTGCCCGGCAGGACGCCGCGCCATTCGAAATCGCCGTTGCCCGGCACGGGCAGCATGCCGGACCAGTCTGCGCGCGGACGTATCGGCGCGATGCTGCCGCCGAACCAGCCGATGTTGCCGTCGACGTCGGCGTAGACCATGTTCTCGCTGGGCGTGTAGTGCTTTTCCATGCCGGCGACGAACTCGTTCCAGTTCTGCGCCTGGTTCAGCCGCAGGCTGGCCAGATAGGCCGCGGTTCCCGGAAATTCCAGGTAGGCCGCGCGCAAGGCATAGGCTTTGTGGCGTACAGGGTCCACGTGGATGACCGGGCCGTGGCGGGTGAATTTCAGCTGGCGCACCGCGGCGCTCTGTCCGCGCACCGGGATGGATTCGTCGACCTGCCGCATCTTCTCCCAGCGGCCCTTATAGCGGTATTCGTCGGGCTTGGCCGGGTTGGTATCGTAGACATACAGGTCTTCCTCGTCGCCAAAGGCGAAGATGGTCAACCCGAAGGCGATGCGGTCGTTGTGTCCCATGGACACGCCGGGCAGCGCCGGCTCGCCGGCGCCGATCACATTCCAGCCGGGCGCGTTCAGGTGCACCATGTAGCGCAGCGACGGCATGGTGATGGAACGGTGCGGATCGCCCGCCAGGATGGGCTTGCCTGTGGCCGTGTGCTGCCCGCCTATGGTCCAGTTGTTGCTTTCATAGCGGGTCGCCATGGGATCGAAGGCGGGGTCCAGCGAGGCCAGCATGCTGGCCGACAGTTCGCGCGCGAGCTTCTCGCGTTCGGCGGCGGCGAGCGGGCTGCGCGGGAAGTCGGCGGCGACGAACTTCTGGCCGTTGCGCGCCAGGTTGTAGTCGGCCAGGACCGTGTTGTCGATCTGGCGCACATCCAGGCCGGCCGGCACCTGCAGGGCCAGCGGCGGCTCGAAAGTGCTGAGTCCTTGCACGGCGTTCAGGCCCAGCGCGGCGACCCGCTGCGCCATCCTGACCTCTTCGCTGAGGTTGCGCGTCAGGCCGTAGATGCGGATCAGCGAAGTCTCGGGACTCCAATAGCCGGGTTCGGTGCCGGTCAGCTTGAATTCCGGCGGCATCTGCTCGGGATTCGCCTTGACCCAATCGACATAGGCATTGATGCCCGCCGCGAAAGACGTGAGGATGGCCTTGCCCTGCGGATGGTAGCTGGCGAATTCAGCCTGCATATCGCCGCGGTACAGGAACAAGCGCGCCGCGCGGTCCTGTTCGACAAAGCGCGGGCCGAACTGTTCGGCCATCTTGCCCTCGCCCTGGCGGCGCCACAGGTCCAGCTGCCAGAGGCGGTCGCGCGCCGCGCTGAAGCCCTGCGCGAAGAACAGGTCATCCTGGTTCTGCGCGTAGATGTGCGACACCCCATGCCGGTCGCGCACGATCTCCACGGGCTGGGACAGCCCCTTCATGTCTACGGTTTCTTTCTTGCCTCCGGGCGATGCGCAGCCTGCCAGCACTGCAATCAGCCCACTCGCCAGCCATGCGGCGGCCCTGCGATTGAACGTACGCATTGACTCCTCCTCGGATTTATTTGTCTTCTATCTGCCTGCCGGCTTCGAGAGGGCCATGCCGCCCGAAGCGACCGCCAACAATATGTACAGCCAAATCACGGGTTCGTGGAACGCTGTTTCATTTGATCAGCTTAGTCAGAATATGTAACCAGTACCGGGCTGTGGCACGGTTCAGGTAGACGTAAACGCAGGGGCAGAGAATGGACCGCATAAGAACTTGCAGGAGACATCATCATGTCTCGGAGACTATTGCTCGCCCTGCCCGTCCTGGCGCTGGCCCTGCACAGCGCCGCCTCGGCAGCGGCACCGGCGCCCGATATCCTGCTGGGCGCATCCGTTCAACTGACCGGCCCCGTCGCCAATACCGGCCGCTACTACCGCGATGCCTACCAGATGGCGGTGGACCAGATCAATGCCGCAGGCGGCGTCAAGATCGGCGGCGCCACCCACAAGCTGGCGCTGAAGATCTACGATAACCAGTCGGACGTCAACCTGAGCGTGCGCCAGTACACGCAACTGGTGACGCAGGACAAGGCCAATCTGCTGCTAGGCCCCTTCGCCAGCAATTTCGCGCTGGCCGATTCGGCGGTTTCGGAAAAGTACAAAGTACCCATGGTCCAGGGCGGCGGCGCCTCGGACCAGATCTTCTCGCGCAAATTCAAGTACATCTTCGGCACCTTGGCGCCGGCCAGCAACTACTTCGGCAGCACCGTGGAAATGCTGAAGGCGCTCAAGCCCATGCCCGCCAACGTGGCGCTGCTGTATGCGGATGACGCTTTCGATGTCTCGGTGGCCCAGGGTACCCGCCCGCTGCTGAAGGCGGCGGGACTGCCCGTGGCGATGGACGAGCGCTACAGCACCAACGCCACCGACTTCAACTCGCTGCTGTCGCAGATCAAGAGCAAGAACGTGGACGCGGTGCTGGTGGCGGGACACGAGACCGAGATCCTGAACTTCGTGCGCCAGGCCAAGAGCCTGGCCGTCGCGCCCAAGATGTATTCCTTCACCGTCGGCGTGCCGTCGGAGGATTTCCGCAAGGCGCTGGGGCGCGACGCGGACTACGCTTTCGGCATGACCGCCTGGCTGCCTTCGGCCGCGCTGAAGGACCGCTGGTTCGGCGACGCCGAGCAATTCGCCCGCGCCTACAAAGCCAAGTACGGCTATGACCCGGACTACCACGCGGCATCCGGCGTGGCCGACGTCGAAGCGCTGGTCTATGCCATGGAAAGCGCCGGCAGCGCCAAGCCGCAGCAAGTGCGCGATGCCCTGGCCAAGATCAAGTTCGACAGCTTGTACGGCCCGGTCGCTTTCAACGCGCAGGGGCAGATCGACCTGCCTCAGGTGGTGATCCAGGTGCAGGGCGACCAGTTGGCCGCGGTCTACGGCGCCAAGGGCTTCATCACGCAGCCCAAGTACCCGATGCCGGCCTGGAACGCGCGCTAGGGCCGGCCGGAGGACAGGATGGATCTGCTCGCGCAAATCCTCGTCAACGGCATACTGCTGGGCGGACTGTATGCCGTGATGGCGCAAGGCCTGGCGCTGGTCTGGGGCGTGCTGAACATCGTCAACCTGGCGCATGGCGCGTTCATCATGCTGGGGGCGTACGCGTCCTGGTACCTGTACAACGACGCGGGCGTCGATCCCTTCCTGGGCTTGCCATTGACGGCGGCCGCCATGTTCCTGCTGGGCTACGCGCTGCAGCGCGGCCTGCTGAACCTGGTGGTGCGCGCGCCCATGTTCAACACGCTGCTCATCACCTTCGGCCTGGAGGTGGTGCTGACCTATCTGGCGCAGCTGGCATTCTCGGCCGACTTCCGCACCATCAACCCTCCCTATGCCGGCGACAGCTACGCGCTGGGTCCCGTCACCTTGCCCATGGCGCGGCTGGCCGCCTTCGGCGTGGCGCTGGTGATCACGCTGGGCATGTGGCTGTTCCTGCTGCACAGCCGCCTGGGCCGCGCCATCCGCGCCACCGCGCAGAACCTGGTGGCGGCCATGCTTTATGGGGTGGAGCCGCGCCACCTTTACGCGGTGACCTTCGGCCTGGGCCTGGCGTTGGCGGGCGCGGCGGGCGGGTTGTACGGCACGGTCTCGCAGATCAATCCCTACATCGGCGCCACGCTAACCGCAAAGTGCTTCGCCATTTCCATCATCGGCGGATTGGACAATCCGCTGGGCGTGATGGTGGGCGGCCTGTTCCTGGGCATCGTGGAATCGCTGACCACCTTGTACATAGGGCCCACCTACGCCGACGTGGCCAGCTTCGGCATCCTGGTGCTGGTGCTGCTGGCCAAGCCCAGCGGCCTCTTGGGCAGAGCGGCATGAAGGCGCCGCGCCTGCTGCTGGCTTTGCTGGCGCTGGCCGTGCTGGCCGGCGTGCCCTGGTATGGCTCGGACGTATTGGTGCAATTCGGCATCAATACCCTGCTGCTGGCCGTGCTGGCCCAGGGCTGGAACATCATCGGCGGGTACGCCGGCTATGCGTCCTTCGGCAACTCGGTCTTCTACGGCCTGGGCAGCTACGGCGTGGCCATCGCCATGGCGCAGTGGGAACTGCCCTTCGCGGCCGGGCTGGCGTTGGGAGCCGCGCTGGCGGTAGTCTTCGCCGTGCTGCTGGGCGTGCCGGTGCTGCGGCTGCGCGGCCATTATTTCGCCATCGCCACCCTGGCGCTGGCGCAGGTCATGACGGCCATCGTCTCCAACATCGGCTTGGCCGGGCAGAACATTGGCCTGGTGCTGCCGCCGCTGAACAACGATCCGCTGTTCTATGAACTATCCCTGGGCCTGCTGACACTGGCCACGCTGACCGTCGCCTGGCTTACGCGCAGCCGCTTCGGCTTCGGACTGATCGCGATCCGGGAGAACGAAGAAGGCGCGGCCGTCATGGGCGTGAACACCACGCTGTACAAGGTGACGGCGTTCGCGATCTCGGGGGTGTTCAGCGCCCTGGCCGGCGGCATCCATGCCTACTGGATCACTTTTCTCGATCCGGAAAGCGCCTTCGACATCAGCCTGAACGTGAAGATGATCATCATGGCGGTGTTCGGGGGCGCAGGCACGGTGCTGGGTCCGGTAGTGGGCGCGTTCTCGCTATCGGCCATTTCCGAACTGCTTTCCAGCGAGATCACCAGCGTGGCGGGACTGTTCTTCGGCGCGGTGATCGTCGCGGCGGTGGTGCTGATGCCGCGCGGATTGGCGGACTTGCTGCGGCACGCGCGCAAGTCGGGCTGGCGCTACTTCATCGACAACATACGGGCGCACCGGCTATGAGCGCGATCCTGGACCTGCGCAATGTGACCCGGCGCTTTGCCGGGCTGGTGGCCGTGAACCAGGTCAGCTTTACGCTGGCCGAGGGCGAAATCCTGGGCCTGATCGGCCCCAATGGTGCGGGCAAGACCACGCTGGTCAGTCTGATCAGCGGCACGCTGGCGCCCAGCGCAGGCGAAATTCTCTATCAGGACCGGCCGATAGGCGGATTGCCGGCCTACCGTCGCGCCCGCCTGGGCATAGGCCGGACCTTCCAGATCATGCGGCCGTTTCCTGGCCTGTCGGTGCTGGACAATGTGGCGGTGGGCGCCTTGTTCGGCCACGGGGGCGGCCAGCCCAAGCTTGCGCTGGCGCGCGAACAGGCCCGCGCCTGCCTGGACTTCGTCGGACTGGGCCGCGCGGCGGAGCAGCGCGCCGAGGAGCTGGGCGGCCCGGGCCGCAAGCGGCTGGAACTGGCCAAGGCCCTGGCCATGCAGCCCAAGGTGCTGCTGTGCGACGAGGTCATGGCCGGGCTCAACCTGGTCGAGATCGACGAAGTCATCGAGGTCATCCGCAAGGTCCGCGACAGCGGCATCAGCGTGCTGGTGATCGAACACGTCATCAAAGCCATCAAGAGCCTGTCGGACCGGCTGCTGGTGCTGCATCATGGCGAAAAGATCGCGGACGGCGCGCCCGACGCGGTGCTGGCCGATCCCGCGGTGGTGCAGGCCTATCTGGGCAAGAGACGCGCATGAGCGACGCCGACGCCCCCCTATTGAAAGTGGAAGGACTGAGCGCCGGCTATGGCGAACTGCCGGTGCTGCGCGACATTGCGCTCGAAGTCCGCCGCGCCGAGATCGTGGCGCTTGTGGGCAGCAACGGCGCCGGCAAGACCACCTTGCTGCGGGCGCTGTCGCGGGTGCTGCCCTGCACCGGCAGCATCGTGATGGACGGCCGCCAGCTGTCACGCGCGGCGCCGGACGAGGCTTTTGCCTGCGGGATGGTGCAGGTGCCCGAGGGACGCCAGCTGTTCGACCGCATGACGGTGCAGGACAACCTGCTGATGGGCGCCTACCGCCGCGGCGGCAAGGCGGATGTCGCGCGCGACCTGGAGCGCGTCTACGCCTACTTTCCACGGCTGTCGGAACGGCGGCGCCAGCTTGCCGGCAGCATGTCCGGCGGCGAACAACAGATGTGCGCCATGGCGCGCGCCCTGATGGCGGCGCCGGTGCTCATGATGATCGATGAAATGAGCCTGGGCCTGGCGCCGGTGGTGGTCGAGCAGCTGATGGGCGTGCTGGCCGATATCCGCGAGGAAGGCGTCACGGTGCTGCTGGTGGAGCAGGACATCCATCTGGCGCTGACGGGCGCGGACCGCGGCTATGTGATGGAGACCGGCCGCATCGCGCTTTCCGGCCCGGCGCAATCGCTGCTGTCCGATCCCAAGGTGCGGCAGGCCTATCTGGGAATCTGACCCGCCCGCCGCGCCTCTTGCGCCGGCCTGCGTTCGAGCCTAAATTGATTGATGTCGCCCGCCGTCTGGCCCCTGCAAGCGCGCGGCGCGAATGGCGTCATTGGGTTGTTTTTCTGTCTTTTGTTCCACAAGGAGCGATGCGATGAAAGTGAAACACCTGTTAGGTCCGGCAGCGCTTGCGCTGTCATTGCTGGCCGCCGCGCCGGTGGTGGCCGCGCCCACTGAGCCGGCGCCCATCATCACCGGGAAGCAATGGACAGAGTCCGACGCAAACCTGAAAAAGGCCTACCTGCTGGGCATGGCCAATATCATCCAAGTGGAGCAAGCCTATCAGCAACGCCGCGCGCCGGCGGCCAACCAGACGCTGATCCCCCGCTTCGCCCAGGGCCTGCAAAGCCACACGCTGGACTCCGTGCGCGAAAGCCTGGATCGCTGGTATGCGGCCAATCCGAGCAGGATGGACCGGCCCGTGGTGGAAACGCTCTGGTTTGAAATCGTCGCGCCAGCCGCTCCCGCCACTCCCGCCACTCCCGCCACTCCCGCCACTCCCGCCACTCCCGCCAAGCGCGCCCGCTAGGAGTCAGCCATGAAAGTCATCCGATCGATTGCCATAGGCCTCATGATGGGGTCGCTGGTTGCCTGCACCAACATGAGTTCCAAGCAGCAAGGCACGCTGTCGGGCGCGGCCATCGGCGCCGCCGCCGGCGCGGGCATCGCCGCCATCGCGGGCGGCAGCGGCTGGACCGGAGCCGCCATCGGCGCCGCCGCCGGCGGCATCGCCGGCAACATCTACGGCGACAAGCACTAAGCCGCTTTTACTTGCGCAGCCACGAGTCCCGGGCCGCCGCCCGGGACTGAGGCTACAGATTGCCGGTGGACTTGCCGATCCGCCAGTACACGCCCCCTCCCGTCATGCCGCCGTCGACCGGCAGGTCCGCGCCGGTAATGAACGAAGCCTCCGGTCCCAACAGGAACATCACCGCCGCCGCAATTTCATCGGCGTCCGCGCCGCGCGACAGCGGTGTGGCATCGCGGTTGCCTTCATAGAACAGGCGCGCCCGTCCGGCGTCGTGCACCGCATTGGGCTGCATGATCATCGGCGTTTCCACCAGGCCCGGGCATACCGTGTTGACGCGTATGCCGCGCCCCGCCAGTTCCAGCGATGCCGCCCGCGTCAGGCCGCGCAAGGCCCACTTGCTGGCGGTGTATGCCGCGCTGAAATAGCCCGTGAGCCCAGCCGTCGACGAGGTATTGACGATGGCCGCCCCCTCCGGCATCAGTCCGGCGAGATTGCGGATCGCGAGGAACGGCCCGTCCAGGTTGATGTCCAGCAGACGCCGCCATTCCGCGTGCGTGGTCTCGGTCACGGTCTTGCGCAGGGTCACGCCGGCGTTGTTGACCAGGCCGTAGAGCGGCACGCCAGCCTGCGAAATTTCTTCGGCCAGCGTCAGCCAATCGGATTCGCGGGCCACGTCCGCCACGCGGATGCGCAGCCGTTCGGCATCCGCGCCCGCAGCCGCGCGCAAGTCCGTCCAGGTCGCATCGCTTTCGGGCAGGACGTCCAGCGCGTAGACGGTTGCGCCGGCCTGCAGCAGGCGCAGCGCCTCGGCAGCGCCCTGCCCCCGCGCCGCGCCCGTAACGACCGCCGCCTTTCCGGTCCAGTACGATTCCACGCCGTTCCCGGTCCTCATGTCTTGGAGACTCCGCCGTCAACCATCAGCACGTGGCCCGTGACATAGGCCGAGGCCTGCGAGGCCAGGTAGAGCGCCGCATCGGCGATCTCCGACGGCTGGCCGACCCGCTGCACCGGCAGGCGCTCGACGTACGCGGCATAGGTGGCGGCATCGCCGTGCATCCAGCTGCTCATCGGCGTTTCGATGAATCCGGGCGCGATGGCGTTGACGCGCAGCCCCTTGGGACTCCATTCCAGCGCCAGGCACTGGGTCAGGTGGGCCACGCCGGCCTTGGCGGCGGCATAGTCGGCGCAGTTCGGGCGCGGCTTGACGCCGGCATAGCTGGACAGGTTGATGATGGCGCCGCTGCCTTGCGCGATCATGTGGCGCGCGGCCGCCTGGGCGCCGAAGAACGTGCCTTTGAGATTGATGTCCATGGTGCGTTGCCATGCGGCCTCGTCCAGGTCCAGGGCGGGCATGCGGGCCATGAAGCCGGCGTTGTTGACCCACACGTCCAGCGCGCCGTATTGCGCAGCCACCGCGTCGGCCAGCTCGCGCACCGCTTGCGCCTGGGTCACGTCCAGCTCGCGGCAATCCGCGTCCACGCCGGACAGCGCTTCCAGGTTCAGGTCGGTGGCTACCACGGTCGCCCCCTGCTGGCGGAACGCCGCCGCCATGGCGCGCCCGATGCCGCCCCCGGCGCCCGTGACGACCGCGATTTTTCCTGCCAGATCCGGATAGTTCATGTTGCTCATGTGATGATGGATGTATGAAAGTTCAGTTGAATGCCGCGCGCTTGGCGGGCTTGTTGCCAGTGGTGGCGCCCGCCTCCTCGCCCGGCAGGCGGATGTCGTTCAGGTCCATCCCCGCCGTTTCCTTGATGAGGAAAGCGCCCGCGAAAGCCATCAGCCCCAGCGCCCCCACGTAGGCCGTATATACCCAGTCCAGTCCCTGGGCGCCCAGCCAGGCATTGATGTAGGGCGCCGTGCCGCCGAAGATCGCGACCGACAGCGATGAAATGAAGCCCACGCCCATGGCGCGCGCGCCGGTCGGCACCTGCTCGGCCACGACGGCCGGGAAAATCGCGGCAAGCAGCGCCCAGACCAGCAGGCCGATCAGTTGCCCCACGAACAGGGTCCAGGGCTGGTCGGTCACGATGTGCGATACCGGGAACACCGCCAGCGCCACGCCCAGGCCGAAGGCCATCACCATGGGCTTGCGGCCGTAGCGGTCCGCCAGCCAGCCGCACACCGGCAGCCACAACAGGCAGACCAGCTGCGCGATCAGGCTGGCCGTATAGGCGCCCGATGGATCCATGCCCTTGGTCGCGATGGCCGTGGCCGGCGCGAACGTGACCCAGGTGTAGTAAGTGGCGTTGGACGCGGCGGCGATCATCACGATGTTGCGGGCGATCTTGAACGCCTGGCGGGCCGAGACCTTTTGCGCGCCGCCCTGCTCCGTCCTGTGTTCGAACACCTCGCTCTCGCTGGCGCTGCGGCGCAGGAACAGCGCATAGACGCCCAACAACGCGCCGACGCCGAAGCCCACGCGCCAGCCCCAGGCCTCCATCGCCGGCTTGCCCAGCCAGGAGGTCAGCAACGCCGCCAGCGCGGTCGCCGCCATGACGCCGATGGTGACGCTGACGAACACCGAGCTGGACCACAATCCGCGTTTGGCCGGCGGCGCGATTTCCGCCACATAGGTGTAGGCCACGCCGGACTCGCCTCCATGCGCCAGGCCCTGCATCAGGCGGCAGATGAACAGCAGCACCGACGCCATCACGCCTGCCTGCTCATAGGTGGGAAGCAACGCGATCGCCAGGCTGGTCAAGGCCAGCAGGCACATGGTCAGGACCAGCGTGAACTTGCGGCCATAGCGGTCGCCGATGCGGCCGAACAGCCAGCCACCGATCGGCCGCGCCAGGAAGCCGCCGGCGAACACGGCCAGCGTGGCCAACAGCGCCGAACCGCGGTCGGACGGATCGAACAGGTTCATGGCCAGATAAGCCGAGAACGTGCCGTACAAGGTCCAGTCGAACCACTCCAGGGCATTGCCCACGGCCGCCGCGCGCAGCGAAGCGTGGCGGCGTTGGCGGTCCTGTGTCTCCATCATTATTGTCGTCGTCATTTTTTTATCCGTGCTTGTCTCAACCCAGATGCTGCGCGAACCAGTTGGCCGCGGCGCTGCTGGTGCGTTCGAAATGTTCCGTATAGACCGAGTAGTGGCCGCCAGGCAGCAGCAACAACTCCTTGGGCTGGTGCGCCGCGTTGAACGCGTCCTGCTGCAGGTCGGCCGGCGTCAGGCCGTCGCCGGTGGCGACGATCATCAGCAGCGGCGTGGGCGCGATGCGTCGCACGTACATGCCAGGCTCATAGGCGCGAGCCAATTCCAGCGAACGCAAGGTGACTTCGTTGACCCATGCCGGGCAGCGGCGCGCTTCGCCGGTCATGTAGTTGTAGGAATCCGGACCCGGATAGGCGACCGCCGCGTCGGGGTCGGCATCGACCATGCGCAGCACCGCCGGCGGCTGTCCGGCATCGCGAGCCTCGCGATCCGCTTCGAACGCGGCCTGCAGCGCCTGCGCCTTGTCGTAGCGCACGCGCCGTTGCGCCGCCGAGAAGCCGCTGGTGGTGGGAACCTGGCTGACCACGCATTTGACGCGCCGGTCGATGGCCGCAACCGTCAGGGCGTGGCCGCCGCTATAGCTGCTGCCCCAGATACCGATGCGTTCGCGGTCCACTTCCGGGCGCCGGCGCAGATAGGAAATGGCGGACCGGAAGTCCTGGATCTGCCGCTGCGGATCGATCTCCTGGCGCGGCATGCCTTCGCTGCGGCCGAGATGACGGAAGTCGAAGGTCAACGCGGCCAGGCCCTGGGCCACCACGGCGGCGGCGTACTCCTCCAGGTCTCCACCCGCCACCATGGACCAGCCGTGCGCGAGCGCAACCGCGGCCACGGGACCAGCGGCATTCGACGGCAGGTAGAAGGTGCCGCGGACCAAGTCGCCTTCAACCATGAATTCAATCGGCTCTGCCGATCCTTTTGGACCTGACCTGTTTGGCATAGATGGACTCATGCCTGTCTCCTTGTCGCTCATCAATGAGCTAAGCTTGTGTGAACAGGTCGAATTCTGCCCATCGGGCCGCGCGCGAACAAGCGCTATTATTCACGCAATCAATCGTTAATTCCGATTGATATAGGAACAATTAATTTCCCCCCTTGGATGCCCCGGAGCCATGGATCTACGCCAATTCGATTGCTTTCTGGCCGTCGCGGACAAACTGCATTTCGGCCGCGCGGCGGAAACGCTGCACATGAGCCAGTCCTCCGTGTCGGAGGCGGTCAAGGCCTTGGAAAAAACGTTGGGCGCCCCCTTGTTCGAGCGCAGCAGCCGCCGCGTCGCGCTGACGCCGCTGGGTGAAACCCTGAAGCTGGGCGCGGGGCCGGCCGTCGTCATGCTGAAAGCCGCGCTGGACGACTGCAAGCGCCAGGCCGCGGGCAAGCCGCGCCATCTGCGCATCGGCTTCCTGGGCGGCGGTTTTTACGAGTTGTATCGGCCCCTGGTCTCGGAATTCAAGGCGGCACATCCCAACGTGGAGCTGGAGTTCGTGGAACTGACCTATGTCACCCACTACGCGGCGGTGGCCGATGGTTCGGTCGACGTGGCGTTCTGTCGCTTGCCGCTGGGCGCGGACGGCCTGTGCCATGGGCCGATAGTGCTGCGGGACCAGCGCATGCTGTGCGTCCCGCTGGATCACCCGTTTGCCGCGGCGACCCTGCTGGACCCCGAGCTGCTGGCCGAGGAGCGACTGGTGCGCATGGTGCCGGGATCGGTCAACCAGGAATGGCAGGACTACCACTTTCCGCGCCATACCCCCAAGGGCAAACCCATAGGCGACGGCCCCGTGGTGCGCACCATCCGCGAAGGCATCGCCGCCGTGAACACGCGCGAGGGCCTGCTGATGCTGACCAAGCGCGCCGCCAGCTACTACGCAACGCCCGAGATCGCCTTCGTGGAGATAGACCTGCCCGCCATGCCCTCGGCCCTGGTGCGGCGGGTGGACGACCACCGGCCCATCCTCCAGGAACTGGAAGCCTTGCTGCTGCGCATTGCCGAGCGCCATGGCGTGGCAGCCTGATCCGGACCCTGAGGCCCGGATGGCCGCCAGCTTTCGTAGCGGATCAGCGTTGCGAATCCAGCGCTTCGTTGTTCTTCACCACTTCCTGCGCCTTCGCATAGCTTTCGATCAGCAACTGGTAGGCCGGGAACACCTTGGTGTAGACCTCGGCCCACTGCATGGCGTCTTCGCGGTTCCAGGTCTTCTGCAGCTCGGAGGCCACGGCGGCCGTGTCCATCGGCACCACGCCAGCCTGCACCACGCGCGCCAGCGTGATTTCCTGCGCCATCTTGGTGTAGGTGCCCGAGGCGTCGATCACCGCGAACACCTTGTAGCCGTCGGCGACCGCGCTGATGGCCGGGAATGCCATGCACACGCTGGTAATGGTGCCGGCGATGATGAGCGTCTTGCGGCCGGTGGCCTTCACGGCGGCGACGAATTCGGGGTTGTCCCAGGCGTTGATCTCGCCCTTGCGCGCAATGTATTGCGCATGCGGCGCGTTGGCGTGGATCTCGGGAATCAGCGGGCCGTTCGGGCCTTGCGGCACGGAAGCGGTCGTGATGACCGGCATCTTGGTCAGCGTGGCCATCGAAGCCAGCGCGCCGGCGCGGGCGCGCAGCTCGGGCATGGGCATGTCGCCCACGGTCTGGAACAGGCCGCTTTGATGGTCGATCAGCAGCATGACGGCGTCGGCGGGATCGATGACGGGACGTTGGCCGTTGAAGTTGGCGGGTGCGGACATGGTGTACTCCTTGATTGAAAATCGACGGCGGTGTGCCGAACCAGAAGCCTTATGGCTGCACAAATAATAAAAATAGAACAAAATTGGCGAAAGACCAGTTTTTTGTTATCAGAGTCCTATTTTTGGATGTAAAGGAACGCGATGCAGGACCTCAACGATCTTTTCTATTTCGTGCAGACCGTCGAGCATCAGGGCTTCGCGCCCGCCGGACGCGCATTGGGCATGCCCAAGTCCCGCCTCAGCCGCAGGCTGGCCCTGCTGGAAGAACGCCTGGGCGTGCGGCTGATCCAGCGCTCGACGCGGCACTTCATGGTCACGGACATCGGCCAGACCTATTACGAACGCTGCAAGGCCATGCTGGCCGAAGCCGAGGCCGCGCAGGAAGTGATAGACGCGGCCCAGGTCGAACCGCGCGGGGTCATCAAGCTGACCTGTCCCATCGCCCTGCTGCATACCCATGTGGGCGGGATGCTGGCGGACTTCATGCTGAAGTACCCGCGCGTGGTGATACAGCTGGAAGCCACCAACCGCCGGGTCGACGTGCTGGGCGAAGCCGTGGACGTGGCGATACGCGTGCGGCCGCCTCCCCTGGAGGACAGCGACCTGGTCATGCGCGTACTGGCGGATCGCGGGCAGAGCCTGGTCGCGAGCCCCGCGCTGGCCGCCGAATGCGGGCAGCCGGCGACGCCGGACGACCTGGGCGCCTGGCCCAGCCTGGCGCTGGGCGCGCCCAACCAGGCCTATCGCCTGGAGCTGTACAAGCAGGACGGCCAGCAGGCCACGGTCTCGCTCGCGCCCAGGATGATCACCACCGACATGATCGCCTTGCGCAACGCGGCGATGGCCGGCGTGGGCGTGGTGCAGCTGCCCACGCTGATGGTGCGGGACCAGCTGCAGGCGGGACAACTGATCCGGCTGCTGCCGGACTGGGCGCCGCGCCGCGAACTGATACACGCGGTGTTCCCGTCTCGGCGCGGCCTGCTGTCGTCGGTCCGGGCGCTGGTGGATTACCTGGCGGAGCGCTTCGGGCGGCTGCAGGAGGACTAGCCGGTGTTGCGGATGAAGTACTCCGGCATTTCCGGCCCCCACATGTAGAGCGCATCCTCTGGTGGATAGTCGCCGGCCGGCCAGTCGTATCCGGCCGGCACGTAATCGATGTGGGCCGAGTACTCCCAGAACGATCCCCAGGGGTCGCGCACGTAGTAGAAGTAATTCGAACCCAGCGTGTGGCGCGCCACGCCCCAGCCTTCCGGGTAGCCCGCGGCCCGCATCTGCTCGGAGCCGCTGCCGACCTCTTCGATGCCCGGCACATCCCACGCGCTATGGTGCCACCCGGGCGCGCGGTCCTGCACGAAGGCCAGCAAATGATGGTCCGAGCCGTGCCGCCCATGCATGAAGGCGACGATATCGCGCGAGCGGTCCGACAGGTACAGCCCCAAGGCCTGGGCGTAGAACGCCAGGCTGCGCTCCAGGTCCGTGGTGAAGAGCAGGACGTGGGACAGCCGCGTCGGACTGACCGCGGCCCTTGCGGACCGGCCCAGCGCGCCGCGCTGGCCGGGCGCGATCTGCACGCACGCATTGCGGCTCTTGGTGTGGGGCGTGGTCTTGGGCCCGGCCTTGATCTGCAGCAGATTGCCGTCGGGGTCCAGGCACCAGAAGCCCTCGCCTGCCGCCGCGGCGCCCGGGGCCGCCGCCGCCGGCCGCGCGCCCTGGGCGTGGGCCTGCGCCTTGATAGCCTCGAGCTCGTCACCGTGACAGTTCAGGCTCAGGTACGCCAGGCGCTTGGGGCCTTCGCCCGCGATGCGCGCCCAGCAATGTTCGTCGCCCGCGCAGCGTAATTCCAGCCCGCCCGCGGCCGACCGGACGTCCAGGCCGAACGCCGTCAGGAATTTCCCGGCTTCCGCCAGGTCGGGCACGATCAGCGCGAAATGATCGATGGAATGCACGCCGTAGCGCGCGGCGTTGGCTTTGTTGAAGGACATGGCTCAAGTCTCCCTTGGAACAGTGTCCGCTCAGGACAAAGCGGCTTCAGCCACCGCGCGCGCGCCCAGGCCGGCGCGGGCCCGCCGGCCCAGTATGCCTTGCAGGGCGTCCAGCAATTCCGCCGCCGCGCCATGCTCATCCGGCGCGGCATGCTTGCGCCAGGCCACATGGCGATCCGGACGCACCAGCAGGCAGCCCGACTCCGACACCTCGCGCAGCCGCGCCCAGTCGCCGTAGATGTCCAGCACCTCGCAACCGGCCCCGATGCTGTACACCGCGATGTCGATGCCGAATACGCTGGCGGCTTGCGCCGCAGCCGCGCGCCAAGTCTGGTCCGTACGTCCGACCAGCAGGGCGAAGCGCCCATGCCCGGCCAGATCCAGCGTGGAAATACGGCGCCGCCCCTGTTCCACCCAGGCATGCGGCAAGGAAGCGCCCGGGAAGGTCGTGGCCTGGTGGTAGAGCTCGCTATCGCGCTCGGGCGGGCGGCGCGCGCTGCCATCGGGCACGATGGCGGAAGACACATACATCTGGCCAAGTTCGACGCCATGGCAGTTGAATTGGTAGTTCTGCAGCGCCACGGCCGCGTCCAGCTGCGCGCGGCGCTCGCGGCCACGGCCGCTATCGCTGAACAGCTCGTCCAGGTTGGCCCAGCCTTCCTGCGCCGACTGGCCCGGCGTGAAGCCGATGGCATCGGCGATGGCCTTCATGTCGTTCACGGACTTCATGGCCCGATCCACCACGCCGCGCGCGACAGGCTGGCGCTCCTGGCTGTAGGTCTCAAGCAGGTCCGGGCCGGCCTGGCCCTTCAGGACCAGGGCCAGCTTCCAGGCCAGGTTGAAGCCATCCTGGATCGAGGTGTTGGTGCCCAGGCCGTTGGCCGGCGGGTGGCGGTGCGCGGCGTCGCCCGCCAGGAACACCCTGCCCTTGCCCATTGCGCGCGCGGCGATATGGTTGATCTGCCATTTATTGGCCGACTTCACCTTCACGGGAATGTCCGGCACCCCGATCACGGCGCGGGCGCGCGCCACGATGGCGTCCTCGCTCAGGTCCGGCTCGCCCTTGGACTTGTCGTACATGGACAGCATGATCCACTCGTTCCAGGGCCGCACGCAGACAAAAGTGCCGCTGCCGAACCAATAGCTGTTGCCCGGCTCGGCCATCCAATAGAGTACGCCTGGGCGGTGCTGCACATAGGGCGTCAGGTCCACATCCAGCCAGCAGCTGATGGCTGCGCCCAGGCCCATTTCTCCGTCGAATTCAAAGCCCAGCTGTTTCGCCACCAGGCTGTTGCCGCCATCGGCGCCCACGGCGTACTGGGCGCGGACGCGGATTTCCTCGCCGCTGATCGTGTCCACCATCTCGGCGACCACGCCGTCCGCATCCTGGCTGATGGTCTTGAGTTCGGTATTGAAAAGGAATTGCGCGCCGTGCTCGCGCGCCGCCGTCAGGATGATGGGTTCCAACAGGTGCTGCGGGATGTTGCACATGGCGCAGGGGCTGGCCCGGTCATAATCGTCGCGCCGCTGGTCCCCGCCGCCCCAGGTTTGCAGGCGCGCCAACTCCTTGCCCGCAAAGCTGGTGGCCCAGACGTTGTTCAGCATCAGCGCGTTGGGCGTGGCCTGCGCCCGCACCCGGTCCTCGATGCCCAGGTCGCGCATGACTTCGATGGTGCGCTGGTTGGTGATGTGCGCGCGCGGCGAATTGGCGGTGCCCGGATAACGGGTGATGGCCAGGGTCTGGATGCCGTACTTGGCCAGCAGGGCCGTCGCCGCCAGGCCGGCCGGCCCGGCCCCGACCACGAGGACGGGGATCTCGATTTCCTTCATGTCTCTCTCCATATTCCTGCCAGGGCCGCTGCGGCCGGCCTCTGGCGGTATCCAATGCTGTTCTTGCCCCGCGCCTGGCGCTAGCGCTCCAAGGCAATGGGATTGCGCAAGATGCCCACACCTTCGATAGATACTTCGCAGACGTCGCCGTCCTGCATCAGCAGGCGCGGCTCGCGCGCCCAGCCCACGCCCGACGGCGTGCCGGCCACGATAACGTCGCCCGCTTCCAGCGTGAACGCCTCGCTCAGCAGCGCAATCAGGGTGGCCACGTCGAAAACCATGTCGCGCGTGTTGGCCGACTGCACCACCTTGCCGTTCAGCCTGGTTTCGAGCGCCAGGCCCGAGCCGCCCGGCGGCAGTTCGTCCGCGGTGACCAGCGCCGGACCGAAACCGCCGGTGCCGTCGAAGTTCTTGCCCACCGTCCACTGGGGCGACTTGAACTGGTATTCGCGCACCGAACCGTCATTGAAGACCGAATAGCCCGCCACGTGCTTGAGCGCATCCTCCTTGCTGATGTAGCGCCCGCCGCCTGACAGCACCACGGCCAGCTCGCCTTCGTAATCCAGGGAATCGGAGGACTTGGGGCGGATCATGGGCTGTTCATGCGCGATCAGGCTGCTGTTGAAGCGATTGAACACCGTGGGGTACGCGGGCTGCTCGAACTTGCTTTCCGCGGTGTGGTCCAGATAGTTCAGGCCGATGCAGATGATCTTTCCAGGATTGGCCAGCGGCGGCAGGTATTGGATTTCCTGCAGGGCGTAACGCTTGCCCGACGCGGCGCGTTCGCGCGCGAATGCGGACAGGTCCGCCTTTTGCCGCAGCAGGTCCAGCAATTCATGCTGTCCGAGGCTGACCACCTGGTCGCCTTCCTGGATGCCGAGATGCTGCTCGTTGCCGTGGGAAAAGCGTATGAATTTCATGATGAGCTAGACGTCCTTGATGAGCGATGAAGCGCCGCGCCCGCATCCGCGGACCGGGCGCCGGGATCAGGCGGGATGGACGCTGCGGCATGCCCGTCCAACCTGCGGATCAGTATAGGCATTTATATCTACAAATCAATAAAAATATATATTTATTGGTTTGTCGATTTTGAGCCCGGCGCGTAAAATTCGGGGGCCCAACCCGGATCTGTTCTTTCCATGCCTCAGCCGCTCGCCATCGACCACGCCCCTGGCCATGCCACGCAGCAACCCACGCAGGCGTCGGTGCTCACCACCGCCATCCAGGAAGACATCATCGCCGGCCGGCTGCTGCCAGGCTCCAAGCTCAAGCTGAAGGAACTGGCGCTGCGCTACGGCACGGGCGTGAACCCGCTGCGCGAGGCGCTCTCGCGCCTGGCCACCACCGGCTTCGTCAATGCCGAGGACCAGCGCGGTTTCAGCGTCAGCCGCACGTCCCGCGAAGAACTGCTGGACATCACCCAGACCCGCCAACGCATCGAGTCCGACGCCTTGCGCGCCTCCATCGCCAATGGCGACATTGAATGGGAAGGACGGGTGCTGGCGGCCCTGCACCGGCTCAACCGCCAGGCGATGATGCTGGCGGATCCCGCCGGCCTGAACCCCGCGTGGGAACTGGCGCACGATGCCTTCCACGAAGCGCTGCTGTCGGCCTGCCCCTCGCGCTGGAGCATGCGGTTTTCCTTGATCCTGCGTCAACAGACCGCGCGGTACCGCAACCTCTCGGTCATGGGGCCGGCGGAGGCCGACGCCCGCGACGTGCAAGCCGAACACGAAGCCATCGCCAAGGCCGCCCTCGCCAAGAACGCCGACCTGGCTTGCGCCCTGCTGTCCGAGCATCTGCGCGTCACCACCGCCCTGGTGCTCGAACACGCCGATCGCCTGGGGAACGCGCGCTAGGGCCTTTGCGGCTGCCAGTCCGCGGCGCTCAACGCCAACCGGAACCCGACATTGGACGCGCTGCTGTAGGGATCCTGGCCCTGCCTCGCGCTGACCCGGTAGCCTTCGCAATAGTCTTCGCTGCACAGGAACGAGCCGCCGCGGATGACGCGCTTGGGCGCCTCGGGCCTGACCATGGCGGGATCGTAGGGGGCGGCGGGTCCGCCGGGATTGCGCACTCGCCGTTCCTGCGACTGCAGGCTGAACGCATCCGGCCGGTACCAGTCGGCCACCCACTGCCAGGCATTGCCCGCCATGTCGCGGACCCCGTAGCCGTTGGCCGGATAGCTGCCCGCCGGTTCGGTGCCCGGCATGACCTTGGGCGACTGCAGCGGAAACGCCAGGCCCGCGTCCCAGGTGCGCGCCATCGGCCTGCCGCCGGGCCGCAGGTCCGCGCCCCAGGCGAAGTCCGCCTGTTCCAGGCCGCCGCGGGCCGCGTATTCCCATTCGGCCTCGGTCGGCAGACGCTTGCCCGCCCAGGCCGCATACGCAAGGGCGTCCTCGTACGACACCTGCACGACAGGATGTTCTTCCTTGCCGGCGATGTCCGAGCCCGGCCCCTGCGGGTGGCGCCAACTGGCGCCCGGCGCGAAACGCCACCAGCGCGCGTAATCGTTCAGGTCCACGGGTTTGCCGCTGCCCACGAACACCAACGCGCCTGGCACCAGGCCTGCGGGACGCGGCGTGCCCGCGGGCAGATGCACGCGGATCGTGTCCCAGTCCGGCGTCCGCTCCGCCGTAGTCAGGTAGCCGGTCGCGGCCACGAACCTGGCGAAATCCCGGTTCGTCACATGGTCGCGATCGATCCAGAAGCCGGCCAGTCGCACCGGGTGGGCGGGCCGCTCATTGGCCTGCGAGCGCGGGCTGTCGCTGCCCATCAGGAAATCGCCAGCCGGAATCCACACCATGCCGGCGGGCCCGTGGCGGCCATCGCCCAGTTGCCCTGCCTGCGGCGCCGCGGCCGGCAGCAGATACGCCCCCGCCGCCGCAAACCCGGACAACAGCGCCGCCGCGGCCCATGCGCGTTTCTTCGGAAACATGGCCGGCTAGTGCTGGTCGACGATCTGGCGCGGCATGCCTTTGCGCCAGTCGAAGTAGTTGAAGAGCTGATCCGCCAGATACTGCGTATCCCACTGGATGACGCGATTAGCCTTGCTCCATGCTTCGTACTTGGCCGCCATCGCCTTGACGATTTCGGGGTGCCTGGCGGCCAGGTCTTCGGTTTCTCCGCGGTCCGCATCGGTATCGTAGAGCTGCCAGCCGGCGGTGCCGAAGGGTTCCGGCAGCCAGCTCAGCTTCCACTTGCCCATCCGGTACTCCTTGTTCCCGAACAGTTCGGCGCCCCGCTCGAAGTCCGGCGCGCGCGCCGACGCCGCGCCGCCGTCCAGCACCTTGAGGAACGACTCGCCCTTCAGCGGTTCCAGCGGCACGCCCTGGCGCGTTTCGCCGCGCACGGCGCCTGTCATGGCCGTCACCGTCGGGTAGATGTCCTCCACGCCCAGGTAGCCGTCATTCATCGCGCCGGGCCTGGCCACCATGGGCGCCTTGACGATCAGCGGCGAGATCGTGCCGCCTTCGGTCATGACCAGCTTGAAAAGCTTGAAAGGCGCGGAACTGGCGTATGCCCAGCCCGGGCCCACCCCGGCGAACGATCCGGGCGCGCCCATGTTCTTGAACGAAGTGTCGAACTCCTTGGCGATCCAGCTGCCATCGGCATTGCCCGGGTAGAAATCCATATACGCGGCAGAAGGACCGTTGTCCGAGAAAAAGAAGATCGCCGTATTCTCATACTGGCCGCTGCGCTTGAGCTGGTCGATGACGCGTCCGACATTGCTGTCCAGGTTGTCCACCATGCCGGCGTAGATCTCCATGACGCGCTCCTGACGGGCGCGCTCCTCTGGAACCAGGTCCTTCCAGGGCGTGAACAGCGGCGCCGGCGCGGACATGCGCGTGCCGGCGGGGATGACGCCCAGGCGCTGCATGTTCTCGAACAGCCGCTGGCGGTGCACGTCGTAGCCCTCCGAGAACTTGCCCCGGTACTTGGCGATGTCGGCCTCGGGCGCGTGCAAGGGATCATGCACGGCCTGGAACGCCAGATAGCCGAAGAACGGCTTGCCGGCCTGCTGGGCGGCTTTCATGTAATCGACGAAACGGTCGGTGTAGAGATTGGACGAGAACTCGCCCGTGTCGCGCGCCACTGTCTTGTCGTCCTCGACAAAGCGGGTGCGCGGCTGCACCGCCAGCAAGCCCTTGTTGTCCCAGTGGCTGCCACCTGGATTGATCAGGGCGAAGGAACGCTCGAATCCGCGCGCCCCCGGCAACTGCTCCGGCTTGCCGCCCAGATGCCACTTGCCCGCCATGAAGGTCGCGTAGCCGCGCTCCTTGAGCACTTCGGCCAGCGTGTTGACGCGGTCGTTGAGCGAGCCGATGTAATTGCCGGGATGCTTGTCCATCTCCGGGATGCGGTACTCGCCCATGGCGCCCATGCCGGCCAGGTGATTGTCCACCCCGGTAAGCAGTTGCGCGCGGGTCGGCGAGCAGGTCGGGTTGACGTGGAAATTGGTGAAGCGCATGCCTTCCTGCGCCAGTTGCTGGAGCGCGGGGGTCTGGATCAGGTCCTGGCCGAACGGCTGGATGTCGTTGTAGCCCAGGTCGTCGGCCAGGATGATGAGCACATTGGGGGGCGGCGGGCTGGCAGCCGGTACCGAGGTCGCGCATGCCATGCCAACCGCCAGGACGATCGCGGAAAAGCTTTTCACTCTTGGTCTCCAGAAACGCGGCCGGCGGCCGCTGGGGGCCGTCTTTGCGGCCTGTCGCGGCAATTCTACCAATTTTATATATTTTTTCTACAATAAAGATATTTATTGTTTTGTAGATTTATGCGGACCGAAATTATGGGTCTGGTACGCGAGTTACACCGCCGGCTTTTGAGGCGTTCCTAAGCGGAGCTGTCAATTAAATACAAAATCAGGACAGTCAGATCAATTATTGCCTCCTACCGCACCAATATCCTGCTGCTTAAGCTTATAGGACGTCTTCAGCATCCGCTGAAAGCGCAGCGATTTCGGCGTGGACGCGTCCGCGCCGGGCGTAATCCGGACCAAGAGATGTTGCCGGCGGGCAAACCCCGTGCGGCGGAGTAGAAAAATGCAAACTTCCAGACGTGAAATGATGATCGGCAGCCTGAGCATGATGGCGGGCGGCCTCTTGGCGGCTTCGGCCTCGCCTGTCTCTGCCGCACAAGCAGC
This sequence comes from Achromobacter sp. SD115, assembly GCF_017355315.1. Classification (NCBI taxonomy): domain Bacteria; kingdom Pseudomonadati; phylum Pseudomonadota; class Betaproteobacteria; order Burkholderiales; family Alcaligenaceae; genus Achromobacter; species Achromobacter sp. SD115. The sequence goes on along the minus strand of NZ_JADIJM010000002.1, from coordinate 86,629 downwards.
CCCCGCAGGCGCCGGCGTCTACAAGGCTGGCAGCGCCGAAAGAAAGCTGGACATCATCAATCTCCATGACCTCGAGGAAGAGGCCAGGAAACTCATCCCCGTTCCGCAGTTCAGCTACATCAGCAGCGGTTCCGGCGACGAATGGACCTTGCGCGAAAACCTGCGCTCGTTCGACGATCACGCGATCATGCCGCGCTATCTGGCCGGGGTGAAGCAGCCCGACACCCGGACCGAGTTGCTCGGATCCAAGGTCGATATCCCGATATTCGTGCCACCCATGGCCGCGCATGGTCTGGCCCACGCCTCGGCGGAACTAGGCACGGCGAAAGGCGCGGCCGATGCCGGCGCGCTATTCACTGCCCAGACGCTGGCCAACGTCCCCCTGTCGGAAATGGCCAAGGTCAGTCGCGGCCCGAAGTGGTTCCAGCTGTATTTCACCAAGGATATGGGCGTGAACCGCGAACTGATCGCGCGGGCCAAGGCCATGGGCGCGACGGCCATTGTTTTCACGGTGGATCTGGAGTGGTCGGGCAACCGCGAATCGGACCGGCGCACCGGCTTCAAATTCCCGGCGTCCCTGCCCTTCCCCAACGTCCCCAGCGCGCCTGCGGGCGCGACGCTGGCCGAACTGTTCACGATCTTCAAGCGCGACCTGGACTTCAAGGACCTGGAGTTCATCGCCAGCGAATCGGGCCTACCCGTCGTGGTCAAGGGTATTCAATCGCCTGCCAACGCCAAGGAAGCGGTCAATGCCGGCGCGGCCGCCATCCAGGTGTCCAACCATGGCGGGCGCCAACTGGACTCCGTTCCCGGCGCGTTCACGACTCTGCCCGGGGTCGTGGACGCCGTAGGCCACAAGGTGCCTGTCTACCTCGATGGCGGCGTGCGCCGTGGCGTGCATGTGTTCAAGGCGCTGGCCATGGGCGCCAGCGGAGTCGCCGTCGGCCGCCCGGTGTTGTACGGCCTGGCCTTGGGTGGGGCCGCGGGCGTGACGTCCGTGCTGAACACCTTGAAGTACGAGCTGGAGCTCAGCATGAAGCTTGCCGGCACGGCGACGATCAAGGACATCAACAGGACCTTCCTGGCGTAGCCGCACGCGGAGACGCCTGAACGTGCTCGAACGCACGGGGAACTGGCGTGCGCTTTGCCATGCGTCCGCTCGCCGCGCCTGCTAGCGCTTGGCGCGGCCGCTGCTGAAGTCCCCTTCGCGCTGTTTGACCAGCCTGGTCAGGGTCTCATTCACAGGCGCGGAAATGCCAGCCTTCCTGGCCTGGACGGGAATCGCGCCGTTGATGTAGTCGATCTCGCTCGTGCGCTTTCGCTCATGATCCAGCAGCACCGAAGGCTTGGCGTCGCGTATGCGGTCGCCGAAGGCGCGGACGTGTGCGACGGGGTCGGCGACCTGGATTGGCACGCCCAGGGCGCGGGCCACCGTCCATGCCTCGGTGGCCGCCGCCTGGCTGACCGCGCCGATGTGCGGATCGTCCATGACGGCGCCTATGGTCAGCCCGGTGAGCGCGCAAGGCGCGCTGTAGGCGACGTTGCAGATCAACTTTTCCCATTGCATGGCAGCCAGGTTGTCCACTGCCTGCGCATTGAAGCCGGCATTGCTCCACACTGCGGCGATATCCTCGAGCTCCGCCTGCGGCATGCCCGCGTAGGCGCCCATGCGTACCGCCGACATGCCGTTGTGGTGGACATGCCCCGGTCCCGGCAAGGACGCGCCAAACGCGGCGGCGATACCAACCGCCAACCTGTCCGCCCCTATGGCCTGGGCCACGCCGTCTGCGCTGCCCAGGCCGTTCTGTATCGTCAGCACCCGCGTCCGCGGTCCGAGCATCGCGCGCGCCTGCTCAGCCGCGCTGGCGGCTTGCGCGGCCTTGACCGCGATGATGATCAGATCGACCGCTTCGGCCGGCGCCTGGCTGAACGCGCGCAGCCGCGCCACGCGGTCGCCGCTGGCGCCTTCCACGCGCAGGCCGCGGGAAGCCATGGCCTCGACGTGCTCGGCCCAATGATCGATGGCGAGCACATCATGCCCGCCCGCCGCCAGCAGGCCGGCGTACACGGAGCCCATGGCCCCACATCCCATAATCGCAATCTTCATGATGTCAGCTTCCTCAAGCACTGCCTGTAGCCAGGGCCGCAATATACGGCGCCAATTCCTGTTTCTGTTCCAGCCCGAATCCAGGGGCGTCGGTCGGCCGGACTTGTCCCTCGCCCAGCGCGCACTGCGCGGGATAGCCGCCGAATGGCTGAAACACCCCCGGGTAGGCTTCGCACCCGCCCAGTCCCAGACCGGCGGCGATGTGCAGATTGATCAAATGCCCGCCGTGCGGATGCAGGCAGCCGCGCGAAAAGCCAGCCCGTTCCACTGCCGCCACCATGCGCAGGTACTCGGTCAGGCCGTAGGCCAGGCCCGCGTCCATCTGCAGGATGTCGCTGGCCGGGCGCATGCCGCCAAAGCGCAGCAGATTGTTCACGTCAGGTAACGAAAACAGATTCTCGCCGGTGGCGATCGGGCCGGCATAGGCCTGCGCGACCTGCCTGTTGAGCTCATAGTCCAGCGGGTCGCCGATTTCCTCATACCAGCGCAGGCCATAGGGTTCCATGGCGCGGGCATAGGCCAAGGCGGTAGGCAGGTCGAAGCGCCCGTTGGCGTCCACCGCCAGATTGGCGCCCTCGCCCGCCACCCCCAGCGCGGCCTCGATGCGGGCCAGGTCCTGCGGCAAGGACGCGCCGCCGATCTTCATCTTGAACTTGGTGAACCCCTGGTCGCGGTAGGCCTGGAATTCCTCCCGCAAGCGCCGCAAGGGGTCGCCGCTGTCGTAGTAATAGCCGCCAGCCGCGTACACCTGCGCCGAGCCGCCACCTGGAGCAAGCCCCGCGTGCCGCGCGATGCCGCGATAGGCCGGCTCGTCCAGCAGCTTGGCGTTCAAGTCCCAGAACGCCAGTTCCAGCGCGCCAACCGCGGCGGCCCGATCGCCGTGGCCGCCGGGTTTCTCGTTGCGCATCATGACGCTGCTTGCGCGCGCGGGATCGAACGCAGTGCCGTCCTCATTGAGCAGCGCTTCGGGCGGCGCCGCGAGCAGGCGCGGAACGAAGCGTTCGCGCAACAGGCCGGGCTGGGCGTAGCGGCCGATGGAATCGAAGGCGTAGCCGATGACCGGACGGCCATCTCGCACCGCATCGCTTACCAGCGCCACCAGCGACACCGTATGTTCGGCGAAGTTGACCAGCGAATTCGATATGTTGCCTTGCAGGGGGACGGCGATTTCTCGTATGGCGGTAATGCGCATGAATGAGTCGTCAATGTGAGGTTATTGGACGGTGATGCCGGCGGCCTGGATGATCTGCGACCAGCGGACGGTGTCTTGCTTGATGAGTTCGGCGAACGCCGCTTGGCTGTCGACCACCGGCCACGCGCCCAGTTCGACCATGCGCGCCTTCATCTCTTCGGTCTGCAAGGCGGTCGCCAGGGCGCTATGGATTTTCTCCAGCACCGGCGCGGGCGTGCCGGCCGGCGCCAGCAGGCCGTACCAGCTGGGGGAATCGAAATCCTTTACTCCGCCTTCGGCGATCGTGGGCACCGTCGGCGCGCCTGGAAAGCGCTGGCCGGAGGTGACCGCAATGGCTTTGAGCTTGCCATTCTTGAGAAACGGATCGGCTACCGCCAGCCCGGTGATCAACAGCGGAATCTGACCCGACACGACGTCGGCGATCGCCTGTGCGCCGCTCTTGTAGGGGATATGCGTCATCTTCATGCTGGTCGCGCGGTTCAGGCGCTCGCCGACCAGATGGCCCATGCTGCCAGCGCCGGCGCTGCCGAAATCCAAGCGCGAGTCACCGCTGCGACCCAGCTTGACCAACTCGGGCAGCGTGTCGGCCTTGACGCCCGGATTGGCCACCAGCACCAGCGGCACCACGGCAATGCGCGAGATCGGCGCGAAATCGCGTTCAGGCTGGAACGGCAGTTGGCGATACAGCGAGGGATTGATGACCAACGTGGCATCGGCGGCGAACAACAGCGTGTAGCCGTCGGCTGCCGCCTTCGCCACCGCATCGCTGCCTATGTTGCCGTTGGCGCCGGGGCGGTTCTCCACGATCACGGTCTGGCCCAAGGCGTCGCCCAGCTTCTGCCCGAGCACACGGCCCAGGATGTCGGTGGTGCCGCCCGCGCCGAATGGCACGATCAGCCTGATGGCCTTGTCTGGATAGGCCGCCGTGGCGGCGGCTGGCGTCAGCGCCGCGCACAAACTCAGCGCTGCCAGCATGGCGACCGCCCTGCTGCGAACCTGCTTTACGCACTTCATGGTTGTCTCCTCTTTATTTTTTTGGAAGCGACTTTCTGATAATGCACACGTTTGCACTGATCGCAATATAATGAGCCGGAAATTTCGAGTCAATAAGCCTGATGATGCTCGTTTACCCGAGTTTTTATACCAACCCCTTAGAATTCATACGTGTGCACTAGAGAGTCGCCATGCCGAATCCCGTCACCGCGTTGTCCGACCTCCCTGGCGGTTTGCCGCAAACCCTGTTCGACAAGCTTTGGGGGGCCCATCACGTGGCCGACCTGGCCGACGGGCGCAGCCTGATCCACATCGACCGTCACCTGCTGCACGACCTCTCCAGCCCGCAGGCCTTCGCATCGCTGCAGGCCCAGGGCCGCCGCGTGCACAGCCCGCAACGGAATGTGGCGATCGCCGACCACATCGTGACTACGGCGCCCGGACGTCGCGGCGAACATGTACCCGGCAGCGAGGCCATGATCGCCGCGCTGGAAAGCAATGCCGCTCGCAGCGGCATACGCCATTACGGCATCGACGATCCCGATCAGGGCATCGTGCATGTCATCGCGCCCGAACTGGGCCTGGTGCTGCCGGGCATGACGGTGGCCTGCGGCGACAGCCATACCTCTACCCTGGGCGCGCTGGGTGCCTGGGCCTGGGGCATAGGCACCTCCGAGGCCGAGCATGTGCTGGCCACCCAAACCTTGGCGATGCGCCGTCCGCGGGCGATCCGTCTGACGCTGGCCGGCGCCCTGCCCGCCGGCCTCAGCGCCAAGGACCTGACGCTGCACGTGCTGCGCCGCATAGGCGTGCGCGGCGCGGCTGCCGGGTTCCTGGAACTGGCAGGCGCGCCGGTAGCCGCGCTGTCGATGGAAGAGCGCTTGACTCTTTGCAACATGGCGATCGAAGCCGGCGCGCGCGCGGCCGTGATCGCACCCGACGCGATTACCTTGGACTACCTGCGCCGCCATGCGCCCGCCACCTGCCTCGACGACGCCGCGCAACAGGCCTTCCGCGCCTTGCGCAGCGATGCGGGGGCGCGCTACGAAGCCGAGCTGGAACTGACCTTGGCGCTGGACAGCCCGCAACTGACCTGGGGCACCAGCCCGTCGCAGGTCGCGGGCGTGCGCGAAGCTCTGCCCGCCCCTGACGACGCAGCCGATGCCAGCGAACGCGCCGCCCTGCGGCAGGCTTATCGCTACATGGGCCTCACGCCAGGCGCCGCGCTGGCGGGCGTGCCGGTGCAGTGGGTATTCATCGGATCCTGCACTAACGGCCGCCTGTCCGATCTGCTGGCCGCGGCGCGCGTCGCGCAGGGCCGCCAGGTCGCCGCGGGCGTGCGCGCGCTGGTGGTCCCTGGATCGCAGCGGGTCAAGCGCGCGGCCGAGAAGCTGGGCCTGGACAGCATCTTCCGCGCGGCCGGATTCGAATGGCGCGAACCCGGATGCTCCATGTGCGTGGGTATGAACGCGGACAAGGTGCCACCCGGGGAGCGCTGCGTGTCGACCTCGAACCGCAACTTCGAAGGCCGCCAGGGACCGGGCGCCCGCACCCATCTCGCCAGCCCCGCCAGCGCGGCCGCCGCGGCCATTGCCGGCGCCATCATCGATCATAGGGATCTGGTCTAATATGAAGCCCTTCCTCCAAGCCCACGGCATCATCCTGCCCATGAATCAAGACCACGTGGACACCGACGCGATCGTGCCCCAGCGCTGGCTGGTGACTGTCGAACGCAGCGGCCTGGCCGATGGCTTCATGGGAGGATTGCGCTACGACGAGCACGGCCAGCCGCGCCCGGACTGCGTCCTGAACCAGGCCGGCTACCAAGGCGCCGCCATCGTGCTGGCGCGCGAAAATTACGGCTGCGGCTCGTCGCGCGAACATGCGGTATGGGCGCATCAGGAATATGGCATCCGCGCCATCGTGGCCGCCAGCTACGGGCCGATCTTCCACGAGAACTGTCTCAAGAACGGGCTGCTGCCCGTCACCCTGCCCAGCGACGCCATCGACGCCTTGATGGAACAGGTATTGGACCGCCCCGGCAGCCGCTGCACCGTGGATCTGGCCAGCCAGCGCGTCATCGGCCCGGACGGCCGCGCGTACCCCTTCGACATCGATGCCGGGCGGCGTCAATTGCTGCTCGACGGCACGGACGACATCGACCTCGCGCTGCAGCGAACCGCCGAGATCAACGCCTTCCAGCAACGCCAGCAACGGACCCAGCCATGGCTGACATAGCCGCCCGCACCAACGTCACCATCAAGGACATCGCAATCGCGTTGGACCTGTCGCATGCAACCGTGTCGCGCGCGCTGGCCGACCACCCCAAGATCAGCGCCGCCACCAAGGCCAGCGTGCGCGACGCCGCCAGCAAGATGGGCTACGTGCCCAACGGCACCGCGCAGAACATGCGTTCGGCGCGCAACCCGGTGATAGGCCTGATCGTGCCGGACATCCAAAACGATTTCTACGCCTCGATCGCCAAGATCGTCGCCGACGCCGCCGTTGCCCGTGGCTTCCAGCTGGCCCTGAGCATCACCGAGGACAACCCGGAACGCGAGCTCAACGATCTGCGCGCCTTCGTCGTGTCGCGCGCGGCCGGCGTCATCATCACGCCCACCGTCACCCCCAAACCCGAGACCGTGGCGCTGCTCAAGGGCGTGCACGCAATCCAGCTGATCCGCCAGCATGCCTCGATGGCGGCCGAAGCGGTGGTGATCGACGAGCAGGCCGCGACCCGCGCCGCCGCCGAGCACCTGATCCACTACGGCCACCGGCGCATCGCCTATGTCGGCACCACCACCGACCTGAGTTGCGGCGAGGACAGGCTGGCCGGCTTCTACGGCGCGATGCGGCATGCCGGGCTGGACGCCAGCATGACCGCGGTGGGGCCGCCCCGGGTCGAGTTCGCCCATCGCGCAGTACACGGCATGATGAGCGGCGCCAAGCCGCCGACCGCGCTGATCGTAGGCAGTTCGCGCCTTACGGTCGGCGCGCTCAAGGCATTGCGCGGCCTGGGCCTGGCCTGCCCGGCCGACGTATCGGTGGTGGGTTACGGCGACCCTGACTGGTTCGAGTTGGTCGGCGACGGCCTGACCACCGTGGCGCCCCCCGTATATCCCATGGGCGCCTACGCCATCAACCTGCTGCTGGCCCGCATACACGGCGAGACCGAACCCACCCCGGCCGACCCCGGCCATCCCCTGCCCTCGCGCTTTCCGGCCACGCTCACCATCCGCAGTTCGACGCGGCCATACGCTGGCTGAGGCCGCCCGCGCCACGCCTATTGCGGCAAGACGGCTGCGGCCGCGTGCAGATGCGCCGACACTTCCGCATCCGTGCGCACCCACAAGCGTTCGGCGATGGGATTGCGCAATTCCTCCGCGATGTGGCCGACCAGCCCCACCGCGCGCCCGATCACGGCGATGCCGCGGCACAGCTGCCAGGGTATGCCCAGCTCGCTCGCCAGGGCCGCCAGCGCCCCGGTGGCGTTCACCGGCAGCACGCCCGGCTTGTTCAATGCCCGCTCCGCCTCTGCCGACAAGGCCTGCATCAGCGCCACATAGCGGCCCTTGAACCCGGTGCGCTCGGCGACGGCAAACAGCGCCGTTGCGCGCGGGTCCACCGGCTTGTGCACCGGATGCCCCAGCCCCGGCACCAGTTGCTTGCCGGCGCGATGATCGGCGACGATGGCGCGCGCGGCGGTATCGATATCCAGCGGCTCCGCGCTGCCCAGCGGCAACGCCTGTTGCAGCAGCCGGGCCGCGCCTTCCGCCGTACCGACGAACTTGGTCCCCATGCCGCACAGACCGGCCGCAATGGCGGCCTGCATCGACTCGGGAGCGCCGAGGTACGTCAGGCGCGCCACCATCGCGGTGGGCGTCATGCCATGCTCGACCAGCACCGCCAGCAGCGCGTTGAATAGCGTCGACTCTTGCGGATTGGGGGTACGGCCGGTAATTTCCAGGAATGCAAAATCGCCGAGATTCAAGCGGCCGATGATGTCGCGATTGAGATCGTGGCCGCGCACCACGATCTTCGTGGCGTTGCTCCAGCCCATGTCGGAAGTCAGGGTAGTCATGCTTGTGCTCCGTGTAGTCTGTGCCCGGCCTAGTCCAGCTTCACGCCGGCGGTCTGCACGCGTTGCGCCGCGACGGCGCGGTCCTTGGTCAGGAAGCCTGCGAAAGCTTCCGGCGTTTCGCTGACGGGCTCGAAGCCGATCGCCGTCAGGTTCTTATCAATGAAGTCGGCGGCGCCCACGATCTCGGCCACGTCGGCGGCAATCTTGCTGCGTATGGCTTGCGGCGTGCCCGCTGGCGCAGCCAACGCAAAATACACCGACGCATCGAATTCGGGATAGCCCGCCTGCGCGAACGTCGGCACGTCGGGCGCGATCGCCACGCGATGCGGCCCTGCCAGCGCGATGGCCTTCAGCTTGCCGGTGGCAACATAGGGCATGGGACCGCCGCTGATGGCGAAGAGCATGTCCACGCGCCCCGCCATCACGTCCTGTAGCGCCAGCGGCAGCCCCTTGTAGGGCACTTCGGTGGTCTGCACGCCGTACAGCTTGTCGAACCAGGCTGCCGCCAGATGCAGCACCCCGCCTATGCCGGTGATGGCAAAGGTGTGCTTGCCGGGATTGGACTTCAGGAAGGCGATGGTTCCGGCCACGTCGTTGGCGGGAAAATCGGGCCGCGTCACCAGCATCAGCTGCGCGGTGACCACGCGGCAGACCGGCGCCAGGTCGGATTCCGCCTTGTAGGGGAGTTTCGCGTACAGCTGAGGATTCAGCGAAAAGGCGGCTTCGGACCCCAGCAGCAAGGTGTAGCCGTCGGGCGCGGACTTGGCCACCAGGTCGGCGCCGATGATTTCATTGGCGCCCGGCCGATTCTCCACGATCACCGGCTGGCCCCACTTCTCGCTCAGTTTCTGGCCGACCGCGCGCATCAGCGCGTCGGCCGGCCCGCCGGCGGAATACGGCACCACGACTTTCACAGGCTTTTCCGGATACCCGGCCGCCTGCGCCCAGATTGGCGCCGTGGCACCGGCCAAGACCAGCGCCGCCAATATTGCAGCGAACTTGCTCATCACAATCTCCTTGTGCTTGTCTGCCTATGCCTGCAGATAGATCGCCGCATCGACCGCGGCGGCGCCATGTTTTCCCACCGTGACCGGGTTCAACTCGATCTGCGTCACCGCCGGCGCGGCTTGCAGCGCCGCATCCGCCAACGCGCCCAACAGTTGCACCGCTTGCTCGAAGCCGCTGGCGCCGCGGTAGCCTTCCCGCAAGGCGCGACCCACCAGAGTCGATTCGAGCGCGCTGGCCAGCTCTTCAACGCTGGCCGGCAAGGCCACGAAGCGCACGTCCTTCAGCAGTTCGACCCATAGTCCTCCCGATCCCACCATCAGCACCAGTCCCAGCTGCGGATGCGCGAAGGTGCCCGCGACCAGCTCGTTGCCAGGCAGATAGCGCAGGACCAGCACGCGTTCGCTGCGCCACTGCGCCACGCGCGCCAGCGCCTGCGCCAGATCATCGTCATTGCGGATATTGAGGATGACGCCGTCCTGGTCGGAAATGTGAGTCTCGGTGGTGTCGGCCTTGATCACCAGCGGATAACCCAGTTCCCGCGCCGCCATCGCCAGGCCGTCGCGCGCGCAGGCGCGCATGGCGGGCACCGCCACGCCCCGTTCGGCCAGCCATTGCAACGCCGCGCCTTCACTCATCGCTTGCGAGGATACGCCGGGCTTGCCCGCCGACGGCAGCGACGCGCCGGCGGGCCGGCGGCCCGCCGCGCGGCGCAGACGGTCCAGGCAGGCCGCCAGCAGCGAGGCCGAGTGGAACACTGGAATGCCGGCGTCCCGCAAGATTTCCCGCGACCGTGACTCGTAGGAGCCTCCGCTCCACAGGACGGCCATGCGGCATGCAGTGGCCGCGCACACGCCTGCCAGGATCCCGCAGACTTCCGTGTAATCGTCCAGGGTCGTCAGAATGGGAACGACGGTGTGCACGGCCGGGTCCGTCAGCAGGACGTTCAGCACGTCGGCGTGCAGCCCCGGGTTTTCGTATCCCAAGGCGGTGATGTCGATCGGGTTGTGCACCGAGATGTAGTCGGGCAAGACCTCGGCCAACCGGGCTTCGGTGGCCGGCGCCAGTTCGGCGAAATGCAGGCCGTACGCGTCGGCCTGATCCGCGAACAAGGTGATGTTGCCTCCCGAGATGCAGAGGGACGCGATGCCCTGCGCATGCCCGGCGTCAAAGCCATGCCGCAGCAGTTCGCACAGGCCCAGCGCCTCATCGGCGTCGCTGGCGCAGACGATGCCGTGCTGCTCCGCCACGTCGCGCACCAGCCGGTAGTCGCCCGCCAGCGATCCCGTATGGGACAGCGCCATGCGCGTGCCGGTCTGGCCACGCCCGAGCTTCAACAGCACCACGGGCTTGCGCAGGCCCAGCCTGCGCACCGCATCGATGACCTCGCAGGCCGCCCGCTCGGCTTCGGTCACCGCCAGCACCACGCGCGTGGCCCGATCCTGGAACATGTATTCCAGCAGGTCGCCGTACGAGACGCCGGCCGAATTCCCGGTGTTGACGATATGGCTGAAGCCCAGGCCGGCTCGCTGCGCGAAATAGGCAATCGTGGCGTAGGCCAGGCCGCCACTTTGCGACACCAGGGCCACGTCGCCCACGCCCTGGGCGCGCTTGAGCACGGCCGAAGGCGCCGCCATCACCCGTGCCGCCAAGTTCGAGAACCCCATGCAATTGGGGCCGATGAAGGTCATGCCGCGCGCCAGTTCCTCCAGCGTCTGCTGCGCCTCATGGCCGTCCGCGCTGGCCTCGGCATAGCCGGAGGTGTAGATGCTGGCGCCGGGCACGCCCTTGACGCGGCACTCTTGCAGCACCTGCGGCACCCGCTCCTTGCCGACCACGATCACGCAGTGGTCCACCGCTGCGGGAATCTGCGCCACCGACCCGTAGCAGGCCAGCCCCGCCACTTCCTGGTAGCGCGGATTGACGGGATAGATGTGGCCTTGATAGCCCCCTTCGAGCAGGGCTGGAATCAGTTGCCCCGCCAGTTTGTTGGGCGCCTGGGATGCACCAACGATGGCGATGCTGCGTGGGTTCAGCAGTTTGTCGATACGTTCTACGGCATTCATGTCCACATGTCTCCGGGGGTGGCTGCGCCAGTCTGCTCAGCGTTATTGAACTACGGTTTTGTAGGACAATAATGTACGGCCATGTGCCGTACAATCAGGGTAATCGCGTAGCAGACCGAACCTCATGACCGAAACCAACAAGCCCGCCGCCAGCGCTGGCAGCACGCTCGAATACGTCGTCGACACCCTGCGCCAGGGCATACTCAGCGGCCGGCTGGTGCCGGGCCAGCGCCTGGTCGAAGCCGACCTCACGCGCCAGCTGGGCGTCAGCCGGGGGCCGGTGCGCGAGTCTTTCCGCCGCCTTTCAGCCGAGGGTCTGGTCGAGAGCATTCCCAACCAGACCACCATGGTCCGCCGCTATTCCAAGGCAGAGATGCTGGAGCTCTTCGAGATCCGCGCCGAACTCGAAGCGCTGGCAGCCAGGCGCGCGGCGCAGTGCATGCAGGATCCTGCGGCCAAGACCGCCTTCCTGAGGGCCATCGGGCCCATCTGGGAGAGCCATCCGTTGGCGGCCACGCCCTACTTCGACGAAAACCGGCGTTTTCACCAGGCGATCGCCGACCTGTCGGGCAACACCCAGTTGGCCGACCTGATCAAGAAACTGCAATTGCCGCTGATCATGTTCCAGCTGGGCGGCGCCATCAGCCCGGGGTCCATCCAGGCGTCCATCGACGAGCACCGCCGGATAGCCCAGGCCATCATCGACGGCGACGGCCGCAAGGCGGCTGCCGAGGTCAAGGCCCATCTGAAGCGCGCCTGCGAAATGGTCGAGAGCATGCCCGCCTCGATCTTCCGTTCCTGATGCCGGACCCGGCCAGCGCCATGCCCACCGACCGCCCCGCTCCCCTGGCGCCGAACATCAATCTGAAGCTGCTGCAGATCTTCGCGCTGGTCGGCGAAGTAGGAAGCTTCCGCGAAGCGGCCCGCCGCGCCAACCGTTCCCAGTCCGCCGTCAGCGCTCAGGTGCGCCAGCTGGAAACCCAGCTTGGCGTGGAATTGTTCCGCCGCACCACCCGCAATGTGCGGCTGACCCAGGAAGGCGAACAGTTGCTGGCGCACGCGCGCCGCGCCGTCCAGGAGATCGACCAAGGGCTGCGCGGCCTGCGCGAAGCCGTCGAGATCAGGCGCGGACGCGTCGCGCTGGCCTGCGCCCCCACCGTGGCTGGCTCGCAGCTGGCCGGCATCCTGGCCGTGTTCGAGCGCGACTACCCCGGCGTGCACGTCCAGGTGTTCGAACAGTCGGCGCAATCCATGTTCGACAGCGTGCGCGGCGAACAGGTCGACTTCGCCGTGGGTCCAGTCACCGACAGCGCGGACTTCGACTTCCGCCACATCTGCGACGACCCTTTGTACGCGGTTACGCCCAAGCAATTCAGTCTGTCCACCTCCGCCGCCACCATTTCGCTGCAAGCCGTGGCGCGGATGCCGCTGCTGCTGCTGGACCACGCCACCGGCCTGCGCGCGATCATCGAGGACGCGTTGCGCACGGCCGGGCTGCAATGGCAATGCCGCTACCAGTTCACCCAGGTCCAGACCCTGGTGGAAATGGCCCGCGCCGGCCTGGGCTGCGCCATCCTGCCCAAGATCGCGCTGCCGGATACGCGCGGCTCGGGCCTGACGGCACTGCGCATCGCGCGTCCATCGCTAACCCGCCAATTGGCCATTTGCACGCTGCGCGGCAGGGAATTGTCGCCGGCGGCGACCCGGCTGGCCGACCTGGCTCAACGCATGATCGCCGGGGCAATCTGAAGCTTCAGGCTGCGGCGATCGCGCGCGCCAGCGCCAGCACGCGCTGCGCTTCGCCCACGTGCAGGGCCTCGACCAGCCTGCCATCGAGCACGGCGACGCCGCTGCCGCGCGCCTGAGCCTCCCTCCAGGCCGCGATCACGGCCTGCGCCCGTTCGATCTCGGCAGCCGACATGCCGAAGACAGCATTGGCCGCCTCGATCTGGCGCGGATGGATCAGCGTCTTGCCGTCAAAGCCCAGATCGCGCCCCTGCTCGCAGGCCGCCTGCAGGCCCGCCGCGTCGTCCAGTGCCAGATGCACACCGTCCAGCGCCAGTAACCCATGCGCCCGCGCCGCCAGCACCGTCAGCGACAAAGCGGCCAGCACTTCCGTGCGCGCCGGCGTATGGCGGGCATGCAGGTCCTTGACCAGGTCCGAAGTGCCCGCCACCAGTGCGCGCAGGGGCAGCCCGGCGCCGGCGATGGCAGCCAGGTTCACGATGGCTCGCGGCGTCTCCACCATGGCCCAGAGCGGCAGATCCGCGGCGCCGCACCGGCCAGCCAGTTCCGATACCTCGGCCAACTGTTCCGGGCGCTCTACTTTGGGCAGCAGCAAGGCGTCGGGCCGCAGCGGCGCGACCGCGCGCACGTCGGCGCGGCCCCAGGGCGTGTCCAGGCCATTGACCCGCACCACCACGCTGCGGCGGCCGAAACCTCTCTGCCGCAGCGCCTGTTCCACCAGGCCCCGCGCCTCCTCCTTGGCCGCTATCGCCACGGCATCCTCGAGGTCCAGGATCACCGCGTCCGCGTCCAGGTCCCTGGCGCGCGCCAGCGCGCGCGGATTGGCGCCCGGCATGTACAACACCGAACGGAAGGGACGCTCGCTCCGCTCTTGCGCAACGTTCATGTCCGCCCCCCATTGCCGCCTGGCGCGCCGCCCGCTGCTTGCGGCCCATCCGGCTTGGGCGCCAGCCGCAACAGGTTCTCGGCCATCTTGATGCTGGCGATGTCGATCAGGCGGCCGTCCAGGCTGGCGGCGCCGCGGCCTTGCGCCTGCGCCTGCTCCATGGCGGCCAGGATCCTGCGCGCCTGCGCCAGTTCGGCCTCGGCCGGCGTGAAGGCTGCGTTGGCCAGTGCGATCTGCGAGGGATGGATGGCCCACTTGCCCTCATAGCCCAGCGCCGCCGCGCGGCGAGCGGCCGCTGCATAGCCCTGCGCATCGGAATAGTCGCCGAACGGGCCGTCTATCGGCCGCAGTCCATACGCCCGGCAAGCCACCAGCACGCGCGATTGCGCGTAGTGCCACAGGTCCGCGGGATGGAAGGCGCGTGCCCCGGCCTCGCCCTCGGACAGGACCCCATAGTCGGGATGCCCGCCGCCAATGACCGTGGACCGCGCCCGCACCGAGGCGGCGTAGTCACCCACGCCGAACGACAGGGCCTCGATGCGGCGCGAACTCTGCGCAATCCGGTCCACGTTCGCCAGCCCCAGGGCGGTCTCGATCAGCACATCGAAGCCGACGCGCCTGGCCCGTGGCCGCGCCATTTCGATCTGGCTCACCAGCATGTCCAGCGCATACACGTCCGCGGCCACGCCGGCCTTGGGTATCAGCAGCATGTCCAGGCGCGGGCAGGCTTCCACGATATCGACCACATCGCGGTACATATACTCGGTATCCAGGCCGTTGATACGCACCTGCATCGTCTTGCCGCCCCAGTCGATCTCGTTGAGGGCGGCAATGACGTTGCGCCGCGCCGTCGCCTTTTCCCCGGGCGCAACAGCATCCTCGCAGTCAAGGAAGATCACGTCGGCTTGCGAACGCGCCGCCTTCTCGAACAAGGCGGTATTGGATGCCGGCACGGCCAGCTGCGACCGTTGCAAGCGCGCCGTGGCTGGCGCAATCAGAGTGGCACTCATGCATCTCTCCTATGAATGTAGACCGACGCTAGATGACGCGCGCCTGCCGCAGCGCCTGCATGCGCTCGGCCGAAAGGCCCAGCAGGCCGCCATAGACGGCATCGTTATCGGCCGCCAGGCCGCGTCCGCTGTGGCGAAAGCTGGCCGGCGTGGCCGACAGGCGCGGCACCGCCGCGGGCAGCACCAGTTCGCCGGCGCGCGCATCCTGCACGTTCAGCAGATTGGCGCGGGCGGCGTACTGCGGATCCTTGAATATGTCCTCGATGGTGTAGATCTGCGCGCAAGGCACTCCGGCCTCCTGGGTCTGGCGCAATACCTCGGCCATGGCCAGGCCGCCGATCCAGTCGGCCACGCGCCGGTTGATCGCATCGCGATTGGCCACGCGCACCGTGCCGTTCGGATAGGCTTGCGCCAGTTCAGGCTGGCCCATCGCCCCCGCCAGCCGCTCGAACATGCGGTGATTCGAACACGCCAGCGCCACCCATTCGCCGCCTGCGCAGCGGTAGTGGCTGTGCGGCACCACGTTCACCACATCGGCGCCCAGCCGCTCGCGCACCACGCCATAGCGCGCGTAGGCAGGCGCCATTTCGTCCAGCAACCGGAACACCGATTCGTACAGCCCGATATCGATGAATTGCCCGTCCCCGCCGGCCTCCACCACGCGCAGGGCCAGCAGCACGCCGATGGCGCCCCACATGCCCGAGGTGTAGTCCGCCATCGAGGTGGATCCGGGCACCACGGGCGGGCCATCCGCCTCGCCCGCCAGGTTGGCCAGGCCCGAAAACGCATGCGCGATGCGCGCAAACCCGGGTTCCTGGTTCTTGGGCCCGGTCTGCCCGTAAGCGGAAATCCGCAGCATGATCAGCCGCGGATTGATCTTGCGCAGGTCTTCATAGCCGATCCCCCACTTTTCCAGGGTGCCGGGACGAAAGTTCTCCAGCACCACGTCGGATTGGGCGACCAGTTGCCGGAACAGTTCCGCGCCTTCCGGCTGCCGCAGATCCAGCGTCGTGGTCTGCTTGTTGCGGGCTTCGCTCAGCCAGATCAGGCTATCGCCGCATTCCGTCACGGTGCCGAACTGGCGCAGCGAGTCGCCTTCGCCCGGCTGTTCGATCTTGATGACCTCGGCGCCGAAATCCGCCAGGATCGTGCCGCAGAACGGCGCGGCGATGAACGTCGCGATATCGAGCACACGCACGCCCGCCAGGGGCCCGGCGGGCGCTGCGGCTCGGTCCGGGGATGAAGAATGGGTTTGCTGCGTTTGAGACACGGTGGCTGCCTTATGCAAGAGTTCGGTGCACGCGGCGCAGGATCTTGCCGCCAGATCACTGTATCGGGCCGCCCCGGCGTCGGCGAGCGCGATTTTTGCGTCGATTGATCGCATTTTCTTCAACCCAGGTCCGCACATGGCGCCTGGTTCAGTCGTTCCTTTTATAGGACGCATCAGGCGGTTCGCGACGACTACCGCCGCCCCTGCGCATACCCTATCTTCCCCGCCTGGCTCCATTCATCACATTCTGCGTCCGCACGTGCCGGCCGCAGCCCAGGCAACTTGAACTTCCACCATTTCGCAATCATCCTGCTGGCCGCGCTGGCTATCGGCACCGCGCAGGCCGCCGAAACCGCGCTGCCGCCCATCGACCCCTGGCGCTATTCCGAGGACTACAGCTACCTGGACGATCCCGCCCAGCGCACCGGCGCCTGGGGCGAGGCCGGCAAATGGATCCGGCTGGGAGATTCCGCGGCGCTGACCTTCGGCGCCGAATTGCGGGCGCGCTACGAGCGCTACCGCAACAACGAATTCGGCGATGCGCCGGTACCCGACGAGGGCTACCAGCTCTATCGCTTTCTGCCCTACGCGGACCTGCGGCTGGGCTCGCGGGTCCGCGCCTTCGGCCAGTTGAGCCTGACCCACGCGGAGCGGGATGCCGGTTCCATTGGCCCGCCGGATGACACCGGCAACGATGTGCTGCAGGCTTTCGTCGACGTTTCCTTGCCGGGCGATGCGGGAACCTGGACCGCGCGCGCGGGCCGCCAGGTCATGGCCTATGGCAGCGAACGGCTCATCTCGGCGCGCTACGGGCCGAACGTGCTGCGCTCGTTCGACGGCGGCGCGCTCAGTTGGCAGGGCCAGGACCTGCGCGTGGACGGTTTCTACGTGCGCCCGGTGCGCAACGACCCGGACGACTTCAGCGACCGCGCCGATCCGCAGCGCAAACTGGCCGGCCTTTACGGCACCTGGTCCGAGCCCCCAGGCGTCGCCGGCCTGGACGCGTATCTGTTGTCGCTGTCCAGCGACTCGGCCCGCTACAACCAGGGCAGCGGCCCCGAGACCCGCAACGCGCTGGGCACGCGCTACTTCGGCAAGCGTGCGGGATGGCGCTGGGACCTGGAGGCGGTGTACCAGTACGGCAGCTTCGCCGGCGCGCCGGTGCGGGCCTGGTCGCTCGCCAGCGACGTCAGCTACACCTTCCGCGGCGCGCCGTTGCAGCCGCGCTTGGGCCTGAAAGCCAACATCATCAGCGGCGACCGCAATCCGGACGATCCCAAACTGCAGACCTTCGCCGTCTTCTTCCCCAAGGGCAAGTACTTCGGCGAAGCAGGCCTGATAGGCCCTTCCAACCTGATCAACCTGCACCCCTCGCTCACGCTGGACCTGGGGTCCGGCTGGACGCTGGGAACCGCGGCCATCTTCTACTGGCGTCAGAGCTTGCAGGACGGCGTTTACGGTGTGGCCGGCAATCTGCTGCGCCCGGCCGGCTCCAGCCGTTCGCGCTACATCGGCACGCAGGCCGACGTGGTGCTGGGCTGGGAGGTGTCGCGGCACCTGAGTTTCGAAGCTGCCTACTCGCTGTTCCGGCCCGGAAGCTTCATCCGCGATACGGGCCGCGCCGAGACCGTCCATTTTCTTGGCCTGGAAGCGCTATGGCGCTACTGAGCCCCATCGATGACTGGAGACCATCCATGAAAAAAACCACGACCCTCGTCCTCGCCCTGGCCGCCGCGCTGCCCTACGCCGCCTACGGCCACGATGCGGACCTGGTGCTGCGCAACGGCCACATCATCACCATGGACGCGGCCGCGCCGCGCGCGACCGCCTTGGCGATCCGCGGCGAGCGCATCGTCGCGGTGGGCGGCGATGACGCAGTGGCAGAGCACATCGGCCCGGCCACCCGCGAGCTGGACCTGCAGGGCCGCACGGTGATACCCGGCCTCATCGACACGCACATCCACGCCATCCGCGGCGGCCAGACCTATGCGTTCGAAACCTACTGGTACGACGCGCCCAGCCTGGCCGATGCCCTGGCGCGGCTGGCGCGCGACGCGGCGCAACGCCCGCGCGACCATTGGGTGGCCGTGGTCGGATCGTGGCATCCGCGGCAGTTCCGCGAGCGCCGGGCGCCCACGCGGGCCGACCTGGACCAGGCGGTTCCCGGCCATCCCGCCTATGTGCAGTACCTGTATGACTACGCCCTGCTCAACAGTCGCGGCATCGAAGCCCTGGGTCTGGACCGCGCCGAGCCACCGGAATTGCACGGCATCACGGTCGAGCGCGACGCGCAAGGCCGCGCCACCGGCAGGCTGCTGGGCGGCATCGGCCCGTTCAACGCACTGTTCGCCCGCCTGAGCCACACGGCCGACCGTGCCGCCGGGCTGCAAGCCTTTCTGCGCGCCATGAACGCGCGCGGGCTGACGGGCTTCATCGATCCCTCAGCCGGCGCCGCCGAGGCCTACGAGCCGCTCTACGCGCTGCGCGACCGCGGCGCGCTCACCGTGCGCGCCGGCTACCGGATCTCGGCCATGCGCGCGGGCGGCGAGGCGCAATGGTTCCGCGAGATCATGGCATTCCGCCCGCCGCGCCATGACGATGGCCAGCTTGCCTTCCTGGGGCTGGGCGAAAACCTGGTGTCCGCCATGAACGACGGCGTGCGCATGGGGCCGGGGTTCAACCCTCCGGCAGAAGCGCGCCAGGAACTTACCCGCATCGCCCGCTACGCAGCCGAACGCCGCATTCCCCTGGAGATCCACGCCTACACCGATGATGCCGCCAGCGCCATCCTAGATGTGTTCGAGGAAGTCGGCCGCGACCACGACCTGCGGCCGCTGCGCTGGTCGATCGCCCACCTGAATACCGGCTCGCGGCGCACGCTGGAGCGCATGGCGCGGCTGGGACTGGCCTATACGGTGCAGATGGGTCCGTACTTCGAGGGCGAGGCGATACGCGCCGCCAATCCCAAGGGCGCGGAGCAGGATTCGCCGCCGGTGCGCACGGCGCTGGACCTGGGCCTGCCCGTCGCCGGCGGCACGGACTCCACCCGCATCGGCGTGGCCGGCGTCTGGCAGGCGGTCGAGTACCACGTCCACGGGCAAGCCATCGGCGCCACCGTGCAGCGCCAGCCGGACAACCTCCTGACGCGCGAAGAAGCGCTCGCTCTCTATACGCGCCAGGCCGCCTGGCTGGCATTCGACGAAGACGATCGCGGCCAATTGAAGGCCGGCAAGCTGGCCGACCTGGCAGTGCTGGACCAGCCCTATCTGACGATGCCGGCCGACCAGATCCACGCGATCAATTCCGTCCTCACGCTGCTGGGAGGCAAGGCGGTGCACGACGCCGGCGCGCTGCCGGCCGCGCCCGCGCGAGGTGGCAGGTAATCCGCAAAAGCGCGGTCACGCTGCCGACGCGGCGCCGCGCATCGTTTCATACCGACTCTTGGTGGAGCGCGGGAACCGCCTCCGCCTTCTCGGAGGCTTCGCCCAAACGCTCCCAGATCGCGTCGGCCACCGTTGCCGGCGCGATGGCGGCCATGTCGCCATCCACGGTGGATTGAAGAGGATGGAGCCAAGGCACATAGCGCATCGCAGGGGTAGCCCCGAACAATCCTATGGTCGGCAATCCGTGGGCCGCTGCAATATGCATGCCCATACTATCGTTGGACACAAATACCGAACAGCGCGCGATCAATGCCTGACTCTCGCATATGTCCGAGGCCTGCCGTGTCGCGTCCAGCACGACCATGGACTCAGGCAGCAAGGCGCAGATCTCTTGCGCAATATGCTGGACGTCGCGGCCGCCCACCAACATGAAACGCAGCCCGTTGTCCCGCGCATGCAAGATCCGCGCCACCTCGGCAAAAGCCCGGCCGCTATAGCGTTTGCATGGCACTGAGCCATTCAAACCGAATCCGATCATCCGCGACTGTGTCTGACACAATTGCATGGCCTTGCTGCTGGCCGACGCGGTACAGAACAACGAAGGATAACGCGGCTCATACTGGTAGCCCGCCTTGGCATACAGCAACGGCAGCCATGTATAGAAATCAGGATGCGGGGTCCCCTTGCGGCGCACCCAGATCCGATGCGTAAGCAGCGCCCCGAGATGCGGCTGGTGCATGCGCACGAAACCGATGCGTTGTGGAATCCCCGCCAAGCGGGCCGCCAAGGCAACGTGAGTACGGAAGGTAAAGAAAAACAGGGTGTCGTAGGCGTGGTCCGCCAATACCTGGCTCAGCCGTGCGACTCGTTCCCACCCTCGCAGTCGATGCTCTGATCGCACCGATACGACTTCCCGCACGTAGGGCTGAGCGCGAAACAGTTCCTGCGCCGACTCGTTTTGAGTCATCAGCAATGAAACAGTCCCCCCAGTTTGCTCGGCGAGCGCCCGGACGAAAACCATGCTGAGCACGCCGTCGCCGATACCACCGGAAATATAGATCGCACAGTTGCGCGCGGTGCCACACGAGACGGAGGGGGTTATAGACATAGCATCCAACAAGATATACCCACTGCTTTTTTGAAAAATCCGGAACTGCAAATTCTCTAGCTTGGAGATACATCATTGGCGCCGTGGTCACGGACAGCCCGTGAAGGGCCACCCGCAACACTGTGTTCGATAGTACACGTAATACGGCGTCTGTAAGCTAATTGTCAGAGTCTCCGGGCGCGGCGGCAAGCTTCAGCTGAGAGTCGCCAGAACACTGTGACACGTCATGGTTACAGGGGTAGCGTGCCGCCCCTCTCCAGAAGAGAAAGTTGGCAAGGAATTGTGACCAACACGACGCCACGGATCGGGCCGCCGGTGCTGTCCGGTTCGACGAAGACGGCCGCGGCCCCGCAGTACACGCGGGGCCGCCCGGCGCCGCGGTCAAAACGAGTGGCTGATACCCACCTGGAATCCCTTCGAGTTGGCGCCCGGCACGCCTTCCGGCGCGACGTCCCCGGTCACAAAGGCGGCGTTGCCGTCGTTCTTGATGAACGAGGCCGCCGTGTACAGCACGGTGCGCTTACTGAGCGCGTAGGTGTAGCCCAGCGCAAACTGCTGGGCGTCGTCGCCTTCGTATTGGCCGCTCTGGGTGGAACGCGAATACGACAGCGTCACATGGCCGCCGCCCACGGGCACCGACGCGCCCGCCAGGGCTACGTGCTGTTTGTCCGGCCCGATCTTCTGCAGCAGATAGTTGGCAAACAGCTTCACCACGCTGAAGTCATAGCTGGCGCCCAGGGTTGCCGTTTCGTAGTGGTCGCCGCCGCCCATCGAGGTTCTGCCATAAGCCGCCGCGACGTTGAGCGGACCGGACTGGTAGCCCAGCCGCCCGCCCGCATAATCGGCGCCGCGCAGATCCTCTTCGCGCGCATAGTTCAGGTGCCCGTATACGCCGCCGAGCTTCTTCGGCAGGAAGTAAGCCACCATGTTGCTGGCGCGCGAGAGCGTAGTGGCGCCTTCCAGCCCCAGAGGCCATCCCTTGATGATGTTGCTGCTGCCGCCCACGCCCACGGTGCCGAAGGGCGAGAACGACGACACGTTCCAGAATGCCGCCGTGTAGTCCCGCCCCAGCCGCAGCTCCCCATAGCGGTCGTTGCTCAGGCTGATGGTCGAGCGCCGGGTCCAGTTCAAGCCTTGCGGCCCGCCCGAGGCCGGCAGGATCGGCGCCTCCAGCCAGAAGCCGACCGAGTTGCCATTGCCCAGGCTCTCCGTGCCGCGCATGCCGATGCGGCTGGGCAGCATGTAGCCGCCCTGGTCCATGCCGACCTTGGACGTGCTGCCCGCCGAGGCGCTGGTCACGTTCAGATCGATATGGCCGAACAGCGTCAGCGACGACGATTGCGCAAACGCCGGACCGGCCAGCGCACAGGCGCCCAGCAAGCCGATTTTTCTCAGTGTAGACATATCCCCCCTTCCCCCTGCCTCAGTTGCCTACGCGTATGCCAGCGCCGCGGATCAGGCTGCCGGTGCTTTCCATTTCGCGGCTGATCAGCTCGGCGAATTGCTGCTGCGGCATCGGCGCGGGCTCGGCCCCCAGGTTCTCGAAGCGTTCGCGCGTGGTCTCCGAGCGCAGCGCCTGTTCGGTGCCGGCATGCAGCTTGGCCAGGACCGCCGGCGGCGTCGCGGCCGGCGCGAACATGGCCACCCAGAACTGCTGATCCACGCCGCGGTAGCCCGCTTCCGCCGTCGTGGGCACGTCCGGCAGCGCCGGCGAACGGCTGTCGGCGCTGATCGCCAAGGCGGTCAACTTGCCGGCCTTGACCATGGGCAGCGCCAGCGGCAGCGGCAGGAAGAACCAGTCCACCCGGCCGGCGATCACGTCATTGACCGCCTCCGGCGTGCCACGGTATGGCACGTGGATCGCCTGGATGCCGGTCGCCGCCCGGAACTTCTCTCCGGCGATGTGGGCGCCGCTGCCGCTGCCGGACGAGCCGTAGGTGTACTGGTCGGGTTCGGCGCGGGCACGCTCCACCAGGTCCTTCAGCGATGTGAAGTTGCGCGCGTTCGATGCGACGATCACGTTCGGCATCGACGCCAGCATGGTCACGGGCGCGAAGTCCTTGAGCGTGTCGTATTTGAGGTTGGCGTAGAGCGACTGGTTCGCCACATGGGCGGCGGAATGCACCAGCACGGTGTAGCCATCGGCCGCGGCGCCGGCCACCATGGTGGCGCCCAGCACGCCGCCCGCGCCGGGCCGGTTCTCCACCACCACCGGCTGGCCGAGCTTTTTCTCCAGCTGCTCGGCCACCGTCCTGCCTATGACGTCGGTGGTCGATCCCGCCGTGAACGGCACCACCATCCTGATGGGGCGCACCGGATAGTCCGACTGCGCCAGCAGCGTGGAACTCAGCCCCACCGTGCCGGCCAGCGCGGTCGCGTATTGAAGGAAATGCCTGCGATGCAGTGTCATGATTTGTCTCCTGATGTTCTTCTGCTGCGCGAAAAAAAGCCGATCGCCAAGGACGGACAGGCGATCGGCCAGATAAGACTTGCGGGGGATCAGGGCGCGAGCACAGGCCTGTCCTGCGCGCCCTCCAGCACCTTGATGTAGGCCTCGCGGGCCTGCGCCAGCGGCACCACGGCGTCCGGGTTCACGGGAAAGGACTGCAGGCTGCCGTCCTCGAAGCCGGGCAGCAGCTCGCGGAACACCGCGGCGCAACGGGCCGAGTCCAGCTTCAGGCTGTCCACGCCGATCAGCTGCAGGTCGCGGCGGTAGAAGGCCTGGATGTCGAAAGGCACGTTGCGGTCAGGCGTGGAAATGACGATCTGCCGGCCGCCCACCTTGAGCGATTCCAGCGCCGCGGCGAAGTACGGCGAGCCCACCGTGTTGTAGGCAATGTCGGCGCCCGCCTGGCCGGTCAGTTCCATGACGCGCTGGGCGATCCCGTCGCGGCTGCCATCGATGACCGACACGCCCGACATCGCGTGGCCGACATAGCCTTCGCCGCCGCGCTCCACGCCGATCACCCTGGCGCCGACGCGGCTGGCTAGTTGGATGGCGGCCTGCCCGACCTTGCCGTTCGAGCCGAACACCACCACCGTCTGGCCCGCGCCGGACAGGCCGGCGCGGCGCAAGCCTTCGTAGGCGGTGACGAAAGGCACGCCCGCCATGGCCGCGCTGGCGGCGGGTATGTGCGCGGGCCTGCGCACCAGCGCCGCAACCGGCAGCAGCAGGTAGCGCGCGTGGGTGCCGTCGCGCGTAATGCCCAGGTCGCCGCCCGTGCCCCAGACTTCCTGCCCGATCCATTCCCCGGGGCCGGCGATCACCTTGCCCGCGTAATCGCGCCCCGGCGTGCGCGGCCAGATGGCGTAAGGCATCATGCCCATCGCAGCCTTGACGTCGCTGGGATTGATCCCGGCGGCGCTGACTTCCACCACGGCGTGGCCTTCGGGTGCCTGCGGTACGGATATGTCGACCAGGGTCGGCTGCAGGTCGGCGACGGCGGAGACGCGTTCGATCACGCGCAGGGCTTGGGTTTTCTGGCTCATGTCTGTCTCTGGATTCTGGTTGTGGTGGGCAAAGGCTGCCCTGGGCGCGGCAAGCCGCGCCGGGGTTGAGGACTGATGGGGAAAGGCGCAATCAGGAAAGCGGCGGCTTGGGCATGCGGGTTTCGCCCGGTTCGAGCTTGAGCTCCACCTCCAGGCGATAGCTGCCATCGCCCGAGGGCTCGAACTTCCGCAACAGCGAGCCGACCGCACCGAACGCCGCGTCGCTGTAGGCGTAGGCGTCATTGGCGTCGAAGATCTGCGTGGTGAGGACTTTATGGCCGGGGGCCGACGCAATGAAGTGCAGGTGCGCGGGCCGCATGTGGTTGCGCTGCTGCACGGCCAGCAGGTCGCCGCAAGGGCCATCGATGGGTACCCCGTAACCGGCCGGCTTGACGCTGTCGAACCAGAAGCGGCCGTCCTCGTCGCTCAGGAACACGGCCCGCAGGTTCATGTCTTCCTGGTGCGGATCCTGGTTCTCGTAGAGGCCGCTGGGCGCGGCTTGCCAGGTTTCCAGGCGGGCTCCCGCCAGCGGCTTGCCGTCAAGCGTACAGATGCGGCCGGACACCAGCAGCCGCTCCCCCGTCGTATCTTCGGAGGCGATCGTCGCGCCGTTCTCGAGTATGGGCTGGTTTGCGCGCCAGAATGGCCCGATCAGCGCAGGCTCGGTGCCGCCGGCCTCGAGCACGCCCTCGGCGTCCATCAGCAACACCAGCGTGGCCACGCCCAGGATGTCGGCCAGCAATATGCCTTCGTGCCGCAGCGGATTGGTGGCCTGCCCCACCCGCACCATGAAATCCAGGCCCTGGTGCAGTTCCTCGTAGCTCAGCTTCACGTCCGCCGCGAACGCGTGCAGGTGGCGGATCAAAGAATCCAGGACTTCGCGGGTGCGCGGATCCTGCGCCTGGTTGGCCGCCAGTACGGCTGCCAGCAGCGCTTGCGGCGTGGCGGGAATGGCGCGCGGCTCGCCGGCAGCGCGCGTCTGCGTGGAGGAATTGGCATGACTCATATACGTTCAACCCTGTAGTCTGACTATTGAAATTTGCGGGCCGCGCTTCAGTCGGCCGATATGCCGGCCTGGGATGCAACGGCTGCCCATTTGGGGACTTCCTGCGCCACCCGTGCCTGCAGTTCCGCGGCGGAACTGGCCACCACACGGAATCCAAGTCCGTCCAATTGCTTGCGGACGGGTGCCTTGCCCAGCACTTCGGCCACCGCCTTGTTGACGCGCTCCACCGTGGCGGCCGGGGTGCCCGCCGGCGCGAACAGCGCCTGGATCGTTTCGGAGCGGAAGTCCGCGAACCCGGCTTGCGCAATCGTCGGCACGCTGGAGAGCGCCGGCCAGCGCTCTTCTCCGCCCACCGCCAAGGCCCTGAGCTTGCCTTCCGCAAGAAAGGCTTGAGCCGCGGGCAGCGCGGAGAACGCGCAGTCGACCTGGCCGCCCAGTGCAGCCACCACGGCGGGCGCGGCGCCCGAGTACGGCACGTGCAGGGCTGTTACGCCCGCGCGCCGCCACAGCAGTTCGGCCGCCAGATGCACGCTGTTGCCGTTGCCCGGCGTGGCGTACGTGAGCGTGCCGGGGCTGCGGGCCGCAGCGTCCAGCAGGTCCTTGAGCGTGGCCAAGCCGCTTTCGGCGCGCACCACGATGACGTCCGGCGAGCTGACCGCCAGGCTGACCGGCGCAAAGTCGCGCATGGGGTCGTAGGCGGGCCGCTCCCGGGCGATGGCCGGATTGGTGACGAACGAGGAGGACACCAGCAGCAGCGTGCCGCCATCCGGGTCCGCCTTCGCGACCGAGGCGACGCCGATATTGCCGCCGGCGCCCGGACGGTTCTCGACGATCACGGTCTGGCCCAGGTAGGCGGGCAGGTGCGCGGCCAGCAGGCGCGCGACGATATCCGTAGTGCCGCCAGCCGCAAACGGCACCACCAGGCGC
Organism: Achromobacter sp. SD115; assembly: GCF_017355315.1. NCBI lineage: Bacteria > Pseudomonadati > Pseudomonadota > Betaproteobacteria > Burkholderiales > Alcaligenaceae > Achromobacter > Achromobacter sp. SD115. The sequence goes on along the minus strand of NZ_JADIJM010000002.1, from coordinate 60,360 downwards.
ACCGGCTTGCGCGAACTCCTGCCGAAGAAGGGAACGATCTGCTTGGCCTGGCCCATCGCGGGGACCGCGCAAAGCGCGCCGGTACAGGCGACAGCCCGCAGCACGCGTCGTCTCGCTATCAGCCGGGACAGGCCGTTGGCATCGCTCATTCCATGATCTCCTCGATGTTCTTTTTCTGATTGATGGCGCCACCCGAAAACTGGCGCACGCCATCCGCGGACATCAGCTGTCCGCTTTTTCCTTCAGGAAGCCGTCCGTGCCGTAAACCAGGCCGGTGTTCTCGGCAGCCCGCACCACGTCCGGATGCCAGGCGATGCGGCCGCATTCCTCATCGGTGCCGCCGACCACGGAATACACCACCAGGGCATGCGGGTTGGGATTGCGGAATCCGCGCATCACGCCGATGGGGCAGGAAATCACGTCCCACTGGTTCAGCATGACCGAGTGTTCGCCCTTCTCGCCCCAGATCACTTCCATCTGGCCGTTCAGCGGGCAGAAGACTTCCTCGGTCTTGTGGGCATGCAGGCTGGCGCCCTGTCCCACGGGGATTTCAATGAAGGTCACGCCAAAACGGTGGTTGCCGGGAATGGCCGGCTCCACGCCTTTGTTCTCCAGCACGCCGCGGTTCATGATCTTGTAGATGTTCTTCTTCATGCCCGGCAGGCGGCTTTCGATGAAGGTCTCGCGGTAGGGCTCGACCTTGCCCCAGCGCGCGATGCGGGTGGCTTCCATTTCCTGGACGTTGATATCCATGTCATTCCTTTTTTAGATGGGCTTCAAACAGAGATTTCGCTGCGCTTTTCTCGCGGCTGATGCAAGTTAAAGCCCTGCTCCATACAGCGTCCACTACCATTTTCTTACCACTCTCATATAATTTTGTTATGACTCGTTCTGGTACTGGGAGCACGGACAGAAATGGATCTGCGGCAACTCCGCTACTTTGTCGTTCTGGCCCATCAGAGGCATTTCGGCCGGGCCGCAAGCGTCCTGCACGTGGCGCAGCCCGCGCTCACGCGCCAGATCCAGCTGCTCGAGGAAGAGCTCGGCGTGCAGCTCTTCGTGCGCCACTCGCGCGGCGCGTCCCCCACCGAGGAAGCCGCCTTCCTGCTGGAACGCGCCTCCTTCCTGCTGCGCTACGCCGAACAGCTCAAGCAGGACATGTCGGCCCTGCAACGCCATCCCAGCGGCCCCATCGTCATCGGCATTTCCCCCGGACTCGCCATGACGCTGGCCGTGCCCCTGACCCGCGCGGTGCATGAACAGCTGCCGGAAGTCCGGCTGCGCTTCGTTCAAGCCTTCTCTCCCGCCTTGCACGAGATGCTGCTCAAGGGCCAGGTGGACCTGGCCGTGCTCAATGGTCCGGTTCCCGTCGCCAACCTGCTCACCTATCCCTTCCTGACCGAAGGCATGTGTCTCATCGGCCCGCCCACGCCGCGCAAGACGCGGCCCGCCAGGATCGGCGTACGGGACCTGGCCGAGCTGCCCCTGGTGATGACCGGCCTGGCCAAGTCCGGCGTGCGGCTCGAGCTCGAGGCCCAGGCGGCGCACGCGGGCGTGCATCTGAATCCGGTGGTGGAAGTGGAAACCATGGAAGTCGCCAAACGCCTCATCAGGGAAAAGGTCGGCGTGACCGTGCATTTCGCCGCGACCGTGCTGGAAGACATCGAGGAAGGCCGCCTGTCCGCCCAGCCGATCGAAGGCCTCAGCCTGCGCCGCATACTGGCCCACCCATCGGACCGGCCGGCCTCGCGCGCCACCAAGGCGGTGGTCGATATCCTGCGCCAGGTCGCCCGCGAGCTGGTGGCACAGAAGCGCTGGCCGCACGCCACGCTGGATTTCTGAACCTGCCCCAGCAGGTTGCGGCATTTTTATCATCGTCCTGCGTTCCAGACGCAGGACGCAGCGTACGGTTGCCGCACCTTCCAAAAGACCCTGCAATCAGGCAGGCATGAGCCGGCGCCGTCGCGCTACCGGCATACACTGCTACGCGCTACGCCACACCCCGGACTCCGCCATGCAGACGCTCGATCCATGATGTACCTCCTGTGGTCCATACCCGCCCTGGCCGTCATCGGCGCCATTGCCAGCGGACGCCTGAACACCACCGCCGCCGCCGTCCTGGGCCTGCTTGCCGCCGTACCGATCGCGCTGTACACGGCGCCCGCGTCTTTTGGCGCCGGCCAGCTCGGGCTGGCGCTGGAACGGGGTCTCTGGATAGGCTGGATCATCACCCCATACATCCTGGGCGGACTGCTGTTCTGGAACATGGCGGCGCAAGGACGCGCGACACGCGAGGCGGCGGACGGCGGCAAGACCGCGCTGGCCCATCCGCTGGCGCGCCGCCGGCTGCTGTTCTTCGCCTGTTTCCTGGTCGGCCCCTTCGCCGAGTCGGCCACCGGCTTTGGCGTGGGCATGCTGGGAACGGTGTTGCTGATCCGGCCGCTGGACCTCAAGCCGCGCGAGACCATGGTGTTCGCGCTGCTGAGCCAGACCCTGATTCCCTGGGGCGCCATGGGCAGCGGCACGCTGCTGGCCTCGGCCTATGCGCGTGTCCCGGCCACGCAGCTGGCGCTGTACGGCATGGTGCCGGTGGCCTTGCTGACCGTGCTGTGGATGCTGCTGTACTGGCGCACCGCAAGACGCGCGGGCTTGCGGGCCGAGCCCGCCGAGCATGTACGCGAGGCCGCATGGATGATGGCGAGCCTAGCCGCGCTCAGCGCCGCGACGGCGCTGCTGGGACCGGAAACCGCGCTGCTGTCGGCCTATGGTCCGCTCATCGTGCTGCGCTTCCTGCTGGACCGCCGGCCGGACCAGCCCCGCATGATGGCCGCGGCGCGCAAGGCCCTGCCCTACATCCTGATGATTGCATGGCTGGTCGCCACGCGCCTGCTGCCGGGCCTGAACAGCGGCCTGGGCGGACTGGCGGCGTTCAGTCCGTTTGTGGACCTGCTAGGCTGGATGCCCATGCTGCATGCGGGCAGCTGGCTGATCGTCGGCGCCTTGCTGATGGCGGCCGTAAGCCGCCAGCGCGGCCTGCTCGCCACCCAGGCGCGCGCGGCCTGGAGCACCGGACGCCACGCCGTGTACTCCGTATTCCTGTTCGCCATGATGGCCGAAGTGCTGGCGGGCGCGGGCATCTCGCAAGCCTACGCCGACGGCCTGTTCGCAAGCCTGAAGGACTGGACCATCCTGATCACGCCGGTGCTGGCAGGCGTATTCGGCATCCTGGCCAATAGCGGCAACGCGCCCAACAGCCTGTTCATGCCGGCGCAGCTGTCGCTGGCCTTGAACGCGGGCCTGAGCGTGCCGGCCGCGGCCGCGCTGCTGCATGTGTCCGGCACGTCCATGGGGATATTCTCGCCGGTGCGGATGTCGATCGCGGCCGGGCTGGCCCATGGCCGCGGAGAAGAGCGCGGCGTGTATGTGCAGCTGCTGCCGTATGCGCTGGCGGCCTTCGGCCTGCTGTTGTGCCTGGCAGTACTGGTGGTGCTGGTTTAGGCGTTCGCGTACTGCCTCAGGATTCCGTGTCCGATCACGCCCTGGCTGAGCGCGTATTGGCGGAACGCGTCCAGCGGCATCGGCCGGCCGTGGAAATAGCCTTGCGTCACCTGCACCCCCAATGCGCGCACCATCTCGTGCTCTTCGTGGGTTTCGATGCCCTCGGCCACCACTGTCATGTCCAGCGACCGCGCCATTTCGATGGTGCAAGCCAGGATGCTCTGGGCATGGCCCTGCCGGCCGGCGCGGGCGATCAGGTCGCGGTCGATCTTCAGTTCGTCGAAGGGTGCGCACAGCAGACGGTCGAGCGAGGAATCGCCGGTGCCGAAGTCGTCGATCGCGCAACTGAACCCGCGCAGGCGCAATTGCGTGATGGCGCCGGCCAGCGCCCCGTTGGAGCGCGCGCCGCCGTCCTCAGTGATTTCGATGACGATGCGCCCTGGTTCCACGCCCGCGTGTTCGGCGCGGTCGGCCACGTCCTGGGCCCAGCTGATGGAGCTGGCGACAACCGCCGGCACGTTGATGCCGATGACGCAATCCGGTCGGCTGCCCAGTTCGCGTTGCGCCTCGAAGGCGCGCGTCAGCATGTAGCCGGTCAGGGGTTCGAGCAAGCCGGCAGCCTCGAAGGCCGGCAGAAACGCCGCGGGAGGCACCATCGCGCCATCATTTCCGGCCCAGCGGGCCAGCGTTTCGGCGCCGCGCAGTTCGCCGGTCGTCGCGCAATGTTGCGGCTGGAAATGCGCCGTGATTTCGCGCTGCGCCAGGGCGCGCAGCAGGCGTTTCCGGGTCAGGCCGGCCAGGACCGCGCCGCTGCTCTCTGCCGCGGCGCGCAGCGTGGCCGCTCCGTTGGCCAACGCCGAGCGGGCCAGCGATTCGATCACGGAGATCAGGCAGGCCGCTTCCAGGGGTTTGCCCAGAGCGGCGATGATGGGCACGCCGCGGTTCCTGGCGTAGCTTGCCGCGGCCTGCAGGATGCGCGATGGATGGCTGCTGGCGATGGCGATGCCGCCGCAACCGCCGGCATCGGCCAGCGCATCGATCATCTGCAGCCCGGTGCGGTCAGCCATGTCGAGATCGACGATCACCAAGTCCCATTGCCGCTGCCGGATCGCCGCCACCGCAGACGCGCCGTCATGCGCCATTGCCACCTCGGGCACGCCGATCTTGCCCAGCATCCGCGCCAACGTGCAACGTTGGAGTTCGTCTTGATCGACAATCAGGGCGGATTTGAGCATGATGTTCCCGATGAACGGAGGGCCCGTGGCGCTGCGGCGAGGCGCCTGCAGGCGGAAGGCAAGGCAGCGGACTGCCGATGAATTCATTGTTCCACCCGCGGACCGGAACGGAAATCAGCCAAGTCCTATTTTGCGGATCGCGGCCCATTTGGCTCTATCATGGCGTCACCCATCCCGGCGGAGCCGAACCCAGCATGGCCGCGCACACTCCAGGCAACCCTGAGCCCGAGGCGGCCGACCGGCCGTCCCGCAGCGCCATCAGCATCCTGAACCGCTACCAGCGCGCCCTGCTGTATGTCGGCGGCGCGGTGACCACACTGGTTCTGCTGGCGGTCACCGGCGTCATGCTGTATGCGCAGGCCAAGGACTACGTCGCGGAACGCTATGCCGGTTTTGTCATACGGAAAACGCTGCTGCAAACGGCGCTGGGCGTGCGCGAAGGCGCCTTCCGCATCGGCTTGGCGCACGAGGAATACGCCTGGCCCGTGCGCATGTCCGCCGCAGCGCCAGACCTGGTGCAAACCTTTGCACGGCAGCAAGGCCGCATGGAATTCCAGCGCAATCCCAACTTCCCGCCGGTCGTGGCGCTGGCCGAGGTCGGACCCGGCCGGCCTGCCGCGGCCTACCTGCCCTATCTGCACCTGACCGACGAAATCAGCTATTCGGCCGCGGCCTATGCCAAGGCGCTGTCGGTCAGCGGCTTCTTCTACAGCCCCGACCGCAGCTTCCTCGGCGTGGGACCCATGTCCGAGACCGTGGACCCGCTGGCGCGGGTGGGCGTGAAAGACGTCCCCGAACTGATCCAGGCGATCGCCCCCGACCTCGGCGACCTGGACTCGCCCGAAGTCCAGCAGCGCCTGATCGAGGCCGGCGGTCCGCGCTGGCTGCCCCCGGCCAACGACCCGCTTACCCGCAAGCTGTCCTTGCGGCTGTATCAGGCGGCCAGCAGCCAGGGCAGGATATTCGCCATATTCGTCGCCATCTACCCGGCCGAAACGCTGAACGCCTACCTCACCACGACGCGCTACGAAGAGGCCGCCCTCATCATCGACAGGGATGGCAGGCAACTGCTGCCCTACGGCATGGACGGGCAGGACGCGCAGCTGACAGAGCGGATCCTGCGCTTCTCGCAGCAGACGCCCGCCAAGCCGGGGGAACTGCGCTACCGAGATGGCCTGTTCGTCCTGAGCGACCAGGTCTCGGAATCCGGCTGGAACCTGACGTACGCCTTTTCATGGCGCACCATCGTCGCGGATCTGTGGCCCCGCCTGGCCGGCTACAGCGCCGCAGCGTTGCTCATGGTCGCGTTCGTCTGGTCGGTCCTGCTGTTGCTGGACCGCAAGGTGTTCAAGCCAGGCTATGCCCGCTCGCAGCGCATATTCGAAAGCGAGAACCTGAACCGCACCATGGTGGCCACCGCGCCCTCCGGCCTGGCGCTGCTGTCGCTGAACAGCGGCGAAGTCCTGCTGCAGAACGAGGTCATGCAGAGCTATGCCGCCAACAGCGCGCCCGGCGCCCCGTCCTTGCATGCGCGCCTGCTTGCCCTGTATGGCGGCGCGCCGGACGCCGCGATCTGGCATGCCGACCTGGAACTGCCGTTCGCGCGCGCCGACGGCAGCCACAGCGACTTGCTGGTGAACGCGGTGCGGACCAAGTACCAGGGCGTGGACGTGCTGCTCTGCAACTTCACCGACATTACCGCCCGCAAGCAGCTGGAACAGAAACTGGACGAGGCCCGCGTCGCGGCGGATACCGCGAACCAGGCCAAGTCCGCGTTCCTGGCCACCATGAGCCACGAGATCCGCACGCCGCTCAACGCCATCCTGGGCAACCTCGAACTGCTGGAGCGCTCCGGCCTCTCGGCCGCGCAGAGCGAACGCCTGCGCGCGGTGACATCCTCCTCGGCCACGCTGCTGGACATCATCAACGACATTCTGGACTTCTCCAAGGTCGAATCCGGCCAGATGAGCGTGGAGTCGATTCCCTTCGACCTGGCCGAGGCTGCCCGCCAGGTCATCGCAGTGTTCACCCCGGCAGCGCAGGCCAAGGGGCTGGAGCTGGATTGCATCATCGACGACGGCCTTGCCCCCCGCTATCTGGGCGATCCTACCCGCATCCGCCAGATCATGTTCAACCTGGTGGGCAACGCCATCAAGTTCACTTCGCGCGGGGACGTGCTGCTGGAGGTCTATCGCCAGGACGACAATGCCCCGGACACGCCCGTCGTGATCGGCGTCAGCGACACCGGCATAGGCATGACCCCGGCGCAGCAGGCCACGCTGTTCCGGCCGTTTTCGCAGGCGGATTCCTCCATCGCCCGGCGCTATGGCGGCACCGGGCTCGGCCTGGCGCTGTGCGGCCGGCTGGCGGCGCTGATGCGCGGCGGCATCGCCGTCACCAGCGCGCCGCAGCAAGGCAGCACCTTCGTGGTGACCCTGCCCCTGCGCGCCGCGCCCGCCGAAGTCCGGAACGCCCCTGCCGCCGACGATATCGCAGCCGGGGACCAAGACCGTCCCGTCGCGGCCCGCATCCTGGTGGCGGACGACAATCCCGCCAACCGCGAACTGATGAAAATGCAACTCGAAACGCTGGGCTACCAGGCGGACCTGGCCGAGGACGGCAGCGCCGCCCTGGGACGCTACATGGAGCAGGCCTACGACCTGGTGATCACGGACGTGAACATGCCCGGCATGGACGGCTACGCCGTGGCGCGCTGTCTGCGCGCGCAGGGCGCGCAGGTGCCCATCATCGCCTACACGGCCCATGTCGGCGCCCAGGAGCACCAGCAGTGCCGCGATGCCGGCATCGACGCGGTGCTGGTCAAACCCTTGCTGCTGGGCAAGCTGGACCAGGCGATCCGGCGCCTGCTGCGCGCTGGCGCCGCGCCTGCCTCGGCACCGGGTCCCAGGGACGAAATCGCCCAGGGTCCCCTGCCCGCGCGCGTCCACGAGGCGCTGGCCGTGTCGCTGCGCCAGTCGCTGGCGGCGATACGCCAGGAACTCGCGGCGCAGGGCGAGAACCATCCCGGCGCGCCAGTCCAGACGCCGGCCCATCTGCACTCCCTGCGCGGCGCCTTCGCCATGATTCACGAGACGGCGCTGGCGGACCTGTGCGCGCAAATGGAAGACATGGCGCGCGGCCAGCGCAGTCAGGCGCTGGCAAGTGCGCTGGATGAGTTCGAACAATCGGCGGCGGCGGCGCTGGCCAGGCGCAGGCCCGGCGACAACGGCACACCGGGTGGCCAGCCCGCTTGAACCGTCTGACCCGTCCAGACTCGCAACAAGAATAGGATTAGTCCTATCCGGGTGGTGTGCGCAATAGGACCAGGCTGCTTACCGGGCGGGTGCTGTGACCATACAGTCTGTCCTGCGCCGTCTCGAAGCGCCTGGCGTTCCCGCCCAGCCTGCTCCATTCCTATTCCATCATGAAACCACTCAACCTGCGCATCGTGGTCGCCGACGACCACCCCGCCGTGCGCGCCGGCGTCCAGCACACGCTCTCGGCCAGCAGCACCGTCTCGGTGATCGGAGCCGCCCGCAACTCGACCGAGTTGATGGAGATGCTCGTCCGGCAAGACTGCGACGTCCTGATTTCCGACTATTCGATGCCAGGCGGCCATTTCGGCGACGGCATCACGCTGTTCGGCCTGATCCGGCAGCGCCATCCCGATCTGAAGATCGTGGTGCTCACCATGCTGGAGAGCCCCGGCATCGTGCATTCGCTATTGAACCTGGGCGTCCCGGCCATCCTGAGCAAATCCGATTCATTGAATCACCTGTTGCCGGCGATCCATGGCGCCCACGCCAACGGCCGCTATCTTTCCCCGCGGATCTCCGAGTTGGCCCATGCCCTGGACCGCGGCGACTACGGCATCCACATGCTGACCCGGCGCGAGCTGGAGGTGGTGCGGCTGTTCGTGTCGGGCCTGACGATCAATGAAATCGCCGCGCGCCTGCATCGCAGCAAGAAGACCATCAGCACGCAGAAAGGCACCGCCATGTTGAAGCTGGGCCTGGAGCGCGACATCGAACTGCTGCGCTATGGCATCGAATCGGGATTGATCAGCGCCGGCGCAGCGGAAAGCCCGTCCGGCGCCAGGGCAACGGCGCCCGCATCCGCTTAGGCGCGGACGCGCCGGCCTCAGTCCGGCGCGCGCGGACCCGGCTGCGGCGCCGCAGACGCGGATTCTTCGGCCAGCGTGGCCGTCAGGCCGTTTTCCATCGCATAGCGGAACAAGTCGACCTCGCGCTCGATGCCTAGCTTTTCCATGGCTTTCGCCTTCTGGGTGCTGATGGTCTTCTTGCTGCGATGCAGGCGCGCGGCAATTTCATTGACGGTGAGGCCCGAGGCATACAAGCGCACGACCTCGGACTCGCGTTGGCTCAGCACGCTCTCCGCGCTGCCGCCGCGCCGGTTCCAATCTATGCCCTGGATCACCTTGTTGGCGCTGGGCGAGTAGTACTTGCCGCCCGTGTGAGCGGCGTGGATGGCGGGTATCAGGTGCGCCAGCGCGTCGGACTTGCTGACGATGCCGCCTATGCCCAGCGTGACCAGCGTATGCATCACGGCCGCATTGTCCAGCATGGTCAGCACCACCAGCTTCAGCTGCGGATAGCGCCGCTGCAGGAAGCCGAACAGAGCAGCCCCATCGCCGAAATCGCCGGCTGGCATGGAATAGTCGGACACCACCACATCGCACGGCGTGCGGTCCAGCAGCGCGACCAGTTCGGTGGAGTTGGCGGCAGCGCCCACCAGCGCAATCGTGGGCACCTCCGCCAGCGCATGCTGCACGCCCGCGACCATGCCGGGATGATCGTCCGCCAGCATCACCTTGATCTTGAATTCGTCCATGTCAGGGTCTCTATGACCGGTACGCCACGCCAGTCCGATGCAATTGTAGTTGTGCCCAGGCGGTAATCCGGAACCGGATCGACGCAGTCCGTCTGAAGTCTTGCCTGGCGGCGGATTCATCGGCCTCGTCCTAGTGCGAACGCCCCAGATATAGGACTAGTCCGAAACCTGAAAAACAAATGCAAATATAGCCGCGAAAGCGGATCGGAGGCCGGAATTTCATGGGATTCTTCGCCTCTGCATCGCGCGCGCCACACACCCGCGTCCGCCTTTACCTCTACCGAAAGACCGATATGCCTGACTCCGCCGCCACGGCCAGCCTGGGCGCGCCGCAAGACCTGCTCAGCGCGGGCGCGCAACATGCCAGGGAACTCAGCCTGCTCGCCCGCTATCACTCCGTGATGCTGTTCGGCGGCGGCATGGTGCTGTCCGTCCTCATCGTGGTGGCGGCGTGCCTGGTCCTGTACAACGCGGCGCATGCCGCCATCGCCCGGCTGCATGCGGAACTCGTCGCGCACCAGTCGCTGGTGAGCCTGGATCTCGAAGGCAAGCAGACCGCCATGCGGCGCGGCGTCATCAATGCCGAACTGCTCTGGAAGGCGCGGCCCGCGCCCACGCCGCAAACCGAGGCTGCCTTCCGCGCCGGCAATGGCCGGGTCCAGCTGCAGGCCAGCCCGGAGCTGACCCCGCTCCTGGCGGTCGCCGATACCGCCACGCCAGACCACGCCCGCCGCCTGGGCATGCTGGAACTGCAGGCGTACACGGCGACCGCCAGCCAGCAGGAAAGGAAATCGCCGCTGATGGCCTACGGCTACAGCCCCGACCTGCGCTTCCTGGCCATGATGCCCGCGCCCCGCATGGACTTTGCGCAACTGCTGGAACGCGTGGGCGCCGCGGACGCCGCGGAACTCATCAGCCGGCTGTCCTATGACCTGAGCGCCTTGTCGGACCCCGGCGTCGCCGCGCAATGGGCGGCCAGCCGCCGCATCCTGTGGCAAGCCCCAGCGATCAATCCACTCACGGGGCAGAACGTGATCAAGCTGGTCGAACCCGCGTTCGACGGCACCCAGCCCTTCATGATCTTCGTGAGCGACTATCCGGTCAGCGCCCTGATGGCGCGCCTGGCAGCCCTCCCCCCGGGCACGGCCGTCGCGCTGGTCGACGCCGATGGCCGCGCCCTGCTTGACGCCGGTCGCGCCGGGCCGGTTGCGGACCAGGATGCGCCCACGCGCGCCGCGCTGGCATCGGGCGCATGGAGGCCTGCCGGGCAAGAACCGCGGACACGCTATCAAGATGGCGTGTTCAGCGTCAGCGCGCGGCTGCTCGATACCGGCTGGACGCTGGTGCACGCCTATTCCTGGCATACCGTCGCGGCTGCGCTCCTGCCCCATCTGGCGCTCTATCTGACCGTGACCGTGCTGCTCCTGGCCACGCTGTGGGCGCTGCTGCGCTGGTTCAACCGCAAGGCCCTGGTTCCCGTGTATCGCCGTTCGCAACACGTGTTCGAAAGCGAACACATGAACCGCTCCATCATCGCGTCGGCGCAGTTTGGCGTGGGCCTGGTGTCGTGCGCGAATGGCGCGGTGCTGCTGCAGAACGCCATGATGGAACGCTACGCCGCCCGCGCCGCCGCGGGCGTCTCCCTGCCCGGCTTGCTGCGCGACTGCCACGCCCGTGGCAACCGCGATGCCTGGGTCCAGCGCGACCGCGAAATCACGCTCAGGCTGGACGACGGCCGCGATTGCGAGTTGCTGGTCAACATCGTCAAAACGCGCTACCACGGCGACGACGTGCTGTTGTGCAGTTTTTCGGATGCGACGGCCCGCAAGGACATCGAAAGGAAGCGCGAGGACGCCAGGACCGCCGCCGTCGACGCGGCCCGGGCGAAATCCGTATTCCTGGCCACCATGAGCCACGAAATCCGCACGCCCTTGAACCTGGTGCTGGGCCACCTCGAGCTGCTGGACCGGGACCCGGCCGCCGCCGACCAGGGGGAACGCCTGCGCACCGTCCGCAAAGCCTCGCGCGCGCTGGTCGATCTGATCAATGACATCCTGGACGTGTCGCGGATGGAATCCGGACAGATGACGATCGAGCGCATACCGTTCCATCTGCCGCAGATCGTCGCCCAGGTCATCGCCATGTTCGAGCCCGCGGCCCGCGCCAAGGGTTTGCGGCTGTCGTTCAAGCCGGGCGGCGGACTCGCGCCGCTCTATGCCGGCGACCCCACACGCATACGCCAGGTCCTGATGAATCTGGTGGGCAACGCCGTGAAGTTCACCGATACCGGCGAAGTCGAAATCACCGCCGCAGGCGCCGGCCACGGCGCAGCCGGCGCCTGCGGCGTGCAACTGCGCGTGCGCGATACCGGCATCGGCATGACACCCGGGCAGGCCGCCCGCGTGTTCACCCTGTACGCGCAGACCGACAGTTCGATAAGCCGCCGTTACGGCGGTTCCGGACTGGGATTGCCGATCAGCAAGAAGCTGGTGGAAATGATGGGCGGGACGCTGTCCGTCGTGGGTTCGTCCGGTAGCGGCAGCATCTTCAGCGTGGCGTTGCCCTTGGAGGCCTGCCCGCCTCCGGCCAGTCCGGCGCCGCTGCCCGCCGCCACCGCCGCCCCCCGCGCTGCTGCCGCCTCTGGCGGCCAGGCGCGGGATGTCCGCGTCCTGGTGGTCGACGACCATCCCGCCAACCGCGAGCTGATCCTGGACCAGCTTGCCGCGCTGGGCATCGCCGCCGACGCGGCCGAAGGCGCAGCCGCGGCGATGCGCCAGGTCGGGACGCGGCGCTACGATCTGGTGCTCACGGATATCTCCATGCCGGAAATCAACGGCTACGCCCTGGCGCAGTTCCTGCGCGCGCGCGGCCCCGCGCTCCCCGTGATCGCCATCACCGCGCATGTGGAACCGGACGAACTGCACGGCAGCCCGGCGGACTTTGACGCGATCTTGCTCAAGCCCCTGTCGTTGCGGTCGCTGCAACGCGCGATACGCGAGCACCTGCCGCAGGCCGGGCTTGGCGATGAATCTTCCGCCTTCACCGACCCTGCCGGACGGCAGCCGGATCCCGCCATACTCGCCGCGCTGGACGCCAGCCTGGGCGCCTCGCTGGCGACGATCCGCGATGCGCTGGCGCGGGCGGACTATCAAAGCGTGCGCGAGCAATGCCATTCGATCCGGGGCGCGTTCGCCATGGTCGGCAAGACCGCCGTGGCCGAGCTCTGCATGCAGATGGGGCAATACGCCGCGGCGCGGGACCGCGGCAAGCTCGATGAGCGGCTGCCGGACCTGGAGGCCGCCGCGCGCGCGGCCTTGCGCTGAATCCTGGGTGTTGCCGATTGTCCTTCTGGACGCGGCCACGTATAACGACGTCTTGGCCGTCTGCCCGGGACAGCAAGCCCGGCCGGCGCGGCATCAACCCCCAACCAGGTGTCATCCAGCATGAAGGCATACTTCCACGACGACCAGAAACTGCACCACCCGCAGACCTATTTCTCGCGCGGCAAGATGCGCACCCCGCAGGAAGTGCCCTCGCGCCTGGACGCGCTGGCAGAGGCCGCGCGCAAGCTGGGCTTTGACGTGCAGGCCCCGCCCGACCAGGGCGCTGGCGCGATTTCGGCGGTCCACACGCTCGACTACTTGCGGTTCCTGCAAGGCGCACACACGGCCTGGAAACAGCTGCCCGACGATTGGGGCGACGAGGTCGTCTCCAACGTCTTCGTGCGCGAACCCAACGCCCTGCGCGGCGTGCTGGCCCAGGCCGCGCGCTACCTGGCCGACGGCAGTTGCCCGGTCGGCCAGCACACCTGGCACTCGGCTTACTGGTCGGCGCAATGCGCCATCGCCGGCGCCGACGCGCTGCTGGCGGGCGAACGCCACGCCTACGCCATCTGCCGCCCGCCCGGCCACCATGCGCGGCGCGACGCGGCCGGCGGCTTCTGCTACCTGAACAATGCGGCCATCGCCGCGCAGCGCCTGACCGCGCGCTACCCCCGCGTGGCCATCCTGGACACCGACATGCATCACGGCCAGGGCATCCAGGAAATCTTCTACGAACGCAGCGACGTGCTGTACGTATCCATCCACGGCGACCCCGAAAACTTCTATCCCGTGGTCGCCGGTTACGAGGACGAGCGCGGCGCCGGCCCGGGCTATGGCTACAACATCAACCTGCCCATGCCGCACGGTTCGCCGGAAGCGGTGTTCTTCGACAAGCTGGCCCAGGCGCGCCGCGCCATCGAGCTGTTCCAGCCCGACGCCCTGGTGCTGTCGCTGGGCTTCGACATCTTCGAAAAAGACCCGCAAGCCATGGTCGCCGTCAGCGAGAACGGCTTCGAACGCCTGGGTCGGGAAGTCGGTGGCTTGAAGCTGCCCACCCTGATCGTCCAGGAAGGCGGCTACTACATCGAAGGACTGGAATCGAACGCCTCGCGCTTCTTCGGCGGACTGGCTTCGGCCTGACCCCTTGCAGGGCAGGCGCCCCGCCGCGGGCGCCTGCCGCAAGCGACGGCCGCAGGCAAATGCGGCGCTAGTGGTTTTCCCTAGAAATGGAAAAGCCCGGTTCACAAGCCGGATCGCCTCCGGTACATTTCGTCCAGTGGCCTGACCACTGGACCACCAGATATCCAGACACTCCAGGCATGCCGGGAGTGCGACGCAAGACAAGCCTGGGCAGAGCCTTTACCCTCTACATCCCGATCATCCACCCGAACGCCACAATGACCTCTCTCCAGGCCGTCGCCTCCACCCGCCTCTACCGCATGATTGCCGACCAGATCGCCGCGCGCATCAAGGCGGGCGACTTCCCTGCGGGCGGCCGGCTGCCGGCCGAGCGCGAGCTGGCCGAGCAGTTGCAGGTCAGCCGCGCCTCGGTGCGCGAAGCGCTGATCGCGCTGGAAATCGAAGGCTATGTAGAGGTCCGCGTGGGCACCGGCGTGTTCGTGAACCAGGCGCGCGAAGACGGCCAGTACCAGTCGCCGCAGCCAGCCCCGCTCGCCGCCAACGGCGTCGAAGCGACCGACATCGGCCCTTTCGACCTGCTCGAAACCCGCTTGCTGCTGGAGCCCGAATGCGCGGCCCTGGCGGCGCAGAAGGCATCGCCGGCCCAGATCGCGGCGATCCGCGCGGCGCACGAAGGCATGTCCCTGACCGAATCGCCGAGCGTGCATGACCGCGCCTTCCACAGCGCGATCGGCGCGGCCTGCGGCAACGCCGCCCTGGCCGCGGCGATCTCCCATATCTGGCACCTCAGCACCTTGAGCCCGGTGTTCACCCGCCTTGAAGAGCACTTCGTGACCACCAAGGTGTGGAGCGAAGCCCAGCAGGAGCACGAACGCATCCTCGCGGCCATTTCCGACCGCGATCCCATCCGCGCGCGCCACGCCATGCACGACCACCTGGTCGGCATCCTGGCCCGCCTGCGGGAAGACTTCGGCAGCGCTGGGATCCGATGATTCGATGAACACCTGAACCCCGGCCTGACGCCCAGGCCCCTCTCCTTACCGACCGTGCAAGCACCGCCGGCGCAGAACGCGCCGCCCGCGGCAAGGGGAGCGGCTTGCCTGCCGATACGCACGCAGCAGTTCCGCAGCACCCGCAGTACCCGTAAGTCCGATACCTAAAACACATCAAGGTGAAAACATGCAGCTGACCCGTACCGTGAAGCTTTTGAGCGCGGCGCTATTGGCGCTTGGCGCCCATGCCGCCCAGGCCAACAAGGCTGACAACTCCCTCAACATCGCCTTCGATGCGGCGCCCGCCACGCTGGACGCCTACAAGGAATCGGACCGCCCCGGCCTGGCGCTGGCGCGCATGGTGTTTTCGGGGCTGCTGCAAAAAAACCAGGACACGGGCGAATTCGGTCCGGCCATCGCCACCGGCTATAAGTTCGTGGACGACACCACCATCGAACTGCCCATCCGCAAGGACGTGAAGTTCCACGACGGCTCGCTGCTGACCATCGACGACGTGCTGTACACGCTGAACCTGGTGTCCTCGGAAGGCTACAAGGCACGGTTCCAGAACCAGGTCGCCTGGATCGCAAAGGCCGAGAAGGCTTCCGACGACACCGTGCGCATCAAGATGAAGACGCCCTACCCGCTGGCGTTGGAGATGCTGTCGGAAAACCTGCCGATCTATCCGCGCAAGTACTACGAGGCCAACCAGTCCGACATGGGCGCCAAGCCCATCGGCACCGGCCCCTACCGCCTGGTGGAAAGCCAGCCCGGCAGCCGCTACGTATATGAACGCTTCGAAGACTACTTCGGCGCCAAGCCGGCCGTGCAGAAGCTGGTGGTGCGCGTGCTGCCCGACGCCAACACCCAGTACGCCGAACTGCTCTCCGGCGGCCTGGACTGGATCTGGCGCGTCCCGCCCGACGTGGCCAAGCGCATGGAAAAACAGTCCGCCGTCACGGTCAAGAGCAGCAGCATCATGCGCATCAGCTACATCTCGCTGAACCCGCAATTTGACGGCGGCAAGTCGCCGCTGGCCAAGCAGGAAGTGCGCCAGGCCATCAACTACGCCATCGACCGCGAAGCCATCCGCAAGGCTTTGGTCGGCGGCGCGTCCAAGGTCATCAATGCGGCCTGCAACCCAGCCCAGTTCGGCTGCGCCGCCGAGGTGCAGTCCTACAAGTTCGACCCGGCCCGCGCCAAGCAGCTGCTGGCCCAGGCCGGCTACCCCAACGGCGTGACCCTGGACCTGGTGATCTCGGCGCCGCCGCGCGCCATCCTGGACGCCGCCGCCGCGCAGATGGCGCAGGCCGGCATCAAGCTGAACCTGGTCGAACAACAGTACGGCACCGCCATGACCAACTGGCGCGAAGGCAAGATCGCCATGCTGTCGTCCAACTGGGGCTCCTACGGCATCGCCGACGCGGCGCTGTCGACCAGCAACTTCTTCCGCGGCGGCCCGGATGACCAGGCGCGCAATCCGGAAGTCATCAAGTACCTGGAAACCGCCGACACCTCCGTGGACCGCGAGCTGCGCGCCAAGAACTACGCCGCCGCCCAGAAGATCGTGGCCGACCAGGCCTACTGGGTGCCGCTGTGGAACCACTCGCTCAACGCCGTGCAGGCCAAGGACCTGAATTTCTCGGTCGACGGCGACGAGTTCCCGCGTTTCTACAAGGCCCGCTGGAACTGACCGGCCCCGCCGGCATGGCCCCGTTCCCAGGCCCAAGCGGGCGGGAACGGCGGTCCTCCGGCGCACACCGTCATAGGTAGCCCCATGATTGCATTCCTGTTCCGTCGCCTGGTGGTATCCGCGCTGCTGGTGGTGTTCGTCTCGCTGATCAGCTTTTCGCTGGTGTTCGCTTCCGGCAATCCGGCGGCGCGCCTGGCTGGCGAAGGCAGCGCCGCCGACGCGGCCCGCCTGGCGCAGCTGCACGGCTTCAACGAGCCGATCCTGGTGCAGTACGGCCGCTGGCTGGCCGGCGTCGCCCGCGGCGATTTCGGCGACAGCCTGTACTTCAGCCGCCCCGTGGCCGAACTGCTGACCCAGCATTTCCCCGCCACCGCCAAGCTGGGCCTGGCCGCGATGCTGTTTGCGCTGCTGCTGGCGATACCGCTGGGCGTGCTGGCCGGATTGCGCCGCGGCTCGCTGATCGACCGCGCCACCATGCTGCTGTCGGCCTGCGCCCAGGCCATGCCGCCGTTCTGCCTGGCCTTCCTGCTCATCATCGTCTTCAGCGTGCGCAACCAATGGCTGCCGGCCTCTGGCTTCGACAGCTGGAAGCACTACGTGATGCCGGTGACCGCGCTGGGCCTGTTCGCCATGCCAGCCATGCTGCGCCTGATGAAGTCCGAAATGGAAACCGTACTGGCCACCGACTACATCCGCACCGCCCGCGCCATGGGCTTGGGCGGCCCCAGCGTGGTGTTGAAGTACGCGCTGCGCAACGCCCTGCGGCCGCTGGTGTCGCTGGCCGCGGCCCAGATGGGCACCTTGCTGGCCGGCTCCGTCGTCATCGAGACCGTGTTCGCCATCAACGGCGCGGGCCTGCTGGCCTGGACCTCGATCCTGCGCGGCGACTTTCCCACGATGCAGGCGCTGATCCTGATCTTCGCCCTGATCTACATCGTCCTGACCCTGGTCGCCGACCTCGTCAATGGTTGGCTCGACCCCCGCGTGCGAGTTTCATCATGAGCAGCGTCATCGCCTCCTCTCTTCCCGTCCGCTCGCGCGGCGAACGCGCGGCCCGCTATGGCCGCAACTTCGGCCTGGCCATGCTGGCGCTGCTGGTGTTGGCCGGCCTGCTGGGTCCCTACCTGGTCCCGCATGATCCCTACACGCAAGACCTGCTGGCCCGTCTGCAAGAGCCCGTCTGGAGCGAGGACGGCAGCTGGAATCACATTCTCGGCACCGACCAGCTGGGCCGCGACGTGCTGGCGCGGGCGCTGTACGGCGTGCGCGTGTCGGCGCTGATCGGCCTGTCGGTCGCGTTGATGGGCGGGCTGATCGGCACCACGCTGGGCGTGGCGGCGGGCTACTTCGGCGGTGCGGTGGATCGCGCCGTGTCCTTCCTGATCACTGCGCGCCTGGCCCTGCCCATCATCCTGGTGGCGCTGGCGGTGGTATCGGTAGTGGGCGCCTCGCTCACCGTGGTGGTGCTGGTGCTGGGCCTGCTGCTGTGGGAACGCTACGCGCTGGTGGCCCGGACCATGGCGGCCGGCCTGCGCAACGCCGAGTTCGTCACCGCTTCGCGGCTGCAAGGCTGCACCCATCTGCAAATCATCTGGCGCGACATCCTGCCCAATCTGGTGGGCAACCTGCTCATCATCGGCACCGTGGACGCGGCCATGGCGATCACGCTGGAGGCTTCGTTGTCGTTCCTGGGACTGGGCGTGCCGGCGCCGATGCCGTCGCTGGGCCTGATGATTGCCGAGGGCAAGGAAAACATGCTGTTCCAGCCCTCGCTGGTGGTGATTCCCAGCGTGGTCCTGTTCGTGCTGGTGCTGTGCGTGAACCGCGCCGGCGAAGCGCTGCGCGCCGTGCAAATGAAAAAGGGCTGATCCCATGACCGCAAACAGCCAACCCCTGCTGCGGGTCGAAAACCTGCACATCGACATCCACACACCCACGCACACCAAGCACGTGGTGCGCGCGGTGGACTTCAGCCTGGAGCGCGGCAAGACCCTGTGCATCGTCGGCGAATCGGGCTGCGGCAAGTCGCTGACCGCGCTGGCCCTGCTGGACCTGCTGCCGGCGGCCGCGCGCCGCCGCGTGGCCAAGCTGGAGTTCGCCGGCCAGGACCTGGCGGCGCTCACGCCCGCCGCGCTGGCGCAGTTGCGCGGCGCGCGCATCGCCATGATCTTCCAGGATCCGATGACTTCGCTGAACCCGGTGTTCCCCATCGGCACCCAACTGGTGGACGTGCTGCGCCGGCACAAGCGCGTCAGCCGCCGCGAGGCCGAGGAGCGCGCCGAATACCTGCTGCGCCGCGTCGGCATCGCCAATCCGCGCGACCGCATGCGGCAGTATCCCTTCGAGTTGTCGGGCGGCTTGCGCCAGCGCGTGATGATCGCGATGGCCCTGATGTGCGGCCCAGAACTGCTGATCGCCGATGAACCCACCACCGCGCTGGACGTGACCGTACAGGCCGAACTGCTGGACCTGCTGCGCGACATCCAGACCGAGTTCGGCCTGGGGATGGTGTTCATTTCCCACGACATGGGCCTGGTGGCGCGCATCGCCGACCACGTCATCGTCATGTATGCGGGCGACATCGTCGAAGGCGGCAGCGTGCGCGAGGTGCTGGAGCACCCCAGCCATCCGTATACCGCCATGCTGCTGAACTGTATCCCCCAGCCCGGACGCACCGCGCCGCGCGCCGACCTGCCCACCATCGCCGGCGCCGTGCCCTCGCTGGACACCGCCATCCGCGGCTGCGCCTTCCGCGACCGCTGCCCGGTGGCCGAGGCACGCTGCGCCCAGCCCTTCCCGCCGCGCGTGCAGGGCGGACACCGCTGCCTGTGCGTCAAACCCGGCGCCTTGCGCCCAGGAGTCACGGCATGAGCAGCCGCACTACGCCTTCCGCCAGCATCAGCCTGAACGCGCTGTGCTTCCAGTACGGCCGCGCCAGCCTGTTCTCGCGCCGTCCCGCCCCGCGCATCCTGCATGACGTCGACCTGCACGTGCCAGCCGGCCAGACCATCGGCCTGGTGGGTGAATCCGGCAGCGGCAAGTCCACCATCGCCAAACTGATGCTGGGCCTGCTGGCGCCGACGCAGGGCCAGGCGCTGCTGGACGGAAAACCACTGGCCGCGATGCCGGCGCGCGCCCGCGCCCGCCGCATCCAGATGGTGTTCCAGGATCCGTATTCTTCCCTCAACCCGCGCCGCACCATTAACGAAATCCTGACCGCGCCGCTGCGCACGCATGGCATCGGCAATGCGGCCTCGCAAGCCGCCGCGGTGCGCCGGATGATGGACGCCGTGGGCCTGGTGCCGGCCTTCGCCGCGCGCTATCCGCGCGAACTGTCGGGCGGCCAGCGCCAGCGCGTGGCCATCGCCCGCGCGCTGATGCTGGAGCCGCAGCTGCTGATCTGCGACGAGCCCACCTCCGCGCTGGACGTGTCGGTGCAGGCTCAGATCCTGAACCTCTTGATGGAGCTGCAGCGCGAGCGCGGCCTGGGCTATCTGTTCATCAGCCACAACCTGGCCGTGGTGCAACACATCGCCGACGAGATCGTGGTGCTGCAAGGCGGCCGCGTGGTCGAGCGCGGCTCCGCCAGCCAGGTGTACTTCGAGCCGGTCCATCCGTACACGCGGCAGCTCATCGGCGCCACCCTGGCAGTGCCGCAAGCGCAGGAGCTGGCGGCATGAAGCCTCAGAACGCACGCCACCTGCTGCTGGTCGGCAACGACCAGAAGGTCACCTGGGACGACGGCCAGATCCGTTTCCTGGCGCCGGGCAACGACAGCCTGTGCGTCTACGACGCCGGCGCCAATCCCGCCGCGCCCGAGCTGGTCGCCACTCTGTCCCTGCCCAACTCGCTGTTCGGCCCGCCGGTCAACTTGGCCGTCACGCCCGACCAGCGCCTGGGCCTGATCGCGGATTCCATGGACTGGCGCACGCGCGCCGATGGCGCCGGCTGGCAGCCCGAGCCCGGCCGCGGCCTGTACGTGATCGACCTGGAAGCCAATCCACCCGCCATCGTGCAACGGCTGGAGGTCGGGCTGCAACCTTCGGGCCTGGCCATCAACCGCGCCGGCACGCTGGCGCTGGTGGCCAACAAGGCCGGCCGCTCCGTGTCGGTGCTGCGCATCGCCGGCAAGCGCGCCGAGGTCTGCGGCGAGGTCGACATGGACACCGCCGTCGTGGCCGTGTCCTTTGCCGCCGACGGCCGCCGCGCGTTCGTGGTCAAGACCGACAACCATCGCCTGGGCGTGCTGCGCATAGACGAGAGCGGCGCCACGCCGGTCGTGGCCCACGACCCCGCCGAGGACCTGACCACCGGCCTGGTGCCGTTCAACCTGGTGGTGTCGCCCGACGGCGCGCTGGCGCTGGTGGTGGACATGGGCAGCCCGACCGCGTCGGATGGCCACGCGGATTCGGTCAGCGTGGTGGATCTGCGCGCCGATCCGCCGCGCGTGATCGACCGCGTCATGGTCGAGGACGGCCCGGAAGGCATCGCCATCAGTCCCGACGGCCGCCATGCGGCGGTCGCCATCGTGCAAGGTTCAAACAACCCGTCCAGCGCCTGGTTCCACCACCCGCGCGGACAGATCGTGTTGCTGCGTATCGACGGCCAGTCCGTGACCCGCGCCGGCGCCATCGAGGTCGGCGCGCTGCCCGAGGGCGTGGCCTTCAGTCCCGACAGCCGCTATCTGTACGTCGGCAATTTCCTGGATGCCGAAATGCAGGTCCTCGCCGTGGGCGACCACGGCCTGAGCGACACCGGCACCCGCATCGCCCTGCCTGGACGGCCCGCATCGATGCGCGCGCAGTCCTACTGACCCTACCCATTCCCCCCTGCTCCCGGAGTTCCGCCATGACCATCGCTCCTCAAAAGAAACAAACCTTGCTGGCCGCCGCCCTGCTCGCACTCGCCGGCCTGGCGCCGCTGTCGGCCCATGCCCTGGACATCAAACTCGGCCACGTGCTGGCGCCCAGCCACAGCTGGAACAAGGCCGCCGAAGGCTTCGCCGCCGAGGTCAAGGAAAAGACCGCCGGCCGCGTCAATTTCGTGCTGTTCCCCAGCGGCCAGCTCGGCAATGAGAAAACCATGCTCGAAGGCCTGCAGATCGGCAGCCAGGGCGCGGCCATCATCGGCTCGGGCTCATTGCAGCCCATCGAACCCAAATTCGGCGTGGTCGAGCTGCCCTATACCTGGTCCACCTCCCAGCAGGCCTATAAGGCGTTCGACGGCGAGCTGGGCGAGGCGCTGGCCAAGCTGGCGGACAAGAAGAACCTGACCATCATTTCCTGGTGGGAAAACGGCTTCCGCCACGTCACCAACAACCGCGGCGCGGTCGCCAAGCCCGCCGACCTGGCCGGCCTGAAGACCCGCGTCACGCCCGACAAGATGCGCCTGGACACGTTTACCGCGCTGGGCGCCAACCCTGCGCCGCTGGCTTTCGGCGAACTGTATTCGGCGCTGCAGCAGAAGGTGTTCGACGCCCAGGAGAACCCGCTGTCCATCATCTACACCTCGTCCTTCTTCGAGGTGCAGAAGTACCTGTCGCTGACCGGCCACGTCTGGGGTCCCGCCAACCTGATCATCTCCAAGCCGGTCTGGAACCGCATCTCGGCCGACGACAAGAAGATCGTGCAGGCGGCCGCCGACAAGTGGCGCGACGCGCAACGCCAGATGATCACGGATGGCGACCAGCAGTTCATCGCCCAGTTGAAGGAAAAAGGCATGCAGGTCAATGAGGTCGACAAGCCCGCCTTCGCCGCCGCGGTCGCGCCGGTGTGGAAGACCTACTCAGTCACCTACGGCCCCGAGCTGATGGCCCTGGTGCAGAAGTACCGCGAGGCCAAGTAATGCTCAACCGACTGTCCGCGATCCTGTCGGGCATCAGCAAGGCCTTCGCCGCCCTGGCGGTGGCCTTGCTGGCGATCCTGATTTCCTATGTGGTGTTCGCCCGCTTCGTCACCCACACCACGCCGCACTGGGCCGAGGAATTGCCGCGCCTGGTGCTGGTGTGGTCCGCCTTCATCGGCGGCGTCGTCTGCAGCTTCGAGCGCTCCCACCTGATGGCGGGGCTGCTGCCCTTCGTGGTGCGCAATCCCCGCATCCTGAATGTCTTTGAACGCATCAACCAGGCGCTCATCATCGTCGGCCTGGCGGCGCTGGGCTATGCCGGCTGGCAGCTGGCCGAACTGACCATGGACCAGACCCTGCCGGCACTGGACGTGTCGGCCGGCGTGGTGTATCTGGCGCTGCCCTTCGCCTGCGCCATCACCATCGTTGTGCATCTGGCCCAGCTGTTCTCCGCCGCTCCCGCCGCTGCAAAGGATTAACAAGATGTCTACGGGTGCTCTCTTCCTGATGGGCGTGTTCACGATCACGGTGCTGATCGACATGCCCATCGCCTTCGGCCTGGTGCTGTCCTGCCTGGCCTATCTGGCGGTCTACGATTCCGCCCCTATGATGGTGGCGGCGCAGCAATATGTGGTGGGGCTGGACAGCTTCACGCTGCTGGCGATTCCGCTCTTCATCCTGGCCGCGCAACTGATGAACGGTGCCGGCCTGACCCAGCGCATCGTGCGCCTGTGCGCCGCCATCGTCGGCGACATCAAGGGCGGCCTGGCCGTGGTGGCCGTGTTGGCCTGCCTGATGTTCGGCGCGCTGTCCGGCTCGGGCGTGGCCGACGTGGTCGCCATCGGCAGCCTGTTGCTGCCGGCCATGGCCCGCAGCGGCTACGACAAGGGCTTTTCCTGCGCCCTGGTCGGCAGCGCCGGCGCCACCTCCACCATCATCCCGCCCAGCATCGTGCTGATCGTCTACGGCACCATCACCGACACCTCGGTGGGCAAGCTGTTCGTGGCCGGCATCATTCCGGGCATTCTGCTGGGGCTGTCGCTGATCGGCGTGGCCATCTGGCAATCGCGCAAGCACAACTGGGCCGGCGGCCAGCCCTTCAGCTGGCCCGAGCTGCGCGCCGCAGCCATCGACGCGTTGCCTGCCCTGATGGTGCCGGTGCTGATCATCGGCGGCATCCGCTTCGGCATCTTCACCGCCACCGAGGCCGCCTCCAGCGCCATCATCTACGCCTTGCTGATCGGCTTTTTCTGGTACCGCACGCTGAGCCTGAAGTCGCTGTGGGACAACCTGAAATCCACGGGCGAGAGCAGCGCGTCCATCCTGCTCATCATCGGCGCGTCGGGGCTGTTCGCCTGGGTGCTGGTGGCCGAGCAGGTGCCGCAGGCGCTGTCCACGCTGCTGGTCGAATGGACCGACAGCAAGACCGCCGTGCTGCTGGTGCTGACCGTGGTGCTGCTGCTGCTGGGCACCTTCATGGAAGCGATCCCAGTCATCATCATCGTGGCCCCGGTCGTGATGCCGGTGCTGGCGCACTACAACATCGATCCGGTGCACTTCGGCATCCTGCTGTCGATCAACATGGCCATCGGCGCCAACACGCCGCCGGTCGGGGTCGACCTGATGGCTGCTTGCAAGATCGGCGGCATCAACATGATGCAGACCCTGCGCCCGCTGTCCTGGATGATGCTGGCCATGACCGCAGTCATGCTGCTGCTGACTTTCGTACCCGAACTGGTGCTGTTCCTGCCGAGGCACGTGCAATGACCCCCATCACTCCCTCCCGCCGTCCCCCGTTCCTGCGCCGCAGCTGGATGTTCGTGCCCGGCCTGGACGCCAACGCCCAGGCCGACGGCCTGGCCAGCGGCGCCGACGCGCTGGTCGCCGACCTGGAAGAGTTCACCGCCCCGGCGGACCGGCCGGCTGCGCGTCCGCGCATTGCCGAGCTGTTCGCCCGCTGCCGCGCCCAGGGCGTGGTGGCCGCGGTGCGCATCAACAAGTTGGAAGAAGACGGCCTGGCCGACCTGCGCGGCGTCATGCCCGGCGCTCCGGACGCGGTATTCCTGCCGCATGCCGAGAGCCCGGCGCAGATCGCCGCCCTGGACCAGGCGATCACCGCGCTGGAAGCCGAACTCGGCCTGCCCGCCGGCAGCACCGAGATCGTACCCACGCTGGAGTCGGCGCTGGGCGTGCACCGCGCCTACGACATCCTGACCGCCAGCCCGCGCGTGTCCGCCTGCCTGCTGGCGGCCGAGGACCTGACCGCCAGCCTGGGCGCCGAGCGCGGCAAGGACGGCATCGAGCTGCATCACGTACGCGCCCGCTTCCTGCTGGATTGCACCGCCGCGGGCTGCCTGCCGATCGACTGCCCCTTCAACTACCGCGACATGCCGGCGCTGGAAGCCGATGTGCGCTGGGCCCGCCGCCTGGGGCTGAAGTCCAAGTGCGCGACGGTGGCCGACCAGGTCAAGCTGATCCACGCCGTGTTCACGCCCGCCCCGGACGAAGTCGCGGCGGCGCAAGATTGCGTCGTGCGCTACGAAGCCCAGCGCGCCGGCCGCCATGACGCCGAGCGCATCGATCCGCCTGTCTACAACACCGCGCGCCGCCTGTTGGCGCGCCATCACCAATTCGAACGATGGGCCGCCGAGCGCCGCGCGCAGGCAGTCCCGCAACAAGGAGACTCCGCATGACGTCAGCCGCAATTCCCGAACGCAATGGCGGTCAGATCCTGATGCAGCAGCTGCGCATCCATGGCGCGCGCCGCGTGTTCATGATCCCCGGCGAAAGCTATCTGCCCTGCATCGACGCGCTGAACGACCACACCGATGCCATTGAAGCCGTCGTCTGCCGCCAGGAAAGCGGCGCGGCCTACATGGCCGAGGCCTATGGCAAGCTGACCGGCGAGCCCGGTATCTGCTTCGTCACGCGCGGCCCGGGCGCCACCAACGCCAGCATCGGCGTGCATACTGCCTTCCAGGATTCCACCCCGATGATTCTGTTCGTGGGTCAGGTGGGCAATGATTTCATGGAGCGCGAAGCCTTCCAGGAGATCGACTACCGCCGCATGTTCGGCCAGATGGCCAAGTGGGTGGCGCAGATCGACCGCACCGACCGTATTCCCGAATACATCTCGCGCGCCTTCGCCGTGGCGACCAGCGGCCGTCCCGGCCCCGTGGTGCTGGCGCTGCCCGAGGACACGCTGTGGGGCCGCGCCCGCGTCGCCGACCTGCCGCGCTACCCGCGCGTGCACAGCCACCCCGGCGCCGCCGATCTGGCCCGCATGACCCAATTGCTGGACGCTGCCGAACGCCCCTTCCTGCTGCTGGGCGGCAACGGCTGGCACCAGACCGCGATCGATCAGATCGCAGGCTTTGCCGAGCGCTTCGAGCTGCCGGTAGGCACCGCCTGGCGCCGCCTGGAATGCTTCGACCAGCGCCACCCCAACGCCGCCGGCCACGTCGGCTGGGCCATGACGCCGGAACTGCGCCAGCGCCTGCGCGACGCAGACCTGGTGCTGGCCGTGGGCACGCGCATGGGCGAGGCCACCACCGAAGGCTATACCGTCATCGAAAGCCCGCTGCCGCGCCAGCAGCTGATCCACGTGTATCCCGACGCTGCCGAACTGGGCCGGGTGTTCTCGCCGACCCAGGCCATCGTGGCGGATGTGGCCAGCTTCGCCGCCGGCGTGGCCGGACTCGTCCCCGGCCACAAGACGGGGCGCGGCGCCGCCGTGCGCGCGGCCCACCAGGAACTGGTCGACAGCCTGGAACCGCTGGCCTCGCCCGGCCCGATGAGCCTGGACCAGGCCGCCGCCTACGTCGACGCGCATGTGCCGGCCGACGCCTGCATCACCGTGGGTGCGGGCAACTATGCGCTGTATCCGCATCGCTACCGCCGCTATGCCGGACCCGGCACCAGCCTCACGCCCACCGTGGGCTCCATGGGCTACGGCCTGCCGGCGGCGATCTCGGCCAAGCTGGAAGACCGCAAGCGCACGGTGGTGTGCTACGCCGGCGACGGCTGCTTCCAGATGAACATGCAGGAGCTGGGCGTGGCGCTGCAATACCGCCTGGGCGTGGTGGTGCTGGTGTTCAACAACGGTATCTGGGGCACCATCCGCGCGCACCAGGAACGCGAGTTTCCGGCCCGCACCATCGCCCTGTCCTTCGAGAACCCGGACTTCACCCAGATCATCCGCGGCTACGGCGGCTATGGCGAAGCCGTCGAAGACACCGCCAGCTTCGGCCCCGCCTTCGAGCGCGCGCTGGCCTTTGCCGAGCGCGAGAACCTGCCGGCCCTGCTGGAAATCCGCTACGACGCCAACGGCATTTCGCCCGGCGAAACCCTGATGGGCATCCGCGAGGCCGCGCTGGCCCGCAATGCCGCCGCCGGCCACTGACACAGAGGGATTCCAATATGACGACGACTATCTCGATCAACGGACAGCGGCTGTGGCAGTCGCTGATGGACCTGGCGCAGATCGGCGCCACGGCCAAGGGCGGCAACTGCCGCCTGGCGCTGACCGCGCTGGACGGCCAGGGCCGCGACCTGGTCACCGGCTGGATGCGCGATGCCGGCCTGACGCTGCGCGTGGACCAGGTGGGCAACATCTTCGCCCGCCGCGCCGGACGCAACAACGATCTGCCGCCGGTCATGACCGGCAGCCATATCGACACCCAGCCCACCGGCGGCAAGTTCGACGGCTGCTACGGCGTGCTGGCGGGCCTGGAAGTCATGCGTAGCCTGAACGACCATGGCGTGGTCACGGAGGCGCCGCTGGAAGTGGCCATCTGGACCAACGAGGAAGGCTCGCGCTTCGTGCCCGTGATGATGGGTTCGGGCGTGTTCGCCGGCAAGTTCCCGCTGGAAGTGGCGCTGTCCGCCACCGACCGCGACGGCAAGTCGGTGGCCGACGAGCTGGCCGCCATCGGCTATGCCGGGACGGACCCCGTGGGCGGCCGCCCGGTGGGGGCCTACTTCGAGGCCCACATCGAGCAGGGCCCGATCCTGGAGCACGAGGAAAAAGTGGTCGGCGTGGTGACCGGATCGCTCGGCCTGCGCTGGTACGACGTGACCGTGACCGGCATGGAAATGCATGCCGGCCCCACCCCGATGCCGATCCGGCGCGACGCGCTGTATGCCGCGAGCTACCTGCTGCAGGCGGTCGTGGAGATCGCCAACGACAATCAGCCGCATGGCCGCGGCACCGTCGGCGAGATCCACGCGCACCCCGGCTCGCGCAACGTCATCCCGGGCCAGGTGCGCTTCACGGCGGACCTGCGCCACGAGGACGAGGCCACGCTCACCCGCATGGACCAGCGCTGGCACGAGATCTGCGCGGACATCGCGCAGCGCCACAACGTGGCCGTGGACGTGAAGCACGTACAGTACTTCCCGCCCACGCCGTTCGACCTGGACCTGGTGGGCAAGGTGCGCGACGGCGCCGCCCGCCGCGGCCTGGCCGCCATGGACATCGTCACCGGCGCCGGCCACGACGCGGTCTACATGGCTGCCGTCACGCCCACCGCCATGATCTTCGTGCCCTGCAAGGACGGCGTCAGCCATAACGAGATCGAGGACGCCAAGCCCGCCGACCTGGAAGCCGGCTGCAACGTGCTGCTGGACGCCATGGTGGCGCGCGCCAACGCCCAGGGGGTCCGCTCATGAGCCAGGATGCCGCCTACTGGCGCGCCCGCGCCGCCGCGCTTACCTTCAACGGTCAGGCCTATATCGATGGCGCCTACTGCGGCGCGGCCGATGGCGCCACCTTCCCCGCCACCAGCCCGATAGACGGGCGCAAGCTGGCCGATGTCGCGTCTTGCGGCGCGGCCGACGTGGACCGCGCCGTGCAGGCCGCCCGCCGCGCCTTCGAGGCCGGCGTCTGGAGCGGCCTGGCGCCGCGCCAGCGCAAGCAACATCTGCTGCGCCTGGCTGCGCTGATCGAGGAGCACCGCGAGGAACTGGCGCTGCTGGAAACCCTGGACATGGGCAAGCCCATCCGCGACGCGCTGGCCTTCGACGTGCCGGAAACGGCGCGCTGTTACGCCTGGTACGCCGAAGCCATCGACAAGATCTACGACGAGATCGCCCCCACCGGCCCGGACGCGCTGGCCACCATCACGCGCGAAGCCCTGGGCGTCGTGGCGGCGGTGGTGCCTTGGAACTACCCCTTGATGATGGCCGCCTGGAAGGTCGCGCCGGCTCTCGCCGCGGGCAACAGCGTCATCCTCAAGCCAGCCGAGCAGGCTTCGCTGTCGGCTATCCGGCTGGCGGCGCTGGCCGAGGAAGCCGGCATTCCCGCCGGGGTCTTCAGCGTGGTACCCGGCCTGGGCGCGCAAGCCGGCCAGGCGCTTGGCCTGCATCCCGACGTGGACTGCATAGCCTTTACCGGGTCCACCGCCACCGGCAAGCGCTTCATGGCGTACTCGGGCCAGTCGAACCTGAAGCGCGTCTGGCTGGAATGCGGCGGCAAGTCGCCGCACATCGTGTTCAAGGACTGCCCCGACCTGGACCGCGCCGCCCAGGCCGCGGCGCTGGCCATCTTCTCCAACCAGGGCGAAGTCTGCATCGCCGGTTCCCGCTTGTACGTGCAGGACGGCATCTACGACGCCTTCATGGCCAAGGTCGCGGACTACGCCGCCACGCTGCAGCCGGGCGATCCGCTGGACCCCGCCACCGCCATGGGCGCCATGGTCGATGAACGCCAGATGCGCGGCGTGCTGGCCCGCATCGAGGCAGGCTCCGCCGAGGGCGCGCAGCTGCGTCTGGGCGGCCGCCAGGCGCGCACAGCCACCGGGGGCTACTACATCGAGCCGACGATTTTCGATTGCGCTGATCAGGACAGCAGCCTGGTGCGCGAGGAAATCTTCGGCCCGGTGCTGGCCGCGCAGCGCTTCGCCACCGAGGACGATGCGGTGCGGCTGGCCAACGACTCGATCTACGGCCTGGGCGCAGGCCTTTGGACCGCCAACCTGTCGCGCGCCCACCGCCTCTCGCGCCGCCTGCGCGCGGGCCTGGTGTGGGTCAACTGCTACGCCGACGGCGACATCACCGTGCCGTTCGGCGGCGTCAAGCAATCCGGCTTCGGCCGGGACAAGTCGCTGCACGCGCTGGACAAGTACAGCGACCTGAAGACCACCTGGATCAGCCTGACGCTCTGATCTCCCGGGCGGACGCCTGCACGGCGTCCGCCATCCATGCCATTTCGCGTTATCTGCTTGGCCGCCGGCGTCATTGAAGGCGGCCGGTCCTTGTGCGACCTTGAACGGCGACGGCCTACCTACCGGGACGCCGTTGCGGGCAGGCGCAGGCGCTCTCCCGCCATCAGAACAATGACTGGAGACAACGATGCGCAATGCGATAAGGCGAGGCGGAACGCAATCCGCCCCCGGGGCAATTCCATCATCATGGCGACGGGCCGCGCTGGCAGCCATGCTGGCCGTTTCGGCCTGGGCCGCAGCCGGGCCGGCTTGGGCGCAAGCCCCCTATCCCGCCAAACCCGTCACCATCCTGGTCGGCTTCCCCCCCGGCACGGCCACCGACACCGTCGCCCGGATGGTCGGCGACCGCCTGGCGCAGCGGCTGGGCCAGCAGTTCATCGTCGAGAACAAGCCCGGCGCGGGCGGCTCCATCGCCGCGGGGCTTGGCGCGCGCGCCAAGCCCGACGGCTATACGCTCATGATCGGCGCCTCCGCGCCGCAAGCCATCAACCCGCATGTCTATCCCAACCTGAACTACGACGCGCGCAAGGATTTCGCGCCCATCGGGCTGCTGACCTGGCTGCCCTATCTGTTCGTCGTCAGTCCGGACAATCCAGCCAGTAACCTCAAGGACTTCCTCGCGGCCGTGAAGGCCAAGCCGAACCAATACACCTACGCCACCACCGGTGTCGGCACCACCAGCCATCTGGTGACCTCGGTGCTGCTGGCCAAGGCCGGCGCCAGCATGATCCACGTGCCTTACAAGGGCAGCAGCCAGGCGCAGACGGACATCGTGGGCGGACGGACCTATGCCAGCTTCGACACCATGGTGTCGTCCCTGTCCATGGTAAAGGCCGGCCGCCTGAAGGCGATCGCCGTCAGCACCCCGGAGCGGGTCGCCAGCCTGCCGGATGTACCTACGGTCGCCGAACAAGGCTTTCCGGGCTTTGACATGGGCGCCTGGCTGGGCCTGATCGCGCCCGCCGGCATCCCGTCCGACATCCAGCAAAAGCTGGCCGTCGAGGTCAACGCCGTACTGGCGGACCCGGCCGTGCGCGACAAGCTGGCGGACCTGGGCGCCCAGGTCCGCACCACCGCCACGCCCGCCGAATTCGGCGCGCTGATGAAGTCCGAGCACGAGTCGTGGGGCAAGGTGGTGCGCGATTTCAACGTCAAAGCCAGCGACTGACCCGGAGACCCGAACCATGCATAGCCCCATGAGCCCCGCCGAACGCGACACCCGCATCCAACTGGCCGCCTGCTACCGGCTGGTGTCCCACTTCGGCATGAGCGATCTCATCTACAACCACATCACCGCGCGCATGCCCGGACCCGAGGGCCATCTGCTGATCAACCCCTACGGCATGATGTACGACGAAATCACCGCATCCAGCCTGGTCAAGATCGACCTGGACGGGAACGTTCTGGACAAGCCGGGCGAGTACGGCATCAACGCCGCCGGCTACGTCATCCACAGCGCGGTGCACGGCGCCCGCCACGACGTGCAGTGCGTCATCCACACGCACACGCGGGCCGGCATGGCGGTGTCGGCGCTGCAATGCGGCTTGCTGCCGCTGACCCAGACCGCCATGCGCTTCGCCAAGATCCCGTACCACGACTACGAAAGCGTGGCCATCGACCTGGACGAGCGCGCGCGGCTGGTGGCGGACCTGGGCCAGAACGAGGCGATGATCCTGCGCAACCACGGCCTGCTGGCGGCAGGCCCCAGCATCGCACAGGCGTTCAACACGCTGTACTGGCTGGAGATGGCGTGCAAGGCGCAGGTCGACGCGCTGGCCGCCAACCGCGAACTTTGCCTGCCGCCTCCGGAAGTGATCGAAAAAACCTGGCACCTGTACCAGCCGACCACGCGCCGCCCCTTTGGCGAACTGGAATGGCCGGCCATGCTGCGCCTGATGGACAGGAAGGATCCCGGCTACCGCGAATGAGCCGCCGGCTGGCCGCGCCCCAGCAGATCGATGCCCGCCCCGCTGTCCGCGCCTTCCGGCAGGATCGCAGCGAGGCTGGTCTTGACCTCCAGGAAGTACGGGACGGGCGAGGCCAGCCCGCGGGCGATGGCGCCGGCCACCTGGTCCGCGCGGGTGACGTGCTCTGTCTGCATGCCGAAGGCGCGCGCCATCATCGTGAAATCGGGGCTGGCGAGATTGGTACCTGCGTATCGCCCGGGATAGGTGCGCGCCTGATGCAGGCGGATGGAGCCATAGCAATTGTTGTTGGAGACGATGAGGAACACCGGCAGTCCGCGCTCGGCCGCGGCCATCATCTCGTTGCCCGTCATCATGAAGCCGCCGTCGCCCACCAGGCACACCACCTTGCTTTGCGGATTGCGCAGCTGCGAAGCGATGGCGGCCGGCGTGCCGTAGCCCATGGCGCCGGACTGCGAGGCCATCAGCCTCTGCGGGTAGGCAAAGGGGAAATGGCGGTACACCGGCGCGGCGAAGGTCCCCGCGTCCAGGCAGACCATCAGGTCGCGCGGCGCCTGTTCGACCAGGGCGCGGACCACGGACACGAACGGCACGCCGTCGTCCGCCTTGGGATCGGGCCAGGCGGATATGCGCTCCCGGATGGCGCGCAAGGAAGCCGCCCAATCGCCGCGCGCCGCGCAGCCCGTCGCGGGCAAGGCCGCCAACGCCTGCGCGGTGGCCACCGGATCGGCCACGATGCCGACGTCGGCCGCGAAATGCTGGTTCACGAAATGCGCGTCCGCATGGCAATGCACCAGCGTCTGCGAGGGTTTGGGATAGCCGGGGAATGCATAGCCCTGCGTGGTGATATCGCCCAGGCGCGTGCCCAGCGCCAGGATCAGGTCGCTGGCGTCGAAGGCCGCGACCTGGGCCGCCTGCGTCGCCAGGTCCAGGTCCCCCGCGTACAGCGGGTGCGTGTTCGGAAACAGGTCGTGCTGGCGGAACGATACCGCCACCGGCACGCCATGCCTTTCAGCCAGCTGCCGCAGCGCATCGCGCCCGCCCGGCGCGTTGAAGGCGCCGCCGGCGATGATCAGCGGCTTGCGGGCGCCATCCAGCAAGGCTTGCAGCCGCGCCAGCGTGGCGGGCGCCGGCTGCGTCGGGCTGGCAGGCTCGGCCACCCAATCCGGTTGCGGCACCTGCGCCTGCTGCACGTCTTCCGGCACCACCAGCACCACCGGCCCGGGCGTGCCGGAGGCCGCCACCCGCAGCGCCTTGAAGGCGGCCCAGGCCAGGTCCTCCGGCGCCGCCACCTCATGCACCCACTTCGCGATGGAACCGAACATCTGCTGATAGTCGATCTCCTGGAACGCCTCCTTGCGCAAGTCCTTGCGCGGCACCTGTCCGATCACCAGGATCATCGGCGCGCCATCCTGCTGCGCGGCGTGCACGCCGATGGCCGCGTTGGCCGCGCCTGGCCCCCGCGACACCATGACCACGCCCGGCCGGCCCGTCAACCGGCCGTCGGCGCAGGCCATGAAGCTCGCGCCGCCTTCATGCCGGCAGGTCACCACGTCGATGCCCGGGAAATCATGCAGGGCGTCGAGCACGCCCAGATAGCTTTCGCCAGGCACGAGGAAAACGCGGTCGATGCCATTGCGGGCGAAGATGTCGAGCAAGGCGTGGGAAGACGTGTTCAGTTCGGAAACAGGTGTCATGGATGGCCGGAAACCAAGGGCAAGCGCTCAGGCGCGGGGCGAATACGCAGGAATTCTAGGATGGCTGGCGGGATGCCATGTAGGCATACTGTGCCTATCAGATATACAAGAAACGCACACAAGGAGCGCCTGCCCGCAAGCAGGCGGCGAGACATTGCGATGGACCTACGCAAGATCGAGAACCTGATCCACGTCGCCGATTCGGGCAGCTTCTCCAAGGCTGCCTCGGTGCTGGGCATCGCGCAATCGGCGCTGGGCCGGCAGGTCAGGAAGCTGGAAGACGAATGCGGCTGCGCCCTGCTCTACCGCAACGGCCGCGGCGTGTCCCTGACGCCCGAGGGCGAGAAGCTGCTGGATAGCTTGCGCCCCTTGCTGGCGCAAATGGCGCGGGTCGTGACCGAATTCCACGACGAGCAGAAATCGCCTTCGGGCCAGGTCACCCTGGGCCTGACGCCTACGCTGTCCCATATGGTTGGCATGCCACTGGTGGCGGAAATCTGGAAACGCCATCCGCGCATACAGTTGAACGTCATCACGGGCTATAGCGGCTATGTGCACGAATGGCTGGCCAACGCCCGTGTCGACATCGCCGTGCTGCACGACGCGCGGCGCTCGCAGCACGTGGTGGTCGATCCCCTGGCCGAACTGGATCTGGCGCTGGTATCCCCGGCGCAGAACCTGTCACCCGCCGCGCGGGCCTTGTCCTGCATCGACTTCTCGCAGCTGGCTGATCTGCCGTTGGCGCTGCCCACGCGCAGCCACGGTCTGCGCCGCACGCTGGAACAGGCGGCGGCGCAAGCGGACGCGCCCTTGAACGTCGTATTCGAAATGGACGCGCTGGAACTGATGAAGGAAATCGTGTTGAACGGACTGGCCCACACGGTCCTGGCCCTGCCCGCGGTGGTGGGCGAGTTGAACAGCGGCCAGCTGGTCGCCCGCAGGATCGTCAACCCCGCCCTGTCCACGCGCCTGATGCTGGCCACCGCATCGAACCGACCGCTGACGCAGGCGGTGAAGATCGTGCAGGACATCCTGCGGGAGTTGTTGGAGGAGATGGTTCAGGCGGAGCCTTACCGGTCGTATATGCGGATGGCGGGGGGCGTTCGGGACTACCATGAGCTTGCTGATCGGGAGCCTGCCTGCCGGTTGTCTTTCGGACTCTCGACTCGACCTACATGGTTGATAACAAAAAAATAAATCCACCATCCGGGTGGATTTATCTGCTTAACTTTTCCGGTTTTTTTCCGGTCTTTTTGCCGGCTCCTATCCAGTACCCACTTACCTCGGCACCGGCAGCGGCGGCGCCGGTGTCAGCGGCCCGGCCGGCACGCCGCGCTGCGCCGGCATCGGCGGCAAACGGGATGGCGCCGGACTCATCCAGCCCGGCTGGCGGCTGGGTCCGCTGGAAGGCGGTGCGGGCGGGCCCGGCGGCCTGCCCGCGGTGGCGCAGCCGGTGCCCAGGCAGGGTTCCTGACTGGCGCCCGGATTGACGAGCCGGGGGCATGATGTACCCACGCAGGCATCGGGGATGACGCGGGCCGAAGGCGGGGGCTGGGGAACGGAGGGGCCGCCGCCTTGCGCGGTGGCGGATCCCCAGAAGGCTGCCAGCAGCGCGGCTGCCCAAAGGATTTTCATGGCTACATGCCCTGCCCCTGAGCCGCGACCGCGCGCGGCCTGACCCCGCGTCGCGCCGGGGCCTGAGCGGGCGCGGGACGGTTCCAGTGTGCTCCCGCGCCTTGCAAGCTGTCCAGGCGGCCCCGGCGTCAATCCAGCCGGATGTCCGCGCTTTTCACCACCGAGGCCCAGCGCGCGCGTTCGCTATTGAAGAACTGCGCCAATTCGGCGGGATTGCGTGTGACGATTTCGGCGCCCTGCTCGTTCAGTTGCGCTTTCACGTCCGGCTGGTTGACGATCTGCGCCATCAGTTCCGACAAGCGGATGGCGACGGGATCAGTCGTTGTCACGGGCGCCATCACCCCTTGCCAGGTGCCGGACTCGAAGCCGGCCACGCCCTGCTCGGAGATGGTCGGGATATCGGGCACCAACTGCATGCGTTCGCGCTTGGAGATCGCGATCGGCCGCAGCTTGCCGGCCTTGATGTGGGGCAGCGTGGCCAGCAGGCCGTTCATGATGACCTGGGTCTGCCCCCCTATCGTATCCGTCACCGCCTGCGAGCCGCCCTTGTACGGCACGTATTCCCATTTCGCGCCGGTAGCCTGCTGCACAGCCACGGCGGCCAGGTGCGGCGCGCTGCCGATGGCGGTCACGGCGAAGTTCAGGCGCTGCTGCTTCGACAAGGCCACCAGTTCCTGCACCGTCTTTGCGGGCACGTCGGGATGCACGGCCAGCACGTGGGGCGAATAGGCCAGCATGCCGACCGCGCGCAAGTCCTTGGACGGGTCGAAGGACAACTTGGTGTACACGGACGGGCTGATCGCCAGCGCCCCCACGTCGCACAGCAGCACGGTATGGCCTTCTTGCGCGGCCTGCACCACCAGGCCGGCGCCCAGGTTGCCGTTGGCCCCGGGCTTGTTCTCGACCACCACGGTCTGCTTCAGGGCGTCGGCCAGGCGCGGCGCCAGGATGCGGGCAATGATGTCGGATGAGCCGCCGGGCGGATAAGGCACGATGATCCGCACCGGGCGCGTCGGCCAGTCGCCCGACTGCGCCCAGGCCGGGAGCCACGGTGACAGGCAAAGCGCCGCGGCGCCGCCCAGGAACTGTCTCTTGCTCGGATTCATGGAGTCTCCTCTGGATGGTCTGGTGGACGGCCGCGAGCGCCGGCGTCCGCGCCAATCCTTCGAATTGACCCGACACACCCCCTTCGAACCGCGTCCGACTCTGCGCTAGTCATCGTACAACTAAGAAAATATTTTTGAAAAGCGGAATCTATTGCCATCGGGTATGCACCTATAAAGTGCCAATTTGATAGTAAATGTCGCCTTGAATGGACATATTTGATGTTGTACGATGACTTATCTCTTTCACTTGGCGGCCAGCCGACTCCTACCATCGATGGCGCCCCACACGGATCAACGCGACATGACCACCCCGCAGGAACTCAAGCAGATCGTTTCGGAAGGCTTGCTGTCTTTCCCCGTGACCGACTTCGACCAGAACGGCGACTTCAACGCCAGGTCCTACGCGCAACGCCTGGAATGGCTGGCGCCCTACGGCGCAACCGCGTTGTTCGCCGCTGGCGGCACAGGGGAGTTCTTCTCGCTGGCGGCGGAAGAATACGCCGACGTCATCCGCACCGCGGTGCAGACCTGCGCCGGCAAGGTCCCCATCCTGGCCGGCGCCGGCGGCCCGACCCGCACGGCCATCGCCTATGCGCAGGAGGCCGAACGCCTGGGCGCCAAGGGCATATTGCTGCTGCCCCATTACCTGACCGAGGCCTCGCAGCAAGGCATCGCCGCGCACGTCGAGCAAGTCTGCAAGTCCGTCAAGATCGGCGTCATCGTCTACAACCGCGCGCAATCGCGCCTGTCGGCCGAGAGCCTGGCGCAGCTGGCCGAACGCTGCCCCAACCTGGTGGGCTTCAAGGACGGCGTGGGCGACATCGAGGCCATGGTGCGCATCCGCCGCAAGCTGGGCGACCGCTTTTCCTACCTGGGCGGCCTGCCCACGGCCGAGGTCTATGCCGCCGCCTACCGCGCGCTGGGCGTGCCGGTCTATTCGTCGGCGGTGTTCAACTTCGTGCCAAGGACGGCCATGGAGTTCTACCGCGCCATCGCCGCCGGCGACGACGACACCACCAACCGCCTGCTGGACGATTTCTTCCTGCCTTACCTCGACATCCGCAACCGCGTACCCGGCTATGCGGTCAGCATCGTCAAGGCCGGCGCCAAATTGGTCGGCCACGACGCCGGCCCGGTGCGCGCGCCCCTGACGGACCTGCGGCCCGATGAATTGGACATGCTGGACGCCCTGATCCGTAAGCTCGGCCCGCAGTAAGAGGCTCTCCCCGGCGGTGGTATATATAGACCCCTCCAGCCACCCCAGGGAGCCCGCCGATGGCGCGTCGACGCAGTCTCGCGTTTCTGCTCAGCATGCTTGCCGCGCCCGCGGGCGCGGCCGTGGTCTACGACAATCATGGCCTGGTGGTCGAAGCCGCCACGGACAGCCGCAGCGACTGGAACACCGGCCAGCGACAGGCCACCCGCGCCACCACCATCACGTACCAGGGCAAGCCGCTGTGCGGCAAGGACGTCGGCGCCCTGCTCTATCCCGACGGCCAAAGCATCGAGGCCCGCGCCTTCTTCTGCGCATCCACCGCCAAGGCACTGGAAAAGGACGCCGTGCTGGCCTACTTCACCAGCTCCAGCGCCAATACCGTGCTGGCTCAGCTGCGCGTGGTCAACAACGCGCTGCGAGTCCAGCGCCTGGTCTTGTCGGCCAAGCCGGACCGCGACCGCATCTCCACCACTCGCTTCGAGGACGCGCGCCTGCCGGGCTGGACGCGCGTCCAGACGTCCTGGAACGAGACCGTATTGATCCGCCACGCGCCGCTTGCCGCCCTGAACCTGGGTCCGGGCAAGTTGCTGGACGTGGCCGATGGCGTGGCCTATCTAGCCCTGCCTCCGGGCAGGGACGCGGTCGAGATCGAGCCTACCAAACGGGTCAAGGACGCCGACGGCTACTTGCAGATCGTCCCCGCCATCACCAAGTTCGTGGACACCCCGATGGCATTCCGCGCGGTGCGCATGAGCGACGGCCGCGAACTTGCGCGGCTGGATTTCAAGGACGCCTGCCTGCGCCTGCCGGCCATCCAGTTCGACCGACCGGACGCGCAGTCCAAGTCCACGGCTGCGCCCGACGTGGCCTTCGACGACGTGCCGGCCTGGCGCGCCAGCGCCTTGCTGCTGACGCAGCCGGCGCAAGGACGCGCCACCTTGCGCCTGCAACCAGGCGTGACCTTGCCGCGCAAACCCGGCTGCGCGCCGGGCTGAATCCGGGCGCGCTCAGATCAGGAACTGGCGGTAGGCCTCGTTGCCGGTTTCCTCGGTATGGGCGTAGCCCAATTGCCGCAGGAACGCGTCCAGCGCCGCGCTGTCCGCCAGCGGCGCCTGGATGCCGACCAGCGCCGAGCTGAACTCCGTACCCTGGTTGCGATAGTGGAACAGGCTGATGTTCCAGTTGGGCGCCATCTCGGACAGGAACTTCATCAGCGCGCCGGGACGCTCCGGAAACTCGAAGCGGAACAGGCGCTCGCCGGCCGCCAGCGGCGAGCGTCCGCCCACCATGTAGCGGATGTGCTGCTTGGACACTTCGTTATTGCTCAGATCGCCGACGGAAAAACCCTGCTGCTGCAACGCCGCCATGATGTCCGCCGCATCGCCGCGCCGGGAAATCTGCATGCTGACAAAGATGTGGGCCGTGCGCGCATCAGCGATGCGGTAGTTGAATTCCGTCACGCTCCGCTGGCCGATCACGCTGCAGAAGCGGCGGAAGCTGCCGCGCTCCTCGGGCACCGTCACGGCGAAGACCGCCTCGCGCGCCTCGCCCACTTCGGCACGGTCCGCGACGAAGCGCAGACGGTCGAAGTTCATATTGGCGCCCGAGGTCACCGCCACCATGGGCTGGCCTTGCACGCCTTCGCGTTCCACGTACTTTTTCAGCCCCGCCACCGCCAGCGCGCCCGCCGGTTCCAACACGCTGCGAGTGTCCAGGAATACGTCCTTGATCGCCGCGCAGACCGCGTCCGTGTCCACCAGGATGATCTCGTCCAGGTACTCCCGACACAGGCGGAAGGTTTCCTCGCCCACCAGCTTGACCGCCGTGCCGTCCGAAAACAGGCCCACCTCGGGCAGGTTGACCCGCTCCCCCACCTGCATGGACAGGGACATGGCGCAGGAATCCTCGGTCTGCACGCCGATGACCTTGACGCCCGGGTCCACCGCCTTGATGTAGGTCGCCACCCCCGCCGCCAGCCCGCCGCCGCCGATCGGCACGAAGACGGCGTGCAGCGGGCCGGCATGCTGGCGCAGGATCTCCATGCCCACCGTGCCCTGCCCGGCGATCACATAGGGATCGTCGAATGCCGGGATGAAGGTCAGGTCCTGTGCGCTGGCCAGTTTCTGGGCATGGCCAAAGGCGTCGCTATAGGAATCGCCCGCCTGTACCACCGTCACCGTGGGACCGCCGTGCGCTTTCACCGCATCCACCTTCACCTGCGGGGTCGTCTGCGGCACCACGATGATGGCGCGCACGCCCATCCTGGCGGCCGAGATCGCGACGCCTTGCGCGTGGTTGCCGGCGGACGCCGTGATCACGCCGCGCTCCAGCGCCGCCTGCGGCGTGTTGCGCATCTTGTTGTAGGCGCCGCGCACCTTGAAGGAAAAGACCGGCTGGTTGTCCTCGCGCTTGAAGTAGACCGGGTTGCCCAGCCGCGCCGACAGGCCGCGGGCGCGATCCAGCTCGGTTTCGCGGGCAATGTCGTAGATCCGGGCGGTCAGGATCTGCCTCAGGTATTCCATCGGCGAGGCACGGCCGTCCTGAAATGCGGTCGGCGTGGCGGTTTGCTGGCTGGCTTGCGGGGCGTGGTGCATCTGGCTCTCTGCTTCGGTGTGCTTGCCCGGCAGAGGCGGCCACAAAAAACCCGCCTCTTGGGGCGGGTGGCTGTGACTGTTGCGGTCGCGCGCTAACCCACCATTCCAGGAATGATGGTAATAATCAGCGAAATGCGGACGGCGCGGAAATTCATGGGGACGTAGCTTCCTCCTTGCGCGGCGCTTTGTCAAACGCGGCGCGTCCGATTTAATGCGTCCCCGTTTAATTTGGCGCCATTATGGCCATATCCCGATCGAATCCGCGGGATTTTGCTGCGCAGCAGGCGTAGCGCGGTATTACAATGGAAGGTTAGTGGCGATCGCACTTCCCCAGATCAAAAAAGGGGCAGGCGTCAGCCATGTTGGGCATACGCGTGCCCAAACGAACCCACTCTCCGACAACATCTACCGGCTTCCGGCCGCATAGCATGTTCGGGTTTGCGCCTAGCGCCTGCCGAACAGATTCAAGGATCATGTCTCTTACTCCGAAGATTATCTATACCCTCACCGATGAAGCTCCGGCGCTTGCAACCCGTTCGCTGCTGCCCATCGTCCAGGCTTTCGCCAAGCCCGCAGGCATCACGGTCGAGACCCGCGACATCTCGCTGGCTGGCCGCATCATCTCGGTCTTCCCCGACTACCTCGAAGACAGCCAGAAGCTGGGCGATGCCTTGTCGGAACTAGGCGCGCTGGCCGTCCAGCCCGAAGCCAACATCATCAAGCTGCCCAACATCAGCGCCTCGATGCCGCAGCTGAAGGCCGCCATCAAGGAACTCCAGGACCAGGGCTACAAGCTGCCCGACTACCCGGACGCCCCCGCCAACGACACCGAACGCGACGTCAAGGCGCGCTACGACAAGGTCAAGGGCAGCGCCGTGAACCCGGTCCTGCGCGAAGGCAACTCCGACCGCCGCGCCCCCCTGTCGGTCAAGAACTACGCCCGCAAGCACCCGCACAAGATGGGCGCCTGGTCGGCTGACTCCAAGTCGCACGTGGCCCACATGAGCGAAGGCGACTTCTACGGCACCGAAAAGTCGGCCCTGATCGCCGAGGCCGGCGACGTCAAGATCGAACTGACCGCCGCCGACGGCGCCAAGACCGTCCTGAAGGAAAAGACCCCGGTCAAGGCCGGCGAGATCATCGACGCCGCCGTGCTGTCGACCGCCAAGCTCAAGTCCTTCCTGCAAGCGCAGATCGACGATGCCCGCGCCAACGGCGTGCTGTTCTCGGTGCACCTGAAAGCCACGATGATGAAGGTCTCCGACCCGGTCATCTTCGGCCACGTCGTGTCCGTGTTCTACAAGGACGTGCTGGCCAAGCACGCCGACGCGCTCGCGCAAGCCGGCTTCGATCCCAACAACGGCATCGGCGACCTGTACGCCAAGATCCAATCCCTGCCCGCCGACAAGCAGGCCGAGATCAGCGCCGACATCGACGCCGCCTACAAGACCCTGCCGCAGCTGGCCATGGTCAATTCCGACCGCGGCATCACCAACCTGCACGTGCCCAGCGACGTCATCGTCGACGCGTCCATGCCCGCCATGATCCGCGACTCGGGCAAGATGTGGAACGCCGAAGGCAATCTGCAGGACACCAAGGCCGTGATCCCCGACCGCAGCTACGCCGGCGTCTACCAGGCCGTGATCGAAGACTGCAAGCGCAACGGCGCCTTCAATCCGGTCACGATGGGCAGCGTGCCCAACGTCGGCCTGATGGCCCAGGCAGCCGAGGAATACGGCTCGCACAACAAGACCTTCGTCATTCCCGCCGCCGGCACCGTGCGCGTCACCGACGCCTCGGGCAAGGTGCTGCTGGAGCAGGCCGTCGAAGCCGGCGACCTCTGGCGCATGTGCCAAACCAAGGACGCCGCGGTGCAGGACTGGGTCAAGCTGGCCGTGGCCCGCGCCCGCGCCACCAAGACGCCCGCCGTGTTCTGGCTGGACGAGAACCGCGCCCACGACGCGCAGATC
The DNA here is from genome assembly GCF_017355315.1 of Achromobacter sp. SD115. Classification (NCBI taxonomy): domain Bacteria; kingdom Pseudomonadati; phylum Pseudomonadota; class Betaproteobacteria; order Burkholderiales; family Alcaligenaceae; genus Achromobacter; species Achromobacter sp. SD115. Next base: position 18,418 of record NZ_JADIJM010000002.1, on the reverse strand, counting down.
ATCGCCAAGGTCAAGCACTACCTGAACGACCACGACACCAGCGGCCTGGATCTGCGCATCCTGAGCCCGGTCGAAGCCACCAAGTTCTCGCTCAAGCGCATCCGCGAAGGCCTGGACACCATCTCGGTGACCGGCAACGTGCTGCGCGACTACCTGACCGACCTGTTCCCCATCATGGAACTGGGCACCAGCGCCAAGATGCTGTCGATCGTGCCGCTGGTGGCTGGCGGCGGCCTGTTTGAAACCGGCGCCGGCGGCTCCGCGCCCAAGCACGTGCAGCAATTCCTGGAAGAAGGCTTCCTGCGCTGGGACTCGCTGGGCGAGTTCATGGCCCTGGCCGCATCGCTGGAACACCTGGGCCGCAGCTACAACAATGCCCGCGCCCAAGTGCTGGCCAAGACCCTGGACCTGGCCACCGCCAAGTTCCTGGACGAGAACAAGTCGCCCGAGCGCAAGGTCGGCGGCCTGGACAACCGCGGCAGCCACTACTACCTGGCCCTGTACTGGGCCCAGGCCGTGGCCACGCAGACCGACGACCGCGCACTGGCCACCCTGTTCGCGGCCCCGGCCCGCGCGCTGGCTGACGGCGAGGACAAGATCCTGGCCGAACTGAAGGCTGCCCAGGGCAAGCCCGTCGACATCGGCGGCTACTACCAGCCCAACGAAGCCCTGGCCAGCCAGGCCATGCGCCCCAGCGCCACGCTGAACCAGGCCCTGGCCTCGATCGGCTAAACGCCTGCCGCGCAACACGGCGGCAACGAAAAGGCCGGCAACCCCAAGGGGCTGCCGGCCTTTTTCATTGGGCGGGCTCTTACTGCTGCGATTCCCTGTGGCGCAGTTGACGCACCTGCAGGAACTGCAGCGCGACCGGAATCAGCGACAGGCCGATGATGATGAGCGACACCCAGTGCAGGTTAGCGCGCACCCAGGAGATCGAGCCCAACCAAAAGCCGGCCAGCAGCATCGACGAGCACCACAGGACGCCGCCGATGACGTTGTAGGCATAGAACGTGCGGCGCGGCATCTGCGACAGGCCGGCGACAAACGGCGCCAGGGTACGCACGATGGGCACGAAGCGCGCCACGGTGATCGTCATGGCGCCGTAGCGGACGAAGTACGCCCGGGCGCGCGCGTCGCGGCCCCGCATGGCATCAGGGTTTGGCCGGCAGCGGAGCGGCCTGGCCCGCAGCCGGAGGGCCGCCGCACATGCGCTGGCGGAACGCCGCGTCGATATCAATGCGCCATATCGCCCGCCTGTCGCGGAGGAGCCGTGGCGTCACGCCATTGAGCACGGGGTATCTGGCGGCATCGTCGTCCCGGCCCCAGATCCAGAAACGCGACCCGTCCGCCGCCGCGCACATGCGCACAGGCATGTCGTCGGCGCCGATCAGCACGCGTTTGCCCATGACGGGGTCGAACTTCGCCGCGTCGTACAGTTCCTTGCGCCAGTTGTCCCGCGTGGGAATTTCGGGATTGCTCCAGTCGTCGACCATCCAGGCGGGCTCCCGGGCCTGGGTATAGAAACCCAGGTCGAAGGGCAAGGTATGCAGCGCCATGTGGATATCCTGCGGCTGCATTTCCTTACGCAGATCCGCCGCCAGCGGACCCGCGCTGCCGCGCGGATTCGACGCGGCGACGATGATCGCAGCCAGGCAGATGACGACGGCCACCCCGGCGGCGATCCAGGCGCCGCGCCGCTTGCCGGCTGCCCAGGCGGGCGCCAGCCGTTCGCTGATCAAAAAAGCCAACGGCGGGAACACTGGCAACACATAGCCGATGAGCTTGGAATGCGGAATCGAAAAGAACACGATCACGACCGCGATCCAGATCGTCGCCAGGCGCCGCAGGCCCTGCGGGTCGGACTCGCGCCAGTACGCCGGCTTGAAGATCGACACCGCCCAGATCGACCACGGCAGCGCCAGCCCTGCCACGATAGGCAGGTAGAACCAGACCGGCTGCGCGTTGTTGAAGCCGCCCTGCGAAAAGCGTTCGAACTGCTGGTAGACGAAGAAGTACTGATAGAAGCCGGGATACCGCAGCTCCATCAGCCAGAACCACGGCAGCGCAACCGCCGCGAAGGCCAGCAAGGCCGGCGCCCACAGCAAGGCGCGCACGCCCGCCCAATCGCGCCGCAACAGCAGCCACGCCAGCACGATGGCGCCCGGCAAGGCCAGCCCGATCAGCCCCTTGGCCAGCACCGCCAGCGCCGCCAGCACGCCCGTGGCCACCGACATGGCGCGGAACGGCCGTCCGGTGGCACGCCGCAAGGCGGTATCGGCCGCGGCCAGCACGCACAGCGTGATCATGCTGGCCACCAGCATATCCATGTTGGCGAACTGGGCCGCGCCGAAGAACAACGGCATCAAGCCCAGGATAACTACCGCCCAGCGCGCCTGCGCGGCATTGCGGTAGCGCGACACGAAGGCATAAAGTCCCGCGCCCGCGCTCCAGGCGCCCAGCAGCGACGGCAGCCGCGCACTGAATTCATTCACGCCGAACAGCACATAGCTGATCTGGGCCAGCCAGTAGTACAGCGGCGGCTTGTGGAAGTACGGCATGCCGTCAAGCAGCGGCACCATGGGTGAGCCGCTGCGCAGCATTTCCCAGGCGACGCCCGCGTAGCGGCCCTCGTCCGGCAGGGTCAGCCAGCGCGCCCAGGCCAGCGCGCCCAGCCACAAGGCCAGGAGCGCCAGCACCAGCCAGCCCGGCAAGGCGCTGCGGCGGGTCGTGGGCGCCAGGGATGCCGTCATCGAAGCGCTCATGCCCGGCGCTCCGTCAAGACGCGCGCAAGAAGGCGGCGCAGGCTGGAGGCAGGCTGCTGCGGGGGCGCCGCGGAACGAGAAGCAAAAGGCATGGGGATCCGGAAAAGGTTCAGGAAAATGCAAGATTGCGCGCAGTATCGCCAAGCGCGCGTCAAGCTTTCATGAAATTTCCGGAAGAAAGCGCCTGGAATTGCTACCCCGGATGCAGCCGGTCCAGCCTGAGCCGCCCGCGCTCGTCCGTCAGCCGGCGCATGGCGCCGTAAGCCGCGGCCATGGCCGCCATGGCGCTGGCGCCGCACAGCAGAAACATCAGCAGGATCTGGTACTTCGCGGCCTCTATCGGATCCATGCCGGCAATGATCTGCCCGGTCATGATGCCGGGCAGCGTGATGATGCCGGCGGCCGACATCTGGTTGATGCTGGGCACGATGCCGCGTCGCACGGACTCGCGCAGCAGGGACGAAAACGCCTCGTGCGCGGTCGCACCCAAGGCCAGGCGCGCCTCGATCGCCAGTTTCTCCCTCCGCGCGCCCGACAACACGCCGTCCAGCGCCAGGCTGGCGGCGTTGAGCACGCTGCCCAGCACAATGCCGATCAGGGCGATGGTGTAGCGCGGGTCGTACCAGGGCTCCGGGCGCAGCGCCGTATTCAGGATGAACAGCACTGTGATAACCGTGGTTCCGGCCACCGCCATTGCGCCGACCCAGCCGTTGCCGCGTTGCGTCAACCGGGCCTTGGGGCGCGCGGCGACCTCCCTGGCCGCCAGCGCCATCATCACCGTCACCACCAGCGCTGTCAGCCAGGGCGCCGCGTGCGCGAACACGATGCGCAGGATGTGGCCGACCAGCAGCAGCTGCACCACCGTGCGCAGCGCCGCCCACAGCACCTGGCGCTGCAGGTTCAGGCGCAAGGCAAAGGAAATGCCGGCGCTCAGCAGCACCAGCAAGGAAGCGATGGCCAGATCGGCGGCCTGCAGCTTGATCACGTCCATAGCGGCTCCATCCTGCCTTGCTCCATGCGCCAGGAACGGCGCGCCATGCGTCCGGCCTGGGCCGGACTGTGAGTCACCATCAGAATCGCCGCCCCGCTGCCCAGGTAGCGCCGCAACTCCTCTTCGACCCGGTCCGTGGCCGCCTGGTCCAACGCCGCCGTGGGCTCGTCCAGCAACAGCACGCGCGGCTCCTGCGCCAAGGCGCGGACCAGGCCCAGGCGCTGGCGTTCGCCGGTGGACAGCTCGTGCACCAACGCGTCCAGCTTGTCCGCCGACAGTCCCAGGCGCTCCATGATGGCCAGGGCCCGGACGCGGTCCGTGAAATGCGGCGCGACCCGGTCGTCCCACCAGCCGGCCTCGGCCTGGCAATAGATGACCTGGCGGCGCCATTCGTGGCCCCGCATGCCCGAGCGCGGCCTGCCGTCGAGCAAGGCTACGCCATGCCCGGGATCGAGGTCGGCCACCTGTCGCAGCAGCAGGGATTTGCCCGAGCCCGAAGGGCCCATGATCGCCGCGCATTCGCCCGGGGCCAGATCCAGGCTTACCGGGGAAAGGCGTTCGCTATACAGGCCGCGCAGCGTGAGCAGCGGGCGCGGTTCGGAGTTAGGGATTGGCATGGGTACGGATCTTAGACCGCAACTGCGCAAGCGCCGACATGCAGGCTCGCAAGCAAGCCCCAAAAGAAGTGAGAAAAACTAAATCCATAACGGAGAACTTATCGTTTCCCCACGCGGGATTGCCTCCCTACCATTGCGAGTCTTGCCTCCTGCGCATTTAGCGCAGCTACATTGACTCCACGTATGGGCCTCATGTCTCAGAACCCGAACCCTGCGCCACCGCGCACTGCCCGCCGCAAACTGGCCCTGACCGCCACGCTCGTTCTTGCCGCCATTGGCGGCCTCTATCTCTACGACACGCAACGCAAGGCCGCAACCGCCGCCCAAGCCGCGTCGGCAGGTGACGCCGCACCCGTTCCTGTACTGGTGGCGCCCGCCCGGGTCGGAACGCTGTCCGCCACCTTGCAGGCCATCGGCACCGTCGTGGCGGAACAGCAAGTGCTGGTGGCGCCCGAGGTCGCGGGGCGCGTCACCGCCATCCATTTCGCCAGCGGCCAGCAGGTTGCGGCCGGATTGCCGCTGGTGCAGATCAACGATGGCCCGGTGCGCCGCGAGCTCGAGCGGCATCGCGCATCGGCCGCGCTGGCCCAGGCCAACCTGGACCGCGCCAAGCGCCTGCTCGGACAAACCCTGTCGCGCGCCGAGTACGAACAGCACGCAGCGCTGCACGCCGAAACCAAGGCCCAGGTCGCACAGGGAGAAGAAGACCTGGCCCAGCGCCTGGTACGCGCGCCGTTCGCGGGCACGCTGGGGCTGCGGCTGATCAATCTGGGCCAGTACGTCGAGGCGGGCACGCCCATCGCCACCCTGACCGACACCCGCCTGCTGCATGTGGACTTCACCCTGCCGGACCGGCACGCCGCCGCATTGCGACTGGGGCTGGACGTGTCCGTCGCCAGCGACGGCGACGGGCAGGCTCCGCTGGCGGGCAAGGTCTCCGCGATCGATCCACAGATCGACGCCGGCAACCGCGCGCTGCGGGTCCGTGCCACGCTGGCGCCGGACGCGGCTGGCCGCCTGTGGCCCGGCGCGTATGCCCGTGTCAGCGTATCGCTGCCCGCGGGCCCCGCCACCCTCACCGTGCCGGCCGAAGCCGTTCAAAGCACCCTGTCCGGCAACACGGTCTACGCCCTGCGCAATGACGACCCAGCGCGCGTCCGGCTCGTGTCCGTGCAAACCGGCGCAACCCGGGACGGCCAGGTCGCGCTGTCGGATTCGGATCTGCGCGACGGCGATCTGGTGGTCATCGCCGGCCAGATCAACCTGCACGACGGCGCCGCCGTCCGTCCGCGCCTGGCGGGAGAGTAGGACACCATGTCATTCACCGACTTCTTCATCCGCCGCCCTGTCCTCACCACCGCGTTCGCCCTGCTGATCGCCCTGGTCGGCATGCGCGCGCTGCTGGACCTGCCGCTGCGTCAGTATCCGCGCATCGAAAGCGCCGTGGTCACCGTCACCACCGAGTATCCGGGCGCGTCCGCGGACCTGATGCAGGGCTTTGTCACCGCCACGCTGGCGCAGGCCGTCGCCACCACGCAAGGCGTGGAGTACCTGACGTCCTCGTCCGAACAAGGGCGCAGCACCATCAACGCCTACCTGCGCCTGAACGCGAACTCCGACACCGCGCTGACCGAGGTCCTGACCAAGGTCAACGAAGTGCGCTATCTGCTGCCAGAGGACGCCTACGACCCGGTGGTCGTGCGGCAGTCTCCCGGCGCCATCGGGGTGGTCTACGCCGGATTCACCGCGCCCGCCGGCCAGCCCCTGACGGGCATCACGGACTACCTGATGCGCGTGGCCAAGCCCATGCTGAGCACGGTCGACGGCGTGGCCGCCGTGAACGTGCTGGGCGGACAGGCGCTGTCGATGCGCATCTGGCTCGACCCGCTGCGCATGGGCGCCCACGGCATCACGGCCGCTGATGTCGAATCCGCGATCCGGGACAACAATTACCAGGCCGCGCCCGGCCAACTGCGCGACGCGCTCGTGGTGACGAATGTGCGCGCCGACACCAGCCTGGACAGCGTCCAGGGCTTTCGCGAACTGGTCGTCAAGCGCGGCCCCAGCCTGGTGCGGATGGAAGACATCGCCACCGTCGAGATCGGCGCGCAAAGCCGCAACCAGATCGCCGGAATGAACGGCGAACCCGCCGCGTATTTGGAAGTGATGGCCACGCCTGGCGGCAATCCGCTGGATATTTCCCGCGAGGTCCGCCGGATTCTGGCCGGACTGGACCTGCCCGACGGCGCCAAGATGGCGATTCCCTACGACGTCACCGTCTTCATCGACGCCGCGATCGGCAATGTGCTGGGCAAGTTCGGCATTGCCAGCCTGGAAGTGGTGCTCGTGATCTTCATCTTCCTCGGCTCGTTGCGCGCGGTGGCCGTGCCGGTGCTGAGCATTCCGCTGTCGCTGCTGGGCGCGGCGGCGGCCATGCTGGCGCTCGGTTTCAGCCTGAACCTGCTGACCTTGCTGGCCATGGTCCTGGCCATCGGCCTGGTGGTGGACGACGCGATCGTTGTGGTGGAAAACGTCCATCGCCGCATGGAAGAAGGCGAATCGCCGCTGGATGCCGCACTCAACGGCGCGCGCGAAATCGTCGGCCCCGTGCTGACGATGGCCGCGGTGCTGGTTGCGGTCTACGCGCCGCTGGGCCTGATCGGCGGCCTGACGGGCGCGCTGTTCAGCGAATTCGCCTTCACGCTGGCCGCGGCTGTGATGGTGTCCGCCATGGTGGCGCTGACCGTGTCTCCCATGGTGGCCTCCAGGCTGATGCGCCGGCAGGCGCCCAGCCGCTACGCGCGGGCGGTGGAACATGCAACCGCCAGGCTGGTGGGCGCCTATGAGCGCGCGCTGGAGCGCATGCTGCGCGACACGCGGCCGGTGCTGCTGGCCGGCGCTGGCGTGCTGCTCAGCCTCCCCGTCCTGTTCAACGGCTTGCAGTCGGAACTCGCCCCCGCGGAAGACCAGGGGGAAATCATCGTCGACATGAAAGGCCCCCAAGCCAGCAGTCTGGAATTCCTGGAGGCTGAGGCCAAACGGGTCGAGGCCGCGCTGCTCGCCCTGCCGGAAGCCGCTACCGTCTATATGGTGTCCGGCGCGGGCGGCGCGCTCAACAAAGGCTGGGCTGGCGTCATGCTGAGCCCATGGGAAACGCGGGACCGCAGCGCCGAAGCCATCATGGCTGATCTGCAGGCGGCCTTGCCGGGCATCGAGGGCATTGCGGGTTCCGCCTTCCTGCCGCCGCCCCTGCCCGGCTCCGTCGGCGGCTTTCCCGTGCAATTCGTGCTGTCTTCCCCGGCCGGCCATCGGGCGGTCCACGATGCCATGGACAAGTTGAAAACCGCGGCGCGCGCCAGCGGCCAGTTCGCCTTCGTGGATTCCGACCTGACCTTCAGCAACCCGACCACGCTGGTGCGGATCGACCGCGCCAAGGCGCACGACCTGGGCCTGAGCATGAAAGAGATAGGCGACACCCTGGCGCGTCTGGTCGGCGAGTCCTATGTCAATCGCTTCGGCGCCCGGGGCCGTTCCTACGACGTGATTCCCCAGGCGCCGCGCAACCTGCGCCTGAACGCCGAGTCCCTGGACCTGTTCCATGTCAGGACCGCCACCGGCGGACAGGTGCCGCTGTCCACCGTGGTCTCGCTGGAGAAAGGCGTCGAGGCCAATGCCCTCACGCAGTTCAATCAGCTGAACAGCGCCACGCTGGTCGCGATCCCCGCGCCCGGTGTGCCACTGGGCCAGGCGGTTGCCTTCCTGCAGGCCGAAGCCGCCAGTCTGCCAGCGGGATTCCAGACCAGTTTCCTGGGCGAATCGCGGCAGTATCTGCAGGAACAAGGCGGCTTCGCCCTGACGTTCGCCTTTGCGCTGGCCTTCATTTTTCTGGTGCTGGCCGCCCAGTTCGAGAGCGCCCGCGATCCGCTGCTGATCCTCACCACGGTGCCGCTCGCCGCCTGCGGCGCGCTGGCCGCCATGTTCTTCGGCTACGCCACGCTCAACATCTACACCCAGATCGGGCTGGTGACGCTGATCGGCCTGATCACCAAGCACGGCATCCTGATCGTGGAGTTCGCCAACCTTGAGCAGCGGCTCAGGGGGCTGGATCGGGTCCAGGCCGTGCGCGCGGCCGCCGCCACCCGTATCCGCCCCATCCTGATGACCACGGCCGCCATGGTCGGCGGCCTGATGCCGCTGCTGTTCGCCAGCGGCGCCGGCGCGGGCAGCCAGCGCGCGATCGCCACGGTGCTGGTGGCGGGCTTGTTGGTGGGCACGCTGTTCACGCTATTCGTGCTGCCTGCCGTCTACGCGCGGTTCGGACGCAATCTGGTCGCGGACCGCGCACCGGCCGGACCGGCCCGCGACGCGGCTCAAGCTTCCGCCTTGCAGGGAAACCCATAACATGACCTACGCATTGAATCATCGCCCCCTGCGCTTCGGGCTGACGCTGCTGACGCTGGCGCTGGCCGGATGCGCGCTACGCCCGGCGCACGCGCCCGACTCCCACCCCATCCCGCCCGCCTACAAGCAGGCGCAGGCAGAACCGGCGGGAGCCTGGTCAACCGCCCGGCCGGCCGACGACGCCCTGCGCGGCGCCTGGTGGACCCTGTTCCAGGATCCGGCCCTGAACGCATTGCAGGCCGCCGCGCAGGACGCCAATCCAACGCTGCACGCCGCCTACGCGCGATTGCAGCAGTCGCGCGCCCAGCATCGGCAGGCACGGTCGGCGCTGTTTCCCCGGCTGGACGCGGGCTTCGGGCCGACCCGCCAGCGGGAGTCTCCAGCTTCGTACAGCGGACGCGACAACGGGCCGGCTTCCACCACGACGCTGTGGCGGGCCGACGCGGCGGTGGCGTATGAGGCCGATCTGTTCGGCCGCGTTTCCTCGACCATAGGCGCGGCATCGGCGGAACAGGCTCGCAGCGGCGCGCTGTACCGACTGACACTGCTGGCCTTGCAGGCCGACGTTGCCGACACCTACTTCCTGATCCGGGAACTGGATACCCAGCACCAGATCTATCAGCAAACGCTGGCCTTGCGCGAACGCGGCTTTGCGTTGAGCCAGATGCGCTTCGAGGCGGGCGACGGCGGCGAACTGGAACTCGAGCGCGCCCGCGGCGAACTTGAAGCGGCGCGCGCCGATGCCTTGGGCGCGCAACGCCTGCGCGCGAGCGCCGAGCACGCGCTGGCAATCCTGCTGGGCAAGGCCCCGGCCGATTTCTCCCTGTCGCCTGAGCCGCTGCGGCGCATCGAGCTGGCCGTTCCACCGGGCTTGCCTTCGGAACTGCTTGAGCGCCGTCCGGACATTGCCGCGGCCGAACGCGCCATGGCCGCCGCCAACGCCCGCATCGGCGCGGCCCGCGCCGCCTTCTTTCCGAGGCTGGAACTGACCGGGGCGGCCGGATTCGAGTCTTCCAGCCTGAGCCAGCTGTTCCAGTGGTCCAGCCGGACGTTTCTGCTGGGCCCATTCCTGGGTACCGCGCTATCGCTGCCCATCCTGGACGGCGGCGCCCGCCAGGCGGACCTCGACGCCGCCCGGGCCGCGCATGACGAAGAAACGGCGCGCTACCGGGAAACGCTGCTCAACGCGTTCAGGGAAGTCGAGGACAATCTGATGCATCTGCGCATCATGGCGGCCCAGCAGACCGCGCAGGACCGCGCGCGGCTGGCTGCGCAACGTGCGGCCGAGCTGTCCCGGCTGCAATACGAAACCGGCACGCACACCCAGCTTGACGTCATCGATGCGGACCGCAGCCTGCTGCAGCAGCAGTTGGCCTCGGCCAGGTTGGACGGAGATCAGGCGCGGACCACCGTAAGGCTGATCCGCGCCTTGGGCGGCGGTTGGGAGACGCCGCTGCCCGGCAATTCCCTCAGCCAGCCGCAAGCGCCTGCGACGCCTGCTCCATCGCTGCCGCTTCCGCCTTCACCCAGTCGATGAACGCCTGCACTTCCGGCCGCAGCAGCGCATCCGGCCGGCTGACCACGTAATACGCGAAGCGCGCGGGCCAGGGCTGGTCCAGGGCAATGGCCAGCCGGCCCGATTCAATATCTTCGCGCGCATGCGTGTCCTGAACCAGCGCGATGCCCTGCCCCGTGGCGGCCGCCCGCAGCAGCAACAGATCGTCCTCGAAGCTGGGGCCGCGCTGCGCTTCCTGCCCCGCGTCCACGCCGTGCGCCTGCAGCCACAAAGGCCAGTCCGCGCGGTCGGAATCCTGCAGCAGCGGGTACTTCAGGCAGTCCTCGGGCCGCTCGATGGCGGGGCCTTGCGCCAGCATGGCCGGACTGGCCACGGGCAGCAGCACCGGCGCCATCAAGCGGAAGGCCGACAGCCCCGGGTACTGCCCCAGCCCGTGCCGCAGCGCCACGTCGATGCGGTCGCGCTTGAAATCGACCAATTGCGAGGAGGCTTCCACCCGCACCTCGATGTCCGGATGCAAAGCCGAAAACCGGCCTATGCGCGGCACCAGCCAGGACGAGGCGAACGAAGGCACCGTGCTGACGGTCAGGGTCCGCTGGGCGGCCTGGGATTCGAGCAGCGCCAGCGATTTTTCGATCTGGTCGAAGGCGCGCATCAACCCCGGATACGCGCGTGCGCCCGCCTCCGTCAGTCGTACGCCGTGACGCTCGCGCACGAACAGCGCCAGTCCCAGCCGGTCTTCCAGCAGGCGTATCTGCTGGCTGACCGCCCCCGGGGTCACGCCCAGCACTTCGGCAGCGGCTTTCAGGCTGCCGAGACGACCGGTTTCGGTGAACGCTCGCAGCGCAAGCAGTGGCAGCACGGCGCCCATAAACATCCTTAATTTAGAAAAACTATCTTCTATATCGCGACTATCCGCGGTTGGATATCAATCATAGAACAGCTTTTTCATCTGATCCTGCCTACACCTGAAAATAGCTGGACTTATTTCAAAAATCCCAATCCGGTGATTGCGCCTATGCGATACGCCACGCTGCATATGGGCGCTGCCTGCAACTCACTAGCAAGACACCGCAACAAATCGCCATTTGCTAGAGTGCCCATATTGAAAATGATAATCATCCCAAGACGAGAATCATGTTCACGCAATGCCGCCCCGGCAAAAGGCAGATCCCACATGAACCGTGAAATCCATGACTTCGCCGCCATAGGCCTAGGCCCGTTCAACCTGAGTCTTGCCTGCCTGGCGGCGCCGCTATCCGGCGTACGCGCCGTGTTTCTCGACAAGAGGCCAGGGTTCGATTGGCACCCCGGCATGCTGATCGAGGACTCGACTTTGCAGAACCCCTTCCTGGCCGATCTTGTGAGCCTGGCCGATCCGCGCAGCGAGTACAGCTATCTGAACTACTGCAAGCAAAGCGGCCTCATCTATTCCTACTACATGCGCGAGAACCACTACTTGAATCGCGCCGAGTACAACCGCTATTGCAAATGGGTGGCGGCCCGCCTGCCGAACCTGCGCTTCAATCACGACGTCCAGAGCGTGCTCCACGATCCGGACAGCCGCAGCTACCTCGTGACCGGCCAGCATGGCGTCAACGGCGAGCGCTTCATGATCCGCTGCCGCAAGCTGGTGCTGGGCCTGGGCACGCAGCCCCAATTGCCGGACTGCTGCGATCGCCGCGCCGCGCCCTACATCCACAGCGCCGACTACCTGCGCCACAAGACGCAGTTGCAGCGCAAGCGCGGCATCACCATTGTCGGCAGCGGGCAGAGCGCAGCGGAGGTGTTCCATGACCTGCTGCGAGACAGCGACAAGCACGCTTACAGCCTGGCTTGGATCACCCGCTCTCCGCGCTTCTTCCAGATGGAGAACACCAAGCTCACGCTGGAACTGATCTCTCCCGACTACACGGACTATTTCCACGACCTGCCCGAAACCCGGCGGCGCGAGATGCTGCGCCAGCAAAGCAGCCTATACAAAGGCATCAACGCCTCCCTGATCAATCAGATATATGACCTGCTGGACGAAAAGATCCGCGCAGGCGACCGCCGCTATACCCTTCTGACGAGCGCGGAGCTGCGCGCCAGCCGCCATGAGCGCTCCACGGGCCGCTATCACCTGGACTTCATGCATGTCGATACCGGCCAGCCGTTCACGCACGTCACGGACGGCCTGGTGCTGGCCACCGGCTATGCCCCCCGCATCCCGGCCTGCGTCAATCCCATCAGCGACCGCATCGCCTGGGACGAAGACGGCGGCTACCGCATCGCCCGCAATTACTCGGTGGACCATGCAGGCGCGGAAATCTTTGTGCAGAACACGGGATTGCTCAGCCATGGCGTCACCAATCCCGACCTGGGATTCTGCTGCTACCGCAACTCGCAGATATTGCGGGATCTGACCGGCGTGGAGCACTACGCCATCGAGCCCCGCACCGCACTGCAGGATTTCCGCCCGCCGGAAAACGGCGTACTGGCGCATCGCCTCTGCGCGCCGGAACCGATGCCCATGATGGACGGCCATCGCGCCGCCACCATCTGATCTCGAGGGGAGTCAGCATGCTCACGATGACAGCCACCTTTCTGGGCGAGGTCGTGCGCCAGTCACGCGACCACTACGACGAAGGCCCGGGGCTCGCCTTGCGCCCCCTGGTTCCGGACGCGGACGCCGCGCTGCTGCGGCGATGGTTTTCCATGGATTACGCGCGCTTCTGGTCCATGCAGCAGCACAACGAGGATCAGGTGCGCGACTTCTATGAGGCCCTTTGCGGCAGCGGGCACGCCAGCGCCTGGCTAGGCAGCCATGACGGACAGCCGGCCTTTCTGGTGGAGTGCTACGACCCGGCCCGCGACGAAGTCGGCGAACACTACACGGTCCGGCCCGGCGACCTCGGCATGCATCTTTTCATCGGCCCGCCCCGCGTGCGGATCCCCAACTTCAGCCGGCGGGTGTTCGCCTTCGTGATGCGCTTCATGTTCGACCGCCTGAACGCCAGGCGCATCGTGGTCGAGCCCGACGCGAACAACGCCAAGATCCACGCGCTCAATCTGGCCATGGGATTTACCTATGCAGGCCAGGCCCCTTTCCGCGAGAAGACCGCCAGCCTGGCGTTCTGCACACGCGCACAGTTCGAACAGACCCGATACCAGGAGCCGCCCCAATGAACCCACATGCCGCCCCCCAACCCGCACAGGTCGCCAGCCATCTGGAACCGCAAGCCTGGGCCAAGGTCAACCGCCTGCTCGTGCGCAAGGCCATCTCCGAATACACCCATGAGGGACTGCTGCAGCCCGAACGCCTGGGCCCTGCGGATGCGCCGGGTTTCGACCGCTATCGCCTCGCGCTCGCAGACGGCCGGGTCGAATACCGCTACGACGCGCAACTGATGGCCATGCGCCACTGGCGCATCCGCGCGGAATCGATCGCCAAGACCACGGCCGGCGCGCCCGTGCCCCTGGACGCCTTGCAGTTCGTGATCGAGATCCGCGACAAACTGCGCATTCCGGAAGACCGGCTGCCCATTTATCTGGATGAAATCGCCAGCACGCTGCACGGCGCCGCCTATAAGCACACGCGCCCTTGCCTGGCCGCCGCGGAACTCGCGCTGGCTGACTACCAGACCATAGAAACCTCGATGATCGAGGGCCACCCCAGCTTCGTGGCCAACAACGGCCGCCTGGGCTTCGACGCCGAGGACTACCATCTCTATGCGCCGGAGGCCGCGTCTCCCATCCGCGTGATGTGGCTGGCGGTGCACAAGGACAACGCGCATTTCGCCTGCCTGTCCACAATGGACTACGCCAGCCTCCTGCGCGGCGAGCTGGGCGAGGACACCGTAGCGCGCCACAGCGCCACGTTGCGTGACCAGGGTCTGGACCCCGCCGACTACTACCTGATGCCGGCACACCCGTGGCAGTGGTTCAACAAGCTGTCATTGGCATTCGCGCCCTATGTGGCCCAACGCAAGATCGTATGCCTGGGCTACGGCGCAGACGACTACCTGGCGCAGCAATCGATACGCACCTTCTTCAACATCAGCCAGCCTGGCAAGCACTACGTGAAGACCTCGCTATCCATCCTGAACATGGGTTTCATGCGGGGGCTTTCGCCCTACTACATGTCGGGCACGCCCGCCATCAACGAATACATCCACGGCCTGATCGCGTCCGACCCATGGCTGAGCGCCAACGGCTTCACCATCCTGCGCGAGGCTGCCAGCCTGGGCTTTCGCAACTACTACTACGAAGCGGCGATTGCCGCCGACACGCCCTACAAGAAGATGTTCTCCGCGCTATGGCGCGAGAATCCGCAGGCGCTGATCGGTCCCGACGAACGGCTGATGACCATGGCCGCGCTGCTGCACGTGGACCCGCAAGGCCAGGCCCTGCTGCCCGCGCTGATCCGCGCCTCGGGACTGAGCGCCGAGACATGGCTGGAACGCTATGTGGACGCCTACCTGACGCCGCTGGTGCATTGCTTCTACGCCCACGACCTGGTGTTCATGCCGCATGGCGAGAACGTCATCCTGGTGATCCGGGACCATGTGCCCGTGCGCGCCTTCATGAAGGACATTGCCGAGGAATCCTCCATCCTCGACCCCGAAGCCGACCTGCCCGAGAACGCGCGCCGGCTGGCGGCGGACGTGCCCGAGGAATACAAGCTGCTGACGATCTTCGTGGACGTGTTCGAGGGCTACTTCCGCCATCTTTCCCAGATCCTGGCGGACACCGGCCTCATGCAGGAGGACGATTTCTGGGAACTGGTCGCAGGCCGCATCGCCGCGTACCAGCAGGCGCATCCGCAACGGCTGGAAAAATACCGGCGCTACGACCTGTACGCGCCGGACATGATCCACTCGTGCCTGAACCGTCTGCAACTCGCCAACAACCTGCAGATGGTCAATCTGGCCGATCCCATCGGCAGTTTCCAGATGGCGCCCAGGCTGCCCAATCCCGTGGCGCCCTACCGGCCGCACTGGCTGGACCGGACCGCCGACGCCGCGCAGGCTCTTGCGTGACCCGCGAACTTGACGATCTGCTCGCCCTGGCCGGCCGCCTGGCGCCCGGCCTGGATGGCCGCGTGAGTCCACCGGACGCGCCCGGCATCCGTCCCGGCGCGAGCAATGCCGATGCGATTGCACGGCTGCGCGACTGGTGGCGGGAGCGCCATCCGGAAGCCGGTCCGCATTACCTGGCGCTGCGCTGCTGGGGCCTGCTGATCTGGCAGCCCGTGTACCTCTGCGTGATCGCCGCGCACCGCAGCGACATCGTCCCGGATCTGACCCGGCTCAGCCAGCCGGTCGCCAACGGCTTCATCGCCGGCTACACCATGGAACGCCATGAACCCGTGCGCGGCTGCCTGGAAAAAAGGCTGGACGCGGCCGCCACGCAACTGCGCGAGATCGGCGCCTTGTTCTACCGCGAGCTGGGCGCGGCGCTGCGCCTCAATCCCCGGGCGGCCGCCTGCATGCAGGCCGACTGCGTCCTGTCCGCCCTGTTGGCGGCTCGCGCGGGCGTGAGCGCCGCGGACAACGCCTGGGCCACCACGGCCGCGGCCGATTGGCTTGCGCGCCTGGGCATCGCGGGCGGCAGCGGCTATCTGACCTATCAGCGGCGGTCGCTGCCGGGCATCGCAGTCGACCGGCAGGTCTGCTGTCACCACTTCCGCAGAAGCGACGGCGACTACTGCAGCACCTGCCCCAAACTGGATATCGCCGAACGCATCGCCCGGCTCGACGCCGAGAGCGCCGAAGCCGCCTGACAGGCCGCGGCCTTGCGGAAGGCACAAGGAGTCGGACATGACGGACATAGGCCGCCTGGCACACGTAGAGCAGGCGCTCAGCCCGCTGCACGTGCGGGCATATTTCGACGAAGCCCTGTTCGCCCGCGAACAGGAAGTGATATTCAAGCGCGCGCCGCTGTATGTCGGACATGAGAAAGCCGTACCCGAAACCGGCGACTGGCGGAGGCTGTCGCATGAAGACGGCGGGCGCGTCCTGGTGCGCGGAGCCGCCGGCGTGGAGTTGATATCCAACGTATGCCGTCACCGCCAGGCCCTCATCCTGGGCGGCGAGACTGGCGCTGTCGCCGGGCCGGGCAAACCCGCAGGCAACCTGTCTGCCAGCGGCGGCAACATTGTCTGCCCGCTGCACCGTTGGACCTACGACAATCGCGGCCAGCTTCTGGGCGCGCCGCAATTTCCCCGCACGCCGTGCCTGAACCTGCCGCGTTTTCCGCTGAAACGCTGCCACGGCCTGCTGTTCGAGGGCCCTGGCGACCCGCAGGCGGATCTGGGCGGACTGTTCGCGCGACCAGAATTCGATTTTTCGGACTATGTTCTGGACCACGTCGAGGTGCACCAGTGCAACTACAACTGGAAAACCTTCATCGAGGTCTATCTCGAGGACTATCACGTCGGGCCGTTCCATCCCGGCCTCGGGCGCTTCGTCACCTGCGATGACCTGAGCTGGGAGTTTGGCGAACGTCACAGCCTGCAGCGCGTGGGCGTGCACGATGCGCTGGAAAAACCCGGTTCCGATGTATACCGCGACTGGCACGGCACGCTGATGCGCTACCGGGATGGGGCCCCGCCGGACTACGGCGCGATCTGGGTGACTTACTTTCCCACCCACATGATCGAGCTCTACCCGCATGTCCTGGTGCTATCCACGCTGTACCCCAAAAGCCCGCAGGAAACCGTCAACGTCGCCGAGTTCTATTATCCCGAGGAAATCGCCCTGTTCGAACGCGAGTTCGTCGAGGCGCAGCGCGCGGCCTACATGGAAACCGCGATCGAAGACGACGAAATCGGCGAACGCATGGACGCCGGCAGGCTGGCGCTCCTGCGACGCGGGGTAAGCGAAAGCGGTCCATACCAATCGCCCATGGAAGACGGCATGCTGCATTTCCACGAGTGGTACCGCGACATCATGGGCGACCAGTTGGGAGATTGCGCCGCGCCCTGAGAGGCTCCGCCATGCCGGCGCATCAATGCGAATATATGCTATTCTCATTTGAACCCCGCCGCCTCCCCAGACCGACGCCCGAGGGCTTAACCCGCAGCGCGAGTGACGCCATTGAATCCTTCCTTCCCCACTGTCCGATTCACCGTCGCCGATTTCAACCGCCTGGGCGGCCATAACGGTTTCCGCTACCAGTTGCCCGGGTTCGACCCCGCAGGCGCCGATCCGGATACCGTCTGCATCGCCGAGGGCCGCGTCGAAGAGCATGCGATCCGGCCTGGCCTGACGCTGGTCATGTCCGACGTGCTGGTGCATCACCATTACGAATCGACCTCCGTCATGACGCCCCGCTTTTCGGCCATCGTCATGCTGCAGGGGCAGGCCCAGGCGCGCGTCGGCGGCCATGACGACCTGCAGCTCGTCGCCCAAAGCGGCGTCAGCGCCGCCTACGGCGATACGGTCGCCATGACCGGCATCCACCATGCAGGCCAACGGCTGCGCAGCGTCAATCTGTCGCTGTCCGAACCGGACGGCGCGGACGACGACCCTTTCAGCGACCAGATCCGCAAAGTCTTGCGCACCCCCGCCTTCCGGCTGCGGCGCTGGCAAGTGCAGGCGCACCTGATGCAGGCCATAGAACATCTGCTGGAATGCCGCTGGGACGACCCGCTGCGCGCCATGCTGCGCGAGGGCGTCGGCGCGCAACTTCTGGCGCATGCGCTGGCGTCGCTGGACCAGCGGGAGCCCGAGGTCGGCGCGGTGTCGCGACGCGACCGGCAGTTGCTTGAGCGGGTACGGGAACGGCTGCACAGCGCACCCGGCGAGGAGCACACCCTGGAGGATCTGGCAAAGCTGGCCTGCATGAGTCCCAGCACCCTGCGCGCCAAGTTCCGCGCGGCCTACCAGTGTTCCGTCTTCGCCTGGCTGCGCGAGCGCCGCCTGGAAGTCGCCCGCGAGCAGCTGGCGCGGGGCTGCAGCGTGCAGCAGGCAGCGCATTGCGTGGGCTACCGGCACGCCACCAACTTTGCCACGGCGTTCCGCGAGCGCTATGGCGTTGCCCCCAGCGAACTGAACTGAGCGGGCCGCCGTGAGCGCCTTCGCCCGCGGCTTTCGGCAGCACCCATTGCTCTTGCGGCGTTGCCCATTCATCCCGCCGCGCCTGGCGG